>DATDOY010000134.1:0-36543 GCA_035293045.1 Acidimicrobiia bacterium
GTCCTCTCCGAGATGGTGGCCCGCAACGTGACCAAGATCCTGCGACGGGTGATCACCGGCGGCACGGCAACCTCTGCTCGCCTCAAGATCACCGACGAGGTGGCGGGCAAGACCGGCACCGCCCAACGCTGGCGGGACGCGTGGTTCGTGGGTTATTCAACGAGCCTCTCCACGGCCGTGTGGGTGGGCGACCCCGATAAGCCGACGTCGATGAGTCCTCCCTTCACAAAACGTCGCGTGACCGGCGGCTCGTATCCGGCGAGGGCGTGGAAGCTGTTCATGGAGGAGGCGCTCCAGTGGGCACCCCCCTCAGACTTCCCTGACGCCCCCGACTTCAAAGTCACCCGAAAGATTCCCACCCGCATCCCGTGCGAGACGCTCACTTCGGGAACCGACGGCCAAACCGTCGATAGCGGTGGCAGCGAAGAAGGAGCAACCGACGACACCGCCTCGAAAGAGGCCGTCGCGGGGTGCCCAACCACCACCACCACATTCGCCATCGACCCCGTCACGGGTCTCCCCATCGACCCCGTCACGGGTCTCCCCATCGACCCGAGTACGTCGACCGTCCCAGTGCCCCCGCCTTCGACCGCGCCCGCGGACGGCGACCTCGACGGCGTCGTCGACGGCAGCGACAACTGCCCCAGAACGCCCAACCCTGATCAGGCCAACGGCGACGGTGACCTGATGGGTGCCGCGTGCGATCCCAACGACGCCGATCCCCTCGTCTAGCGCCGGCGAGGCGCGGTCCCCTCTCGGATCCCTGACCCCGGGTCTGTCGCCAGCAAGACTCGCACGATGACCGCGGTGATCGCCCGGACCAAGGTTGCGATCGACGATCGCTCGCCCTCGGATCGCGACGGCTACGCCGATGTCCTCCGCGCCTTCAGCCTGCTGATCGTCGTGCTGTGGCACTGGGTGTTCACGGTCGTCCAGTGGCGTCCTGACGGGCCGCACGCCTCCAACCCCATTGGCACCACCCACGGGCTCTGGCTCCTGACCTGGCTGCTCCAAGTGATGCCGCTCTTCTTCTTCGTCGGGGGGTTCGCTCACCTCGCCACCTGGAGGTCGGTCGCCGCCAACGGGGGCGGGTACGCCACGTTCGTCCGGCGGCGCCTCGGTCGCCTCGGCGGCCCGACGCTCATCACCCTCGCCGTCGTCGGAGTCGTTCGCCTCGGCGTCGAGATCGTCGCCCCCGGCGTCGGATGGGCCGGTCGGGGCCTCCTGCTCATCATCAGCCCCCTCTGGTTCCTCGGGGTCTACGTGGTCCTCGTCCTCATCACCCCGCTCATGATCAAGACCCACGACGCGATCGGCGAGGTTGCCCTCGTGCTCCTCGCCGGCGCGGCCATGTGGGTCGACCTCGGCCGCTTCCGCTATGACATCGACGGGATCGCGTGGGTGAACATGATCGTGGTGTGGGCGCTCGTGCACCAGGTCGGGTTCTTCTGGGAGCGACTGCGCGAGGCGCCGGCCCGCGCGCACTGGACGATCGCCATTGGCGGACTGTTCGCGCTCACGGGATTCACCAACATGGGCCTGTATCCGCGCTCGATGGTCGGCGTTCCCGGTGAGCAGATCTCCAACATGGCACCTCCAACCCTCACGATCGTCGCCCTCGGTCTGCTCCAAGTCGGCCTGATCGGACTCGCGCGGCCGATCGTCATGCGCTGGGTGGAGCGGGAGCGTCCGGCCCGCTGGGTCGCCGCCGCCAACCGTCTCTCCATGACGATCTTTCTTTGGCACCTCACGGGCTATGCCATCGCCTACGGCGCCCTGCGCCTCGTCGGCCTCGACGCCCCGGAGGCCACGACGGGTGAGTGGTGGCTTCAGCGCCCCCTGTGGCTCGTCGCGCCCGCCCTCGCCACCATGCCCGTCGTGAGCGTGTTCCACGGCTTCGAGTCCCGACGCCGCGGACGGCGGGGATGATCACGCGCCCGTCGGTGCGACCGCGTTCGTTGTGCGCTTTCCGTCGTGGAATCGCCCCCATCCCCTGAAAATCACGACGGTAAGTGCACGTCAAATCCGGCGCGTGGCTCGCCGTCCGGCATTCCTCACCGGCTGACGTTGGGGTCACCCGGGACCGCGAATCGCCACTCGTGTTCGACGGCCTCGCGGATGCCGATCCGGCGCGAGCGCGCCGGACGTGCCGGCGGGGCGACGCCGTCATCAACCAGTCGCACCACGCCTCTCACGAGGTCCACACCGTTCAGGGTCCGATCGATCCCGAGCGCCTGACACAACTTCGCCGGTCCAGAGCACAGGTCTCGGTCGCGACGCGCAGCTGGTCGGCGGGCGTACAACGGATCGAGCGGCGGACGCGGCGCGACGGCGCGAATCAATACCGCCGCGCTCTCACCCTCCTCGCCACACACGACGTTGGCGCAGTAGTGCATGCCGTAGGTGAAATACACGTACAGGTGTCCGGGAGGGCCGAACATGACCGCGTTGCGGGCCGTGCGCCCCTTGTAGCCGTGGCTGGCGGGGTCTTCACCCCCCAGATACGCCTCGACCTCGACGATGCGGCCAGACAATCGTCCCGCGGTGGGGTCCTCGCGGATCAGCACCTTGTTCAACAGGTCGGGAGCAACCGCGAGGGCCTCCCGGCGAAAGAACGAGCGCCCAAGGACTCGGCTCAGGCCGATCTCTCCTGGGTCAGCGTCGCCAGCAAGTCCTTCGCCCGCGCCAGCTGCGGCTTCACCGCATCCGGTCCGGCGGCGCCCGGGCTCGTCCGGCGCTGCACCGCTACTCCCTCGCCGAGCAACTCGAGCGCCTCCGGGCCGAGGGCCGGCTCCGTCATCACCAGCTCCTCGATCGGGACCCCGCGCTCGATGGCCTGCCGGACGACATTCCCCACGAGCGCGTGCGCCTCGCGGAACGGCATCCCCGACCCGACGAGGTACTCCGCAAGGTCGGTCGCCGCGCTCGCCGAGTCGTCCGCGGCGGCGCGCATCCGCTCCACGTCGAACGTCGCGCTCGACAGCAATCCCCCGAGGGCGACCGACGAGAGCCCGAGCGTGTCGAGGGCGTCGAACAGCGGCTCCTTGTCCTCCTGAAGATCGCGGTTGTAGGCCAGCGGGAGGCCCTTGAGTGTCGCCAGGAAGCCCGTGAGGTCACCGATCAATCGACCGGCCTTCCCACGCGCCAACTCGGCGATGTCGGGGTTCTTCTTTTGCGGCAGCATCGACGAGCCCGTCGCGTACTCGTCTGCGAGACGCACGAATCCGAACTCGTCCGTCGACCACAACACGATCTCTTCGCCCATACGGGAAAGGTGGACCTGCGCCAGAGCGGCGACAAAGAGCAGCTCTGCAACGAAGTCGCGATCCGACACCGCGTCCATGGAATTGTCGAACCGGCGTGCGAAGCCGAGCGTCGCCGCCGTGGCATCAGGATCCACGGGCAGGCTCGTTCCCGCTAGCGCGCCCGCCCCCAGCGGGGAAACCTCCGCGCGCGCCAGCGCCTGATCCAGGCGCTCGACATCCCGCGCCAAGGCCCAGAAGTGGGCCAGCAGGTGGTGCGCCAGCAGGACCGGCTGCGCTCGCTGCAGATGCGTGTAACCGGGGAGATAGGCGTCTCGGGCGTCCTCGGCCCGCCGCACGAGCACCCCCATGAGGCTGGCGAGCCGCTCGCGTACCGCGGCGCCCTCTCGCCGAACGTAGAGGCGAAGATCCAGCGCGACCTGGTCGTTGCGGCTCCGGCCCGTGTGCATCTTGGCGCCTGCCGCCCCGGCAAGCTCGGTGACGCGCCGCTCGACCGCGGTGTGCACGTCCTCGTCCGTCGGCGCGAACCGGAACACTCCCTCCTCGATCTCCTTCGCCACGCGATCGAGCGCAGCGAGGATCACGGCGCACTCCTCAGCCTCGATGATCCCCTGCGCCGCCAGCATTCGCACGTGGGCACGGGAGCCTTCGATGTCGTCCGCACCCAGCCGGATGTCGAACGGCAAACTCACCGTGAAGGCGAGGAGGTCTTCGGCTGGATCGTCGCTCATGCGGCCATGCCAGAGCGGCTTGGCGCCCGCGCTGTCGTCAGCCATCGACGTCGCCCTGCCCTTCCGCGGGTCCGCCCTGACGGCGTGACCACGTCTCGAGCCCAAGACCCCAGAGCCGCACGAATCCCCCGGCATCCTCGTGGCGGAACTGGTCGTCGGCCTCGTAGGTGGCCAATGCGTAGTCGTAGAGCGGTCGCTCCGCGCGCCGTCCCGAGATGGCGCAGCGCCCGGCCGAAAGTGCGAGACGCACCTCGCCGGTCACGTGGCGCTGCGACGACACCACGAAGGCGTCCAGCGCCTCCCTCAGCGGCGAATACCAGAGACCGTCGTAGATCAGCTCCGCGTATCGGATGTCGAGGCGTTGCTTCTCTCGAGCGACGTCGCGCTCGAGCGTGATCGACTCCAAATCGGCGTGGGCCATGATCAGGCTGAGCGCGCCCGGGCACTCGTAGACCTCTCGACTCTTGATGCCGACCCGCCGGTTCTCGACCATGTCGACCGATCCCCAGCCGAAGCGCCCCACCCGGGAGTTCATCGCCCCCACCAGCGCGTCCAAGGCCATCGGCTCGCCGTCGAGGCCCACGGGAACACCCTGGTCGAACGTGACCGACACCGAGTCGCGCCCGATGTCCGGCGGCGGTTGCTGCACCATCGTGTAGATGTCCTCGGGCGCAGGGTTCCACGGGTCCTCGATCGCCCCACACTCGATCGCCTTCCCCCACAGGTTCTCGTCGATGGAGTACGGCTTCTCGCGCGTCACCGTGATCGGGATCTCGTGACGGGCGGCGTAATCGATGCAGTCGTCCCGGGTCATGCCCCACTCGCGGACTGGCGCGAGCACGTCGAGGTCGGGCGCCAGCGCCCGTGACGACACCTCGAAGCGCACCTGATCGTTCCCCTTCCCGGTGCATCCGTGGGCGACGGCGTCCGCGCCGACCTCGCGGGCCACACGAACCAAATGGCGGGCTATGAGGGGGCGGGACAGCGACGAGACCAGCGGATACTTCCCCTCGTAAAGGGCGTTCGCCTGGATGGCGCGAGATACGAAGTCGCGCGCGAACTCGGCCTTGGCGTCCACGACGTCGGCCGCGACGGCGCCCGCGGCCAGCGCCCGATCGCGTACCGCCTCGAAGTCCTCGGCCTGCCCGACGTCGACCGCGAGGGCGACGACCTCCACGCCCCACTCCTCGCGCATCCATCGGACCGCGACCGAGGTGTCCAGCCCACCCGAGTAGGCCAGGACCACGCGTCTCGCCGTCGGCTTCCCCATCCCTACTCCGTCTCTAGTCCGGCGAGCTCGCCGAGATCCTCGGCGACGGGCTGCGCCCCGACCGCCTCGCTGCACACCACGAGCACCGTGTCGTCACCGGCGACCGTCCCGATCACGTCGGGCAACGACGCGCGATCGAGGGCGGATCCCACGACGTGGGCCGACCCCGGTGGCGTTCGCAGGACAACGAGATTGCCGCTCGAGCGCACCTCGACCACGAAATCTCCCATCACGCGACGCAGGTGGTCCTCCGGGACCGGGCGCTCTTTGGCGTGTTCGGGAATCGCGTAGGCCGTCGAGCCCCCGGGAATTCGGACTTTGACCGCCCCCAGCTCTTCGAGGTCGCGGCTCACCGTCGCCTGCGTGGCGACGACGCCGTCCGCCGCGAGCAGCTCCACGAGTTGTGCCTGGCTCGAAACCACCTGCTCTTCCAGCAATTTGGAGATCCGGTGCTGGCGCTGCGGCTTACCCAGCGTTGCCATCACGCATCCTCCGCAAGCAGTTCGACGAACAGCGAGCGGATTGCATGCATGCGGTTCTCCGCCTGCTGCCACACCACGGAATTCGGCCCGTCGATCACGGCGTCGGCGACCTCCTCGCCCCGATGAGCCGGCAGACAGTGCAAGAAGAGGGCCTTGCCCCCGACCGCGTCCATCAGCGCCTCGTCGACGCAGAAGCCTTCGAACGCGACCCGGCGCGCCGCCGCTTCCTCCTCCTGGCCCATGGAGGTCCACACGTCGGTGTAGATGGCGTCCACGCCTTGGACGGCCTCGTGCGGCACCGAATGAACCTCGACCGATCCTCCGAGGTTGCGGGCCCGGGCGACCACCTCCTCGTCGAGTTCGTACCCCGACGGGGTCGCCAACACCATCTCCATGCCGGTCATCGCCGCACCGATGGCGAGAGACGCGGCCATGTTGTTGCCGTCGCCCACATACGCCAACCGCCGCCCCTCGAGCGACCCCCACTGCTCGCGCAGCGTCATGAGATCGGCGAGCGCCTGACAGGGGTGGGCGTCATCCGACAGGAGGTTGACCACCGGGGTCATCCGCGATGCCACGGCGTCGGCCATCTCCTCGAGCACGGCGTGGTCGAAGACGCGTGCCGTGATGACCGCGCAGTAGCCGGCGAGCGTGCGGGCGATGTCGGCGGGGGTCTCGCGCGACCCGAATCCCACTTCCTCGCCGCGGAGACTCACCGGGTGGCCCCCGAGCGTCGCCACCGCCATCTCGGTGCTCACGCGCGTGCGCAACGACGGCTTTTCGAACAGCGCGGCAACGCCTCGCCCCGCGAGGACGGGTTCCACGCTCGCCGGGTCCACCTTCCACGCGATCGCCCGAGCGAGCACCCGCTCGAGGCCGGCATGATCGAGGTCGTCGACGTCCAAGAATCTCGGTTTCATGCGTTCCCTTCTCCGATCAAATCGGCCAGCGCCGCGCCGACGATGTCGACGGCCACGTCGATCTCGTCGTCACTGACCAGCAGCGGTGGCGCGAAGCGGATCGTGTCTGCCGCGACCGCGTTCACGACCAGGCCGCCCTCGAGGCACGCCGCCACCACCGCGCCCGCCACGGGTCGGTTCAGCTGCGCTCCGAGGAGCAGACCCCAGCCCCGAACGGCGACGACGCCCGGCAGCGTCAGCACGCCGTCCGCAAGGCGCTTGCCGGCCCGAAACGCCCGCGTCGGGACGTCCTCGCGCTCCATCACGTCGAGGACGGCAAGGGCCGCCCGTGCGGCGAGTGGTTGGCCGCCGAAGGTCGTGGCGTGGTCCCCCGGCGAGAACGATTCGCCGACCTCCGCACGCGCCCAGCACGCACCAATCGGCATCCCATTCCCGAGGGCCTTGGCGATGGTGACCACGTCGGGCCGTACGCCGGCGTGCTCAAAACCGAACCAACGGCCGGTGCGGCCCAACCCGGTCTGGACCTCGTCGACGATCATCAACGCGTCACGCTCATCGCAAAGCGCCCTGACCGCTTCGAGGTATCCCTCCGGGGCGGGGTTCACGCCGCCCTCTCCCTGCACCGGCTCGAGCAGCACCGCCGCCACCCGGTCGTCCATCGCCGCCTCGAGAGCCGCGGGATCGCCGAAGGGGACGTGGCGGAATCCTTCCGGGACGGGCTGGAACGGCTCCTGCTTCTCGGGCTGACCCGTGGCCGCGAGCGTCGCCAGCGTGCGGCCGTGAAAGGAGCGGAACGCCGTCACCACGTGAAAGCGACTGGGACCACCGTGCGTCATGCCCCATCGGCGGGCCAGCTTGATCGCGCACTCGTTGGCCTCGGCCCCCGAGTTCCCGAAGAACACGCGTCCTCCCCCACCCAGGAGGCCGTCAATGCGAGCGGCCAGGCGAGGCTGAAGGTCGTTGTAGTAGAGGTTCGAGACGTGGAGGAGCGTGTTCGCCTGATCGGCGATCGCGGACGCCACTTCCGGATGCGCGTGGCCGAGCGAGACCACCGCGAGCCCGGCAAGAAAGTCGAGATATTCCCGGCCTTCGCTGTCCCAGAGCCGGCACCCGCTGCCGCGCACGAATGCGATCGGCACCCTGCCGTAGGTCTGCATCACATGCTCCGCGTCGAGCAACTGAAGCGTCTCGAGGGCGCTCACGGCGCGACCTCCTCGGGAATCACCATCGTGCCGATGCCCTCGCGCGTGAAGAACTCCAGCAGAAGTGCGTGCGGAACCTGTCCGTTGAGGATGTGCGCACGCGCCACGCCGCCGCGAATCGCCGACACGCACGAGCGGACCTTGGGGATCATCCCCTCGCCGAGGGCACCCGTTCCGATCATGCGCTCGAGCTCGCCGACGTGCATCTCGCTGATGAGCGACGCCTTGTCGGCGAAGTCGGCGTAGATCCCCTCGACGTCGGTGAGGTATACCAGCTTCTCCGCGCCAAGCGCCTCAGCGATCGCTCCGGCGACCGCGTCGGCGTTGACGTTGTAGGCCTGGCCCGACGCGTCGGTGCCGATCGTGGCGACGATCGGGAGGAAGTCCTCGCGGAGCAGGCGCTCGATCACCGACGGATCCACCGACTCCACGTCGCCGACGAAGCCGAGGCGGGGATCGCGCTGGCTCACGGTGATAAGGCCGGCGTCCTCGCCCGACAGTCCCACCGCATGGGGACCGTGGCGATTCACGGCGCCGACGAGTTCGCGATTGACCTTCCCCACGAGCGCCATACGCGCGATGTCGACGGTCTCGGCGTCGGTGACGCGCAAGCCATCCACGAACTCCGGCTCCTTGCCGAGGCGGCGCATGAGGTCGCTGATTTGAGGGCCGCCGCCGTGCACGACGACCGGGTAGATCCCGACCGACTGCATCAGCACGACGTCCTCGGCGAACGAGTCTGCGAGCTTCGGATCGGTCATGGCCGCGCCGCCGAGCTTGACGACCACCACCTTGCCCCGAAACTCGAGGATGTATGGGAGGGCCTCGACCAGGATCGCTGTCTTGTGTTCCGGGGTGAGGTCACCCGGCGATGTGGTCGTCACGACGTCCCCATGTTCTCGTCGACGTATGCATGGGTCAGGTCGCTGGTGAGGATGGTGGCGGACCCGGTCCCCAATCCAAGATCGCAAGCGACCTCGATCTCGCGATCGGCCATGACCTTCCGAACGGCCTCGACGTCGTGCTCCGCTGCGACACCACCGCGGCAGACCACAACGCCTCCGTACGCGACGGAAACGCGGTCGGGCTCGAGGGCGACGCCGCTCGCCCCGAGTTCGGAGAGGACGCGACCCCAATACGGGTCCTGTCCGTAGAACGAACACTTGACCAGCAGGCTGTTGGCGACCTGACGAGCGGCACGGCGTGCCTCCTCGTCGGAGCGCGCTCCCCCGACGTGGATGGCGACCAGTTTCGTGGCCCCTTCCGCGTCGCGTGCCATCTGGCGGGCAATGTCCTGGAGCACCGCGGTGAGTGCCTGCGACAGGTCGTGGTAAGCCGAGGTGCCCCGCTCGATGGCCGGCGCCCCCGACGCACCGCTCGCGAGAGCAATCACCGTGTCGTTCGTGCTGGTGCACCCGTCGACAGTCATCTGATGGAACGACGCCTCGACCGCGACATCGAGCAACCCGCGCAGATCGCCCGGTGCGATCTGCGCGTCGGTCGTCACCACGCAGAGCATCGTGGCCATGGCGGGCGACAGCATCGCTGCACCCTTGGCCATCGCACCCACGGTCACGGTCGCGCCCTTCACCGAGACGCTGGCCGCCGCCTCCTTGGGATGGGTGTCCGTCGTCATGATCGCCCGGGCGGCGTCGGAACCGCCCGCGGGCGCCGAACTGAGCGTTCCGGCGAGCGCCGGAATCCCCGCCTCGATCGGCGCCATGCTGAGTGGGATGCCGATGAGCCCCGTCGAGCACACAAGCACGTCCGTGACGTCGCAGGCGAGGCTCTCCGCGGTCAACTGGCACATCCGCTCCGCATCCCGGAGTCCCGACTCCCCCGTTGCCGCGTTGGCGTTTCCCGAGTTCAGCACCACCGCGGTCGCACGACCGTCCCCGAGGTGCTCCCGGCTGACGCGCACCGGGGCCGCTTGCACCTTGTTGGTGGTGAAGACTGCGGCAGCTGAGACCGGCTGGCGACCCGAGGTCGCGACCATGGCGAGGTCCGGTGCACCGCCGGCTTTGATCCCGCAGGCGGTGCCGCCCGCTTCGAAGCCCTGTGCCGCGGTGACGCTCACGGGACGAGACCCACGGTCTCGAGGCCCGCCGTCTCCGGCAGCCCGAGAAGAATGTTGGCGTTCTGCACGGCCTGGCCCGAGGCACCCTTGACGAGGTTGTCCTCAGCCGCGACCACGATGATCGTCTCCGTGCGTGGGTCGAACCGCGGCGTGACGAACACGGCATTGGCCCCCGCCGTCGCCCGCGTCGAGACCGGCTCGGTGGTCACGTGGACGAACGGCTCGCCCGCGTAGAAGTCGCGGTACGCCTCGAACAGTTTCGCCTGGCTCAAGCCGTCGCCCGCCGGTCGCGCGTAACACGTGGCGAGAATTCCCCTCGTCATCGGCGCGAGGTGCGGCGTGAAGAGCACCTGAGCCGCCTGACCCGCCACGGCGGAGAGCGCCATCTCCATTTCGGCCGTGTGCCGATGGTCGAGCAGGCCGTACGCGGAGACCCCCTCGTTGGCCTCGGTGAACAGGCTCTCGGTGCTGAGACCCCGACCGCGCCCGGAGACGCCGGAGATCGCGTCGACCACCAGGCCGACCGGTTCTGCGAGTCCGCGCGCCACCGCCGGCGCGAGGGCGAGGATCGCCGCCGTGGGATAGCAGCCGGGGTTGGCCACATGGCGGAAGGTGCGGATCTCCCCCCGGAAGAGTTCTGGGAGGCCGTATGCGAACGCGCCGATCAGCTCAGGCGCCTCGTGTTCGGCGCCGTACCAACGCCGATACGACGTGCTCGGGAGCCGAAAGTCGGCCCCGATGTCGATGACGTGATCGACCTGCTCGACGAGGCGCGGCATCTGTCGCTGCGACTCCCCGTGCGGAAGGGCCACAAAGGCGAGGTCCAGACCCTCCGAGAGGTCTCCGTCCACCGAGTCGAACCGCACGTCTCCGTAGGCCGGCCCCAAGCCCGGGTAGAGATCGCTCACGCGCGCACCCGCGTTGGTCGACGCGGTGACCTGCACGACCTCGATCTCCGTGTGCCGCGTCAAAATCCGGAGAAGCTCGGCCCCCGTGTAGCCTGATCCTCCGATCACCGCTGCTTTCGCCATGCCACGCACTATACACACATCTGAATAAGCATGCAGACTTCCCACTCACCGTTCCCGCTGCCCGGGACGGACCTCGGCCACCTCGACATCGAGGTCTCGCGCGAGGCGAACGAGCGGTATTGGGCCGGCGCCGGTGTCGACCACCCGGCTCGGAACGCCGGACTCCTGTATCCGCCGATGGTCGTCAACTTCGCGATCCTCCTCGTCCAGCAGACCGTTCGGGAGGGCCTCCTTCACACCTGGGGCCGCCTTCGCTGCCACCGGTCGGTCGCCGCCCCCGCGTCCCTGGTTGTCACCGGCAAGGTGCGCGAGCGATTCGAGAAGCGCGAGCGTGACTATTTCACCGTGAGCAGTGAAGTACGCACCGCCGACGGCGACCTGGTCTGGTCGGCCGATCTCGAGCTCGCCGACTCTCGACGCCGCCCTGGGGCGGGCGACACCGGCGCGCCCGGGCGGCCCGCATACACGCTTCCGGGCGGCACGGAGCCGGCTGTTCGATCCATGACGCTCACCGCCGACCGGCTGCGCACCTATTCACGCGCCGGCAACTTCCACTCCGACGACACCGCCGCTCGAGAGATGGGCCTGCCCGGCATGGTGGCGATGGGAATGCAGACCCTCGGTCCGGCGTGCTCGCTGCTGCTCGACGAGCGGGGTGTCGCGTGCCTCGAGCACGCCGAGATCGAAGCCCGGTTCTTCGGCCTCGTGCTCGAAGGCGACACCGTCGAGGCATCCGTGTGTGGAGTCGACGGGCACGCACGCTTCGTCATTCGCAACCTGACGAAGGGCGTGACCACAGCCGCCGGCGAGGTTCGCCTCGGCGGGTAGGGACAGCGGAGGCACTGCGTCCGCGTCTACTTGGGGGCGATCCGCGCCGTAGGAGGCGCCCTCGATCACACGACCGCTCGCATGCCGCGATCGAGCGGTGGACGGATCAAACCATGGGTCAGCCGCGCAACCGAGCCCCGTGGGCGCGCTCGACAGCGCCGATGCAGGCCTGGCGAACATCCCCGACGTCGGCGTCGGTCAGCGTGCGGTCGGGTGCACGGAACCGGAGTCGAAAGGCCAGGCTCACGCTGCCAGCACCCAACGCCTCGGACTCGAAGACATCGAACAACTCGACGTGTTCGAGGAGCGCACCGCCGGCATCCTCGAGCGTGGCCAACACGCGTCGAGCCGGGACGGCCCTCGGAAGCGAGAAGGCAAGGTCGATCCACGAGGCCGGGAAGCGGGAGGGCTCCCGAAACTGGCGCGGGGATCGTGCACCGGCGAGCAGGCGGCCCAGATCCACCTCAAGGCCGACCGCGGCCTCAGGAAGTTCGAGCGCAGCGCGAACCGGTGCAGCGATCTCGCCTACCACGCCCGCCTCGGCGCCGTCGACGAACAGCGCGGCGCACCGGGCCGGGTGGAACCCGGGCCGCTGTGCAGGCTCGAGCGACCAGTCGGCAAGGCCGAGGGAGGACGTCATCGCCTCGATGAGGCCAACCGCGTCCCCCGGGGCGACGGCGCGGTCGGCCTCGCGGGGCCGTCGGCGAACCTTGCCGGCGAGCACCACGGCGACGTGCTCTTGCTCGTCAGGCAACACCTGGTCGGGCGGGGGCGAGAGGAAGACGTGGCCCACTTCGAACAGCTGCACGTCGGGAAGTCCGTGCGCCGCGTTGAAGGCGACCGAGCGGAGGAGGCCCGGAAGGATCGCCGTTCGCAGGAGCGACTCCTCCACGCGGAGAGGGTTCTCGATCTCGATCCCCGCCCCGGGGTAGCCCGCTCGCTCGAGGTCGGCCGGGGCAACGAGCGCCACCGACATCGCTTCCGAACACCCGCGGTCGGCCAGGATCTGCCGAAGTGCACGCCGCTCGCGTTGCGGTCCGGTGAGGGCGCCGACCTGCTCACGGGGCCGCGGGAGCGTGCGAGCGAAGCGGTTGTACCCGTGCAGCCGGGCGACCTCCTCGATCAAATCCACCTCTCGCTCGAGGTCGGGACGGAACGTAGGTACGTCCACCTCGAACGTGCCGGGTGATCCCGCGGTAACCCCGAGTTCGAGCGGCGTGAGGTACGCACTGATCTGCTCGGCCGTGAAGTCCTCACCGAGCAGGTCGGCGACCCGCTGCGTTCGGAGCGTGATGCGCGGGCGGGCCACCGGTGACGGGTACACGTCCACGGCACCCGCCCCCGGCTCTCCGTTGGACACCTCGGTCAGCAGCTCCCACGCGCGCTCGGCGGCGACCAGCACGCCGTTGGGATCGGTTCCGCGCTCGAAGCGTGCGCTTGCTTCGCTCCGCAGACCGAGTCGCTTCGACGTCCTGAGGATGCCCGCCGGCTGGAAGTACGCCGCTTCGAGCAGCACGCTCGTCGTCCCCGCGTGGACCTCGGAGGTCGCGCCCCCCATGACACCGGCGATGGCCTGCGGCACGTCCTTCGCGTCGCAGATCAACAGGTCTTCCGGGGTAAGCGCGCGATCGACGCCGTCCAGCGTCGTGATGCGTTCCTCTGCCGCGGCGGTGCGGACCCGTATTCCACCGCCGCCGAGGAGGTCGTGGTCGAAGGCGTGCAGCGGCTGACCGCGCTCGAGCAGGACGTAGTTGGTGACATCTACGACGTTCGCGATCGGGCGCAGGCCCGCGAGGGTGAGCCGCCGCGCCAGCCAATCCGGGGAGGCGCCGAGGCGGACCGCGCCCGTCATCGCTACGTAGCGACCGCAGCGATCCGGTGCCAGCACTTCGACGCTGGCGACCGATTGCGCGGCCGGACCCGACGACTTCACAACCGGGGTCGGCAAGGCGAACGGCACACCCAGCTTCGCCGCAAGATCTCGTGCCACACCGACCACCGACATGGCGTCCGGTCGGTTTGGTGTGATGTCGAGGTCGTAGACGACATCGTCGAGGCCGAGGATCTCCCGAACGTCGGATCCAAGCGCGGCGTCGGGTGAGAGGTGAAGGATTCCGTCGTGGTCGTCGCCCAGCCCGAGCTCGCGCGCCGAGCACAGCATCCCGTCCGACACTTGCCCCCGAATTTTTCGGCGCTCCAATGTGAAGCCGCCCGGGAGGGTCGCCCCGGCGGGCGCATACGGAACGACGTCGCCGGCTGCAAGATTGCGGGCGCCACAGACCACGCGCGTGGTGTCCGCGCCGTGATCGATGTCGACCAGCGTGAGCTTGTCGGCGTCGGGGTGATCGGCGACGGCGAGGACCCGCGCCGCGACGACGCCGTTGATCTCCCGGCCCGGCACCTCCATGGCGTCGACGATGAGACCGATCTCATTCAGCGCGTCGGCCACGTCGGCCGCGCTCGCATCGATCGGCGCGAATTCTCGAATCCACGAAAGAGGGGTACGCATGTCGGCGGAACCTTAGAACTGGGCGAGGAAGCGGACGTCGTTCTCGAAGAACGTCTTGATGTGGTCGATGCCAAAGCGGATCATCGCCATCCGCTCGAGGCCGAACCCGAATGCGAATCCCGACCACACCTCGGAGTCGATTCCCACCGCATCGAACACGTTCGGATCGACCATGCCGCAGCCACCCAGCTCGATCCAACCGCTTTGGGAACACGTGCTGCAGCCAGAGCCCTCGCAGAAGATGCAGGTCACCTCGAACTCGGCCGACGGCTCGGTGAAGGGGAAATACGACGGCCTCAGCCGCGCGTGGTGCTTCTCCCCGAAGTACGCCTGCGTGAATGCCTCGATCGTCCCGGCGAGGTCGCCGAAGGTGATACCCCGGTCGACGACGAGGCCCTCGATCTGATGGAACATCGGCGAGTGACGGGCGTCGAGGGTCTCCTTGCGGTAGCACCGGCCGGGGGCCACGACGTAGATCGGCGGCTCCTGCTCCTCCATCACCCGAATCTGGACCGGCGACGTGTGGGTACGGAGCAGCACCTGCTCGGGCGCACCGAGCCGCGCGTACAGCGTGTCCCACATCGACCGCGCCGGGTGGGCCTCCGGCATGTTGAGCGCTCCGAAGTTGTACCAGTCGGTCTCGACCTCGGGGCCTTCTGCCACGCGATAACCGAACCCGACGAAGAGATCCTCGAGTTCCTGTTGCACTTGCGTGACGAGATGAAGGTGGCCCTGCTCCGTGCCCGAGCCGGACACGGTGACGTCCTCATACTCCGTCGCTGCAAGGTGTGTCGCGTCGGCGCCCGCGAACCCCGCTCGCCGGACGTCGAGCAATCCGGCGAGGCGACTCCGAAACTCGTTCAGCGCCTTGCCGACCACCGGGCGGTCTGGCGGGTCCAGTCCCTTGATCTCGTCCTTGGTGCTCGCCGCGATCGACGACTTGCCGAGGAACTCCCGATCGATCCGATCCAAATCGGCGGTGCCCTCGGCCGCGGCGATGGCCGCCTCAGCCGCCTGGAACGCACCTTCGAGGGCCGCACGGAGCGCGTCGGCGCTCATTCCTGACCACCGTCGAAGTCGAGTTCCTCGGGGACGCCGGCGGGAAGCGTGAACGAGAACACGGTGCCTTCGCCCATGGTGCTCTCGACGGTCATGCGACCCCCGTGGGCCTCGACGATGCCGCGGGCGATGTAGAGCCCGAGGCCGGATCCGGTCGGCCGGCCTTCGCCCGAGCGGTAGAACTTCGTGAAGACGCGGTGGAGGTCATCGGCGGGAATGCCCGGACCGCGATCGTGGACCGCGAGAGACACCTGCCCGGCGCCCTCGAGCGTGTGGACGCTCACGCGGACGCCCTCAGCCCCGGCGTACTTGCACGTGTTCTCGACCAGGTTCGTCAACACCTGCAGAATCTTGTCAGGGTCGGCGTAGACCTCGGGGACGTTTTCGGGGAGGTCGAGGGCGACTTCGAGGTTGGGGTGCATGTTGCGGACGTCGCCGACAACCTTGTCGATGAGCGGCGGGAGTTCGATCATCCGGCGTCGTAGTTTGAGCCGGCCGGTTTCGAGCCGCGAGATGTCGAGAAGCTCGGTCACGAGCCGCGTCACGCGGTCGGCGTCGACGTGGACCTGCTCGATCATCTCGCGCTTTTGCTGATCGCTCAGGCGGTCCCATCGATTGAGCATGAGCGACGTGAACCCCTTGACCGAGGTGAGCGGCGAGCGCAGCTCGTGAGACACGGTCGAGACCACTTCGATTCCGCTCGCAGCCTCCCGATCGCGTCGCCGGACCGGCCGCAGCACGTACACGGCCCCGACGATCGTTCCCGTCTCACCCCGGCGGTAGCGCCCGGTCACCGCCACGCTCAGCTCGTCTCCCCGCGCCGAGCGGCATTGGATGACCTGCTCGGGGATGCCGCTCACAGAGGCAAGCCTCGACGCATCGGGCCATCCTCCGACCCAAACCGGTCCGCCGTCGCGTCCCCGCAACCCGAGGAGTTCGCCGGCCGGCGCGCCGATGAGTTGTGCTCGGCCGAAACCAAGCAGGGCTGATGCCGCCGTGTTGGCATCCACGATGCGCTGATCGCCGTCGAGCACGAGCACGGCGTCGGGGAGCTCGTCGTACGCGCTCTCACTCATTGGCCGTCTCCGCCACGGGTGCGAGCGCGCAGAGCCTCGAAGAGGAGCACGGACGCCGCCATGGCGACGTTCAGCGACTCGATTCGGCCCGCCATCGGGATGGTGACCCAGCCGTCGATCAACGACCGCACGTCCTCTGGGACTCCCCACGCCTCGTTTCCGAGGACGAGCGCGGTCGGCACTTGCCAGCCCACCTGGTCATATGGCTCGCCGCCCCCCGCGGCGGTTCCGAGACGCCGGACCCCCCGGTTGCCGAGGACGTCGAGGGCCTCTTGCGTCGTCGCACCCTGGATGATCGGAATCTGAAACACGGCCCCGGCCGAAGCACGCACGGCCTTCGGCGAGAACGGCTCGGTCGAGCCGGTGCCAAAGACTACCGCCGTCGCCCCCGATCCCTCGGCGACGCGGACGATCGTGCCGGCGTTTCCGGGGTCGGAGATCCCCGCGAGCACGACAACCAAGGAGACGTCGTCGAGCTGCCGCAGATCGCACTCAGGGATGCGGACGACGGCAAGCACGGGCTGGGGGGTGCTCGTGTCGGCCACGCTCTCGATCACTCCGTCCGCGAGGGGCTGAACCTCGATCCCTCGCCCCCGCGCCGTCGCGAGGATCTCCTCGAGGTGCTCGCCGTTGGGGGCCGTGTACACCCGCTCGACGGGGTGGCCAGAGGCGAGTGCGGCGGCCACGCCGCGAACTCCTTCGACGACGCACAGCGCGCGCGACTGACGCTCCGCTCGTTTGAGAACGAGTCGGCGGAGGCGCTTGACCTCCGCGCTCTTCGGACCGAGCGGCGACGCCGCCTGACCAGCGATCGGCTCAGGCGGCTTCGAGCGCCTGGCGCGCCTGGTCCACGAGTGCGTCGAACGCTTCGGGCTCGGTCACGGCGAGATCGGCGAGGACCTTGCGGTCGACCTCGATGCCCGCAGACTTCAACCCGGCGATGAACCTGGAGTAGGCCATGTCGCGCTCGCGGCACGCTGCATTGATGCGGGCGATCCACAGCCGGCGGAAGTCGCGCTTTTTCGCCCTCCGGTCGCGATAGGCGTACTGGAGCGAATGCATGACCTGCTCGTTGGCGGTCTTGAACCGCCGGCTGCGTGCGCCGGAGTACCCCTTCGCGCGATCAAGCACCTTCCGGCGGTGCTTCTTCGAGTGGACCGAACGCTTGACGCGTGCCATTGCAAACTCCTTCGAATCAATGTGAGAACGGCGCCGATGGGCGAAGCTGACTACAGGCTGAGCGCCCGACGGACTTGGCGCTTTTGACCGCCCGTGACCTCCGCGGGACGACCCAGCCGACGAGTACGCGTGCTCGACTTCTTGCGCAGGATGTGCGCTCGGAACCCGCGGCGGCGCAGCAGCCGGCCGGTGCCGGTCACCTTGAACCGCTTGGCGGACGCTCGGTGCGTCTTGGTCTTGGGCATCGTCGAACTCCTTCGCTGCAACGCGTGTGCGGGCTGTGTCGTCGTGGTGGCGGGTGAGTCGGGCTTCGGAACAACCCCTAGGAGGCCGACTCTTGGGCCAGTTCGGCGGGGTCTTCCCCTTGTGCCGCATCCGGGGCGGGCGCCTCGGATGCGTCAGTGTCGGCTGCGATGTCGGCTGCGGGTTCTTCAGTTGACGACGCTTCGTCGGGGGCGGGAACAGGGGCGGGGGCAGCGGTCGAGCGCTCCGAGGTCTCGCCCTCGCCGGGCTTGCGCTTTCGCCTGCCGTCCTTCAGGGGCGAGAGCACCATGGTCATGTTGCGACCGTCGATGCGCGGGTAGTGCTCGATCTCCGCGATCTCGCCCACCTCGTCGGCGACGCGATCGAGAATGCGCTTCCCGAGTTCCGGGTGCGAGACCTCCCGTCCCCGGAACATGATCGTCAGCTTGACCTTGGAACCCTCCCGAAGGAAGCGCTCGACGTGGCGCACTTTCGTGGCGTAGTCGTGGGCGTCGATCTTGGGGCGAAACTTCATCTCCTTGACAGAGATCTGTCCCGCACCGTGTCGCTGCTTCTTCTTCGCTTCCTTCTTCCGCTGGTTCTGCTCGTACTTGTACCGGCTGTAGTCCATGACCCGGCACACCGGCGGATTGGCACTCGGTGCGACCTCGACGAGGTCGAGATCTTTCCCCTTCGCGTATTCAAGGGCATCGGACAGGCTCCGCACCCCGAGCTGTTCGCCGTCGTCTCCGATGAGGCGGACATCCCGGGTTCGGATCTGCTCGTTGACCCTGGCGTCGTCTACTGCGATGGCAGCACCACCTTTCTTGGGCTTCCTGGTTCCTCGGCTCGTGGCCGGTGGTTGTGATCTCTGGATTTCGCCCGCGAAAAACGGCGGACGAGGAAGCGTCCGCCGTGCGTCGCACGATCGGCGCCTGGGCGCCGCTCGTGCCTGCGGTACGACCCGGACTCCCTGGTGCGCCCCGCTCGTGCGAAGGTCGGACCGGTGGCCGGGTGGAGGGTTCTCACCCCCGCTTCCCATATCGGTTGTCGGCTTGGGAGGATACCAGCATGAGTGACCCCAACCCACCAAGCGGGACCGCGTCCGAAGCCGAGGCCACGCCTGAGCAGATCGCCGAAGCCCGGGAGCAATTGCAGCGGGTTCGCGCCGAACTGGCCGAGACGCCCGTCAAGAACATCGTGGCCAACCACGCCATCGGGCTCTGGCAGTTGGCGCTCTTGCACCTCGGTCTCGACGATCCCGATCGAACGCCCAACCTCGCCGAGGCCAAGCTGGCCATCGACGCCATGGCGTCGCTCGTCGAGGGAGTGAGCGACCGGCTCGAGGATCACACCGAGCCGCTGACGGACGCGCTGACGACCGTCCGCCTCGCCTTCGTGCGCCTCAGCTCCGACTCAGGTGACCCCGGCGATGACGGCCCCAGTCCCGATCGCGAGGCCCCAGCCGAGCCATGACCCGACGAACGTGCGGCCCGTTGGCCACGTCGTCAGGGCCGTCGTCACCGTCCACGTGACGAGGGTGGGGACCAGGGCGAAGGCAAGGACGATCGCTCCTACGTAGAACGGGAACCCGGTCAGCAGGCTCAACGCGATGAGCGTGACCAGGGTCCCAGGAACCAGGAGCGCGAGCGCCATGCGTCGCCACGCCGACTCCTTGGGGTGAAGGAATCCGGCGGCCACCAGGGCCAGTCCCGCGCCTGATGCGTACACCATCCCCCACCCGGGATTGTCGACCACGACGGTGCCGTCGTCCATGGTGACGTCGCAACGCCTCCCCGGCGGCCACCTCGTCGACTCGTAGCTGATGTGATTCCAACCCTCCTCTGGCGGCCAGCATGCTTGGTCGTGCAGGTTCATGTCCCCGAGGGCACTCATGGCAGCCATGGCCAAGACGACGAGCAGCGCCCACGGGATGAGATCGGCAGGGCGGGCGGAGGGGGCCACCCGACGCCGAATCGGCCCTTCGGCCGGTTCAGGGACCGGAGGCTGCTCGGCTCGCGAGCGGGAGATTTCATGGTGGAACACGACAACCCCCAGCGCTTGGCGGGCCCCCATTCTCACACGACACCGAGGTCCGCCACCGTCACGCCGGGCGGATGGTCGTCGCCTCCCAGCGGCCGAGCTTTCCGGGGTTGATCTCGAAGGTGACGGCCGCGTCGACTGCGATCGTCCGCGTGCCGTCGGCGATCTCGGTGCAATGGAACGGATACCGCCGGTCGCCGGACTCGATCTCGCCGAGCCCCCGGACCTCGTCGAAGGCGACGACACGACCCTCGGGCATCAGTGGACGATCTTGGCGATCGGAAGTTCGATGATGTCGGTCGCACCGTGCTCTTTGAGCGCGGGGATCAGGATGTTGATCTCGGTCTTGGGAACGACCGCTTCGACGGCGTAGGCGTTCCCACCGTAGAGCTGGTTGATGGTGGGAGCCTTCATGGCCGGGAGGATGGCGATGACGTCTTCGAGCTTCGCCTCGTCGACGTTGAGCTTCACGAGGACCCGGCCCCGCGCCTCGAGGGTTCCGGTGAGCAGCGTGGTGAGCTGCTCCATCGCCCGGCGCTTGTCGAGGTCTTCATACGACGCGGGGTTGGCGAACAACTCGGTGTACGACGTCATGATCTCGCCGACGATCTTGAGGCCGGCCGCCCGGAGGGACGAACCCGTCTCGGTCAGCTCAACGATCACGTCGACGATGTCGGGGACCTTGGCCTCGGTGGCTCCGTACGACAGGCGGATGTCGGCCTTGATTCCCTGGTCCGCGAAGAACCGCTCCGTGAGGTTGGGCAGCTCGGTCGACACCCGAATGCCGTCGCGGAGATCCGCGACCGACTCGACGGGTGATTCGCGAGGGACGGCGACCACGATGCGGACGGGTCGCTGGCTGACCTTCGAATACCGCAGTTCCGTCAGGGTGACGACATCGGCACCACTCTCTTCGATCCAGTCCCGTCCGGCGATGCCGAGATCGAACAGGCCCTCGGCGACGTATCGCGGGATCTCCTGCGGACGCAAGATCCGCACCTCGGTGATCCGCGGGTCGTCGACGGTCGGCCGGTAGTCACGGTCGGTCGATCGATTCACCGGGAGGTCGGCGTCCTCGAACAACTGCAAGGTCGCCTTCTCCAGCGACCCCTTCGGTAGCGCCAAACGCAACATCACTCGTCTCCCTTGGAACGAAGCCTCCGAAGGAGCAGCGCCATGTGGATGGCGCCCTCGGCCGCTTCGAAGCCCTTGTTCGTCTCGTCGTCTCGCGACCGTTCCTCAGCCTGCTCCACCGTGTCGGTCGTAAGCACACCGAACATCACCGGGACGCCCGTTGTCAGTGACACCTCGCGGATGCCGCGGGCGGCCTCCCCCGCCACGAAGTCGAAATGGGCGGTGTCGCCCCGGATCACCGCACCGAGGCACACGACCGCGTCGACCCGGCCCGACTCCGCGAGTGCCTTCGCCGCCAGCGGCAGCTCGAACGCCCCGGGGACCCACTCGATCGTGAGGTCGCCTTCGGCGACCCCGCGGCGGACAAGGCCCTCCCGGCACCACTTGACCAACGAGTCGGTCGTCGCGCCGTTGAACAGGGCGGCCACGATCGCGACGCGCAGCCCCGACCCGTCGAGGCTGTCGAACTGCGGCGGCGCCTTCACGGCTTCTCCCCCAATCCGCCGTCCTCGGCCGCGTCGAGACCGGGGAGCTCCAAGCCGGGAAGGTCGAGCAGGTGCCCAAGCTTTTCCTGCTTGGCTCGAAGGTACGTGATGTTCTCGGCGTTGAGGCTCGCCTGGAGCGGTACGCGCTCGACGATCTCGAGGCCGTAGCCCGACAGACCGGTGTATTTCGCAGGGTTGTTGGTCATGAGCCTCATGGTGGTGACGCCGAGATCGGCGAGCACTTGCGCTCCGATGCCGTACTCCCGATTGTCGGCGGGAAACCCCAGCTCGAGGTTGGCCTCGACGGTGTCGCGGCCCTGGTCCTGCAGGCTGTAGGCCCGGAGCTTGTGCGAGAGGCCGATGCCGCGCCCTTCGTGGCCACGAAGGTAGACGACCACCCCATGGCCCTCGGCGGCGATTTTCTCGAGCGCGCCCTCCAGCTGTGGTCCGCAATCGCAGCGCATCGAGCCGAAGACGTCACCGGTGAGGCACTCCGAGTGCACCCGCACGAGGACGTCCTGGCGCCCGGCGACGTCGCCTCGCACCAAGGCGACGTGGTGCGCCCCGTCGAGGACCGATTCGTAGCCGTACGCGACGAACGGCCCGTAGGCCGTCGGGATGCGGGCCTCGGCGATCCGTCGCACGAGCTTCTCGTGCTGCCGGCGGTAGCGGATGAGGTCCTCGATCGAGATCATCACGAGATCGTGTTCCTGCGCGAATCGCTCGAGGTCTGGGAGCCGGGCCGGCATCCCGTCGTCGTTCACGATCTCGCACAGGACGCCGGCCGGGTACATGCCGGCGTGGCGGGCGAGGTCGACCGCCGCCTCCGTGTGTCCGGCCCGCTTCAGGACACCGCCGTCTCGGTAGCGGAGAGGGAAGATGTGACCCG
Organism: Acidimicrobiia bacterium; assembly: GCA_035293045.1. Lineage (GTDB taxonomy): Bacteria > Actinomycetota > Acidimicrobiia > IMCC26256 > JACPCJ01 > DATDOY01. The sequence goes on from DATDOY010000134.1 coordinate 22,422, forward strand.
GTCGGGCAAGATCCTCGGGCCGCGTGGCCGGGTCGATCAGCGCCAGAATCGACGCGGCGCGGTCGGCGGCCGAGATTCCCGTGGTCGTCCCCTGGCGCACGTCGACCGAGATGGTGAAGGCCGTCCGCTGCGACTCGGTGTTGTCGCTCACCATCAACGGGAGCTGCAGCTCGTCGAGACGCTCGCCCGGGAGCGGCGTGCAGATCACCCCGCTCGTGTGGCGAACCATGAACCCGATCTTCTCGGGCGTCACCTTCTCGGCGGCCATGATCAGGTCGCCTTCGTTCTCGCGGTCGGCGTCGTCGACCACAATCACGAGGTCTCCCCGCGCGATGGCGTCGATGGCCTCTTGGACTTCTCTGAACGGCATGGCGTCCTCTTCCTGTTCCCTACGGGCTCTGCTCGAACGGCGCGACGAGGCGCTCGACGTACTTTGCGATCACATCGACTTCCAGATTCACGGGATCGCCTTCGCCTTTGCTACCGAGCGTGGTGACCTGCGCGGTGTGCGGAATCACGGCGACCCGGAATCCCTCCCTGGTCACGGCCGCCACGGTGAGGCTGACCCCGTCGACCGCGACCGACCCCTTCTCGACGAGATATCGCGTCACTGCTGCGGGCGCACTCACGTCCAACTCGAAGGAGCCGTCCGGTCCCGGAGCTTTCCGACTGATCACGCCGGTGGCGTCCACGTGCCCTTGCACGAGATGTCCGTCGAGACGACCCGTCGCGGCCATCGGCCGCTCGAGGTTCACGGCGTCCCCCGGCTCGAGGCGCCCCAACGACGTTCGGCCGAGCGTTTCGGCCACGACGTCGGCGGCGAACCAACCCGCACCGATCTCCACCGCGGTGAGGCAGCACCCATTCACGGCGACCGACCCACCGATGGCGAGATCCTCGGCGATCGTCGGTGATTCGATGACAATCCGAGCGCCGTCGGACCGTGCGTCGACGGACCGCACCGTCGCGAGCTCTTCGACAATTCCCGTGAACATCAGACCGGCCTCCACACCGTGCGGACGTCGTCTCCGATTCGGTCAACCGTCACGAGGCGCCAGCGCGGGGCGCCGGCGAGCGATGGGACGGCGAGGCCAGACCACAGCGGAACGGCGCCGTCGCCGAGGACGACTCCGCTGGTGTACAGCACGACTTCGTCCGCCAGTCCTTCCTTCATGAGTGAGCCCTGCAGGGTGGACCCGCCCTCGACGAGCGCTTGGAGTAGCCCGCGCCGGCCGAGGAGTTCGAACGTCGCGGCCGCGTCCACCCCGCCTCCGTGTCCCGCGCCCACCTCCTCCACCTCCGCGCCGGCCGTCTTCCACGCCCGCACCGCCGAGCCCTCCGCCTGCGCGGTGGTGACGACGAGGGTTGGCGCGAGGCTCATATCGAAGAGCGGCCCCTCAGCCGGCACCCGCCCGGTCGCGTCTAACAACACCCGAAGGGGCTGGGCGAAGCGGCCCGCATCCGGTCCGCGCGCGGTAAGCCGAGGGCGATCCGCCAGCGCGGTTCCCGACCCGACCACGACGGCTTGAGATGCGGCGCGAAGCCCGTGGGCATCGCTTCGCGCCTCCTCGCCCGTGATCCACTGCGACGTCCGGTCGGCCGCCGCGATCTTCCCGTCGAGGCTCACCGCCGCTTTGATCACGATGAATGGACGGCCCGTCGCTCGGTGGTGCAGATACGGGAGCAGCGATTCGGCGGCCGCTTCTGCCTCGACGCCGCCCACAACCTCGATTCCCGCCGCGCGTAGCGCCGCCGCACCGGCGCCACGGACCCTCGCGTCGGGGTCCTCGAGCGCGAACACAACGCGCTTCACGCCTGCCGCCACGAGGGCGTCGGTGCATGGGGGTGTCCGTCCGTGGTGGACGCACGGTTCGAGCGAGACGTAGGCAGTGGCTCCTGCTGCCGCGTCTCCCGCCTCTGCGAGGGCGGCGACCTCCGCGTGCGCCTCGCCGGGCCGTACGTGAAAACCCCGGCCGATGATCGACCCGTCGCGCACCACGACGCACCCGACCCACGGGTTCGGAGGCGCGCTCAGTCGGCCCCGCGCTCCCTCAGCGATGGCCATCTGCATCGCTTGTGCGTCGGTGATGGCGGACACGTCGCTCCCCCTCGGTGCCGTGCCTCGGGCATGACGCGAGGGATGCGACAGCTCGCCGGGCGCGTGACGCGCGCCGGCGATACGCCGCGTCCTCTCCCATCCGGACTCTCACCGTCGGCCCAGGTTTCGCACCTGGTCGGCCCGATGCTGGCGGCACCGGGTTCGCGGGCTCCCGTTCCCCTCTGGGGCACGGATACCGCCGGTCGGGACTTTCACCCAACCCCGAGGACGACTGTTGGTTGTCTGACTGCCGCCCATCGTAGCCCGGAACTGGTCGTTTGCGCCACCGTCGTGTGAAAAACGACCGGCCACGCCGCTCGTGCACGATCGGGTGCGCAGTCGGCGGGCGGACTCCCCCTAGAAGGAACCTTCCAACCCGCCGACTGCGCTTCCCCCGTGCACCCGCGTGGTGGCAACGGTGGAAAGGAGGGGGTTTGTGGACCACTTGGGCTCGCCCCCCCGCCTTCCCACACTCGGTCCGCGTGGTGGCAACGGTGAAGGGAGTGGGGTCAGTGGTCCGTGCGCCCACCCAGCAGGTCGAGGGCGTGCGGGAGAGCGTCGAGCACGGCGTCGAGACACTCGAGTGCGCCCTTGGTCGAACCGGGGAGGTTCAGCACGAGCGCCTCGCCGACCGCGCCGCACACACCTCGCGAGAGCGCACCATGGGGGCGCGGGGATGCGGCCCGCATCTGCTCGGCCAGACCCGGCGCCTCGCGCTCGATCACCCGTCGCGTGGCCTCGGGCGTGAGGTCCCGGGGCCCGAGTCCCGTGCCGCCGGTGGTCACGACCACACCGTGGAAGCCCCCGCACAGGGCCCCGAGCGACGACGTCACGGCGTCGACCCCATCGGGGCACACCGCTCGCTCCACGACCTCGAATCCCGCGTTGGCGAGTCGTTCCACGAGCGCAGGGCCGGCGCCGTCCTCGCGCGTCCCCGCGGCGACGCCGTCGGAGACGGTCAGCACTTTCGCCCGGTGGGTCACTTGCCTGATTCGTCGCCGCCGTTGACGTGGCCGCGCTCAAACCCCCGACGCCGGTCGACCTCGAACCGGGATCCGCTCTGCCCCTTCGCCAAGTGCTTCATCTCGGTGGCGACCGCGGAGATCTCCCATTGGGTCTGGAGGTCACGATGCGCCGTCGTGGCCACGCCGATCGACACCGAGACCGGCGCCACTTGCCGGCGCTGGCCATACCGGTCCACCGCCTCCACGTAGCCGCGCTCAGCATCCTCGCGGTCGTAGAACTCGAGGATGCCCTGGTCGAAGCTCTCGCAGATCTCCTCGCACACGGCGTCGGCCAACTCGGGTGCGGTGACGGCGATGAAGTCGTCGCCCCCGAGATGCCCGAGGAAATTCTTCGGCGACGCATGGTGCTCAAGGGCGCCCCGAATCACCTCGGCGGTATAGCGAAGCACCTCGTCGCCACGCATGAACCCGTAGTGGTCGTTGAAGACCTTGAAGTCGTCGAGGTCGGCGTAGAGCACGGCGAACCCGTCCGTGGTCTCGGTCACGAGCTTCCGCAATTCGGCGTCGATCCGCTTGTTTCCCGGCAGGCCCGTCAAGGGCGAAACGTCGCGGAGCGCCCGCGAGCGTCGGAGGACGCTGTTGACGCGGGCCACGAGCTCTTCCGGATCGAAGGGCTTCACCACGTAATCGTCGGCGCCGACGTCGAGCCCCCGGATCTTGTCCTCGGCACGTCCTTTCGCCGTCAGCAGGATCACGGGAGTCTCCTGCGTCCGCGGGTCCGCGCGCAGACGTCGACACACCTCGTAGCCGTCGATCCCCGGCATCATGACGTCGAGCAAGATCACGTCGGGATCGACGCTCCGCGCTTGAGCGAGGGCGTCCTCGGCGTCGACCGCCTCGTGCACGTCGAAGCCGTCGTGGCGGAGCGTAAGGCCGAGGAAACGACGAATGTCGGCGTCGTCGTCGACGATCAGGACGGCGTCAGCCACGGGCCTCGGCCTCCGGCACGTTCTCCGAACGGAGCGACAACGCGGCTGTGGCCGAGCGGCGAATCCGCCGAGCACTCTCGACAGGATCGTCGGCGTGGAAGATGGCGCTGCCCGCAACGAGGATGTCAGCGCCCGCACCGGCCGCGCTCGCGGCGGTGTCCGCACTGATTCCACCGTCGATCTCGACGTCGACGCGAAGACCGCGCTCATCGATGATGCGCCGCGCCGCCGACACCTTGTCGAGGCTTTCGGGTATGAACGACTGCCCACCCCAGCCCGGATGCACGCTCATCACGAGGAGCAGATCGATCCGGTCGAGGTACGGCTCCACCGCTTCGAATGGGGTCTCCGGGTTCAGCACCAGCCCCACCCGAAGCCCGAGCTCACGCATCTGCTCGACGAGGGGCGTCGGGTCGCCGAGCTCCACATGGACGGTGCACCCGTCGGCGCCGGCCTTGGCGAAGTCCTCGAGCAGATCACCCGGGTTGTCGATCATCAGGTGACAATCGAGAAACAGATCGGTGTGACGGCGGAGCGAAGCGACCACGGGTGGACCGATGGTCAGGTTGGGCACGAAGTGGCCGTCCATCACGTCCACGTGCAAGAGGTCGGCCTCAGGCCGGATGCGGTCGATCTCCTCGGCAAGCCTCGCGAAATCGGCGGAAAGGATCGAGGGAGCGATCTTCACGGGCATGGACTCGGCATCCTACCGGCGCCCACGCCCATTACCCGCCGACCGAATGAACGTCTCGAAGTCCGCGGTACCACGCGACCCCGTCGATGGGCCGTTTGCCCTCGGGCTGCACTTCCTCGAGCATGAGCGATCCGTCGCCGGTGGCGACCAACGGCCCTTCCAGCAACTCGCCAGCCACTGCGCCCTGCGGCACGGCCCCCGCATCGTGAGCACGGAGCACCTTGAGGCGCCGACCGGCCACGCTCGTCCACGCGCCAGGGTGGGGGTTTCCGGCACGCACGACCAATGCGAGGTCGCGAGCGGGCCTTGTCCAGTCGAGTTCGAACTCCGCGGGAGTCAACTTCTTCGCGTACGTCTCCTCCCCGACCTGCGGAGACGGTTCGGCGTCGGGGATCCCCTCGAGTTCGGAGACGAGGAGTCGGGCGCCCACGTCTGCCAGTCGATGCCGCAACTCACCCGCCGTCTCGTGCTCGGCGATGGCCACTTTCTCGACCGCATACAACGGCCCCGTGTCGAGCCCTTCCTCGAGCTTCATGAGACAAACGCCGGTCTCTTGGTCTCCGGCCAGAATCGCTCGTTCAACCGGCGCAGCGCCGCGCCACCGGGGCAGGAGCGAATAATGCACGTTCACGTATCCCCCGCGCAGCGCGTCGAGCACCGGGGGCGGAAGGAGTTGCCCGAAGGCGACGACCACCCCTAGGGCGGCTCCGGTCGCAGCGAGATCGTCGACGATCTCAGCCGCTCGGTCGGGCGTGACGACGGGGAGATCCAACGCCGTCGCCATCTCCTTGACGGGACTGGGGCCGACCTCGGCGCCCCGGCCCCGCCGACGGTCAGGCTGCGTGACCACGAGGGCAACGTCGTGCCCGGCGTCGTGCAGCGCCCGGAGGGCTGTGGCCGCCTCGGGGGGAGTCCCGAGGAAGACGATGCGCATCAGCCCTGGGCCATCGCCCGCTCACGGAGTGCGCGCATGGCCTGTTTCCTCGTCGCCTTGTCGAGGCGATCGAGCAACACCGTTCCATGGAGGTGATCGACCTCATGCTGGAACATCCGGCCGAGGAGCTCGTGGCCTTCGTAGTTGATCTCGTTCCCGTCGATGTCGAGCCCGCGGATATGCACTTCCTCGGGGCGGGTGATCGAAAAGAAGAGGCCCGGGACCGAGAGGCAGCCCTCTTCATACGTCCACTCGCCGCTCGTTTCCACGATCTCTGGGTTGAGCAGCACCCCAGGACCCTCCCCCACGTCGAACACGAAGACCTGCTGGAGCACGCCCACCTGTTGGGCGGCGAGCCCCACACCCGGGGCGTCGTACATCGTCTGGAGCATGTCGTCGACAAGCGCGAGAAGGGTGTCGTCGATCGCTTCCACGGGCGCGGCCGGTTGCCTCAGGACAGGGTCTCCCCACACACGAATCTGCATCGACGGGCCTCCTCGCTGCGGACGATAGCCGCCGCCCTCAGATCCGAAGGGGGTCGACCTCGACCCGCAGCCGGCCGCGCGATCGAGCGGCGGGGAGCGCTGCAGCCAGAGCGTCGCACAGCGTGGCGTCGTCCTCCGCCCGAACCAGGGCCTGGATCCGTCCGGTCGGACCGGTGCCACCACCGCCCGTCGTCACTCCCTCAAGACCCTCGACCCCAGCAATCAGTGCCGCCACAGCATCGCCGTCACCCACAACCTCGGCGACGCCGCCGAAGGGGGGGAAGTGGAGCATCGAGCGCAACGCCCGGTCGGAATCCTCGAGGATGGCTGGGTCGCCCGCGGTGGCGCTGTGCAGCACATCGTGACCGGGAAGTCGGGTCTGGACGATCACGCGCGATCGAGCGCCGTCCGCTGCCATTCGAGCCGCGCGCACGAGGAGCCACAACGCCTGCTCCGCCGCCCGATACCGGGGAGCGAGCAGTTCCTGATCGAAGTCGAGAAACGCCACCACTTCGGCGTGGACGGATCGATGGAACACCGTCTCGGTTCCGATGAGGACGCGGGTGTCTGGAACGCCCGTGGTGGACGCGTCGACCTCAGCGACCTCGTCGCGAGGAAGGAGCGCATCGAGTTCGTCGCGCAGTCGTCGGATCCCGGGTCGGAGCCGGGCGAGCTTGGTGCTCCCGCACTCCGAACACAGCCGTGGGCGTGACGCTCCACACACCACACAGTCGAGGCCCGACTCACCCTCGATGCTCGCCGCTCCGCACGACGCGCATCGCACCGTCTGACCGCACGCACCGCAGACGAGAAGGCGCGCCCTACCCTTTCGGTTCAAGACGCACACAACGCGTCCCTCAGCCTGGCGCAGGTGATCGATGAGGGTCGCGGAGAACAACCCAGACCCCGGCGGATCCTCGCGGCGGTCGATCACAACCGTCCTCCCCCACCCCCGACGCTCGACCTGACGCGACGGCGCCAGCGCGGGGCCCGTCGCAGCGAGAGCCTCGAGGGTTGGAACGGGCGAGACGAACGTGAGCCGCCCCCCGGAGCGACGAGCACGCTCGCAGGCGAGTTCCCGCGCGTGCCACGCCGGGGCTCGCTCCTCCTTGAGGGCCTCGTCGGCATCATCGACGAGGACGACCGCGGCGAGGTCAGGCACCGGCGCCCAGAGAGCGATTCGTCCGCCGACAACGACACACTCCCCGCGGCGGGCACGCGTCCACGCGGCAGTTCGGGCCGCTGCCGGATCGTCGCCGTGGAATCGCACCGCGTTGACGCCGCCGCCGGCGAGATGCGTCGCGAGCGCATCCGCCCTTCCGCCGTCCGGCACCACGATGATCGTTGACCCCGACGGCGAGACGAGCCGACGGAGCAGCTCGGCCATACGCGCCGCCGGCGGCCAGCGAACCGTCGCCCACCGCGCGGCGAGGGCAGCCTCGGCGATGGCCTCCACGTCGGCATCGCGCGCCGGGCGCGCCCCTGGACGCGGCTCTGGATGCGGACCCACCGAACCGCCGGGTGTGTCCCCACCCTGCGGAGGAACCGCGTTGGGAGGCGAGGCCGCCCGGAGAAACGCAGTCCGCGGCCCGGCCCACCGCCACGCCGCCCACGCCGCCAGCGAGACGAGATCCGGGGGCGGGCCGTCCGACGAGACCTTCCGCAGGCGCTGGAGGGCACTGGCCTCGGCGTCGGGCTCAACGTCGTCCTCGAGCACCCAACCCCGCACCGGCCGGCCGCGCAGCGGTATGCGCACCACCGTACCGACGCGAACCAACGCCTCGAGTTCAGGCGGGATCAGGTAGTCGAAGGCGCGATCGATCGCAGGGACGTCCGGCAGGACGCGGCACACCCGCACCGATCAGACGCAGGTCAGGCGAGGTCCTCGGCGGCGCCGCGCAAGTCGGCGGCGACGTCAGCCACCTGCTCCCAGGTGAAGTCCTTCTCCTCGCTGCGCCCGAAGTGTCCGTACGCCGCCGTCTTCTTGTAGATCGGGCGCCGCAAGTCGAGGCGGTCGATGATGGCCGCCGGCCGCAGGTCGAACTGCTCGCGCACGAGGATCGAGAGCTTCTCCGGGTCGATCTCGGACGTACCGAACGTGTCGACCATCACCGACACCGGGTGCGCGCGCCCGATGGCGTACGCGACCTGGATCTGGCACCGCCGGGCAACGCCGGACGCGACCACAGCCTTGGCGGCGTGGCGGGCGGCGTATGCCGCCGACCGGTCGACCTTGGTGGGGTCCTTGCCGGAGAACGCACCGCCGCCATGCGGTGCCGCGCCGCCATAGGTGTCGACGATGATCTTGCGGCCCGTCAGCCCGGCGTCGGCGTGGGGACCCCCGAGATGAAAGACGCCCGTCGGATTGCACAGAACCTGCAGTTCGGAGGCGTCGAGGCCGGGCGGGAGCAACGGGTTGATCACGTGCTCGGTCAGGTCAGGCTTCAGCAGCGTTTCGACGTCGATCCCCTGCGCGGTTTGCGTGGAGATGAGCACGGTGACGAGTCGCTTCGGCACGCCGTTCTCGTATTCCACGGTCACCTGGGTCTTGCCGTCGGGACGCAGGTAGCCCAGCACGCCGGCCTTGCGAACCTCCGACAACCGATGCGCGAGGCGGTGCGCAAGCCAGATCGGCAGGGGCATGAGGTCGACGGTCTCGTCGCAGGCGTAGCCGAACATCATCCCCTGGTCGCCGGCTCCAACCATCTCGTAGGGATCGGACGCGGTGCTGCCGCGAACTTCCTGGGCCGTGTTCACGCCGACCGCGATGTCGGGAGATTGCTCGTCGAGCGCCACGAGCACGCCGCAGGTACGGCCGTCGAATCCGACATCGGAACTCGTGTACCCAATCCCGGCCACGGTGTCGCGAACGATGCCGGCGATGTCAACGTAGGCCGTCGTCGAAATCTCTCCGGCCACGACAGCAAGGCCCGTGGTCACGAGGGTCTCGCACGCCACCCGCGACATGGGGTCTTCGGCGAGGATGGCGTCGAGCACCGCGTCGCTGATCTGGTCGGCCATCTTGTCGGGGTGGCCCTCGGTGACCGACTCCGAGGTAAACGTGTAGTTGCTCACAAGTCCTCCTGTTCCAAGCTACCGAAACCCCGCCGCTCTGCCACCCGATCGAGGATCAGGGCGGCGAGTTCGTGCTTGGGCATCAGGTCGATGTGTTCGGTACCACCATCGGGCCACAACAAGGTCGCGCGGTTGGTGTCGACTTCGAATCCGGAGTCGGACGTCGACACGTCGTTGGCGACCATCAAGTCGACGCCTTTGGCATCGAGCTTCGCTGCAGCGTGTTCCATCACGCGCTCCGTCTCGGCGGCAAAGCCTACGACGAACTGGCCCGATTTGGTGGATTTCACCGCCGCCAGGATGTCCGGGGTCGCCTCGAGAAGGATCTCCGGTGGCCCATCGGCCTTCTTGAGCTTTTGCTCGGCCGCCGCCTTGGGCCGGAAGTCGGCCACGGCCGCCGCCATGACGAGGACGTCACAGCTGGACAGCGCGTCGAGCACGGCGTCATGCATCTCCTGGGCGGTCTGCACGCGCACCAGCGTCGTGCCGGGCAACGTGGGCAGGGAAGACGTCGTCACCAGGGTCACCTCGGCCCCGCGCCGCAGGGCGACCTCGGCAATCGCATGCCCCATCCGGCCCGACGAGCGGTTGCCGATGAACCGAACCGGATCGATGCGCTCACGCGTCCCTCCGGCGGTCACAAGCACGCGAACGCCGGCCAACAACCCATGACGGGCAAGGATCCATTCGGCGGACTCAAGGATGCGTTCCGCATCGGCCAGGCGACCTTCTCCCACGTCGCCACCCGCAAGCCGCCCCGTTTCCGGATCCACGACGTGCACGCCGCGCGAACGCAACCGCCCGAGGTTGTCCTGTACCGCCGCGTGCTCCCACATCTCGGTGTGCATCGCGGGACACACGAGAACGGGCGCCCGCGTTGCCAACAGCGTCGCCGTCAACAAATCGTCCGAGATTCCAGCCGCGTACTTTCCGATGACCTTCGCCGTCGCCGGCGCGACGATGATCAAGTCGGCCTGTTGACCAAGGCGCGTGTGAGGGATGGGATCAGGACCGTCGAACAGGGACGTCCGCGTGGGTTCCGATGCCAGAGCAGAGAAGGTCAGGGCGCCGACGAAGCGCTGGGCGTCCTCGGTCAAGATCGGCGAAACAAAGGCACCGGCGTCGACAAGGCGTCGACAAATCTCCACTGCCTTGTACGCAGCGATGCCGCCGGAGACGCCCAACACGATCCGGCGTCCAGCGAGAGCGGTCATCGCGCGGTCCCGGCTTACTCTTCGACTTCGTCCGCGGCCTCGATGCGCTCCGAGACGATCTTGCCCTCGGCAATTTCCTGCAGCGAGATCGAGAGCGGCTTCCGCGAGATGGCGTTGACTTGTGGCGGGACGATGGTCCCGAGGCCCTCACCGAGGCGATTGAAGTACGAGTTGATCTGACGCGCCCGCTTGGCGGCCAGCGTCACGAGGGTGAACTTGGCGTCCACTCGCTCCATCAGCCCTTCGATACGGGGCTCCATGAGCGTGGGTCGGCGTTCGGGCATGAGAACTCCTCAGGGATGGCTGGGACGTACGAACCCGAAGCACAAGGCAGGGGTGACTTCGAGCATCGGTATCGCGAACGGGCGATCAATCGCGTGGATGTGAACTCCTCAGGATAGCCGCCACTTCCTCGACCGCCCGATCGAGGTCGTCGTTGACGACCACAACATCGAACTCGCTCGCCACGGACTCCTCCCAATCCGCCGCCGCGATGCGTGCCTCGACGTCGACACCCTCCTCATTGGGTCGCTCCGTCAGGCGTCGGCGTTGTTCGTCCCGTGAGGGTGCCCGGACGAACACCAGCGTCGCGTCAGGCACGGCGGCCCGCACGGCGAGGGCTCCTTGGGCATCGACCTCGAGCAGAACGTCCTCGCCTCGGTCGAGGCGCTCCGTCACCGGCAACCGTGGCGTGCCCTTCAGCTCCCCGTACACCTCGAACCACTCGAGGAGGCCCCCTTCGTCACGGAGACGCTCAAACGCCTCTCGGGTCATGAAGAAATAATCGCGGCCGTCGATCTCTCCCGGGCGCGGGGGGCGGCTGGTCGCGGAGACGGAGTACCACAACTCCGGAAACCGTTGGCGTAGAGCGGCCACGATCGCGCCCTTGCCCGCGCCGGACGTCCCGGCGATGACCACAAGCACGAGCTAGCGCGTGTCGAACCGCTTGAGGAGGGCCTCGCGCTGCTTCGATCCGAGGCCTCGCAGACGCCGGTTCTCGCTGATCTCCAGCTCCGCCATCACCCGACGGGCCCGGACCTTGCCCAGGCCGGGAAGGGACTCGAGGACCGTCACCGTCTTCAGCTTGCCGATGACGTCGTCGCGGTCACCCATGTCGAGTACCTCGCGCAGTGTCGTTGAGCCGGCCTTCAGCTTTTCCTTCACCTCGGCGCGTTGCCGGCGAGCGGCCGCGGCCTTGTTGAGCGCGGCTTGACGTTGCTCCGGAGTGAGAGCAGGAGGAAGCGGCATCAGCGGGAACCTTGGTCGGACTCGCCAACCTCTGCCCGGCGAACTCGCATCGGTGAGTGCCCCTCTCCTCGACCTGGACAGGCTGAACCCGGCCGACGGGCACAGCGTGCGGGCGCCAGTATACGCAGCGTTCGAAACGGTTCAACCGGGCCGGAGGGCCGCTTCTGAAACCTCGGCGAAGACCGCGGCCGCGGCCTCCTCGGGATCCGCTGCACGCGTGACGGGGCGTCCGAGAACGATGAGGTCAGCCCCTACCGCCGCCGCCTCGCCGGGTGTCGTTGAGCGCGCTTGATCGTCGAGTGAGGTGCCGGCGGGGCGCGTTCCGGGTACGACGGTGAAGAACTCGGGGGCGCGCTCTTTCACACGCGGCACCTCAAGGGCCGAGCAGACGACGCCACGACATCCGGCGTCGACAGCGACGTCGAGCCGATCACCAAAGGCGGTCACATCGGGGTCGCTGGTCAACACGGTCACCGCGATCGGCACCGGATCGGGCGTGCCCGCCGCCGCCGCGCCCTCGAGGAAGCCCTGCGAGAAGCCGGTGAGCATGTCGAAGCCGCCGGCGGCATGAGCATTCAGATAGCGGACGCCGAGGCGACCGGCAGCACGGGCAGCCCGGGCCACCGTCGTGGGAATGTCATGCAGCTTGAGGTCGGCGAAGACGTCGAAGTCGAGGTCTCGCATGGCGGCGACCGCCCGCGGCCCCTCAGCTACGTACAACTCGAGGCCCACCTTCGCCACGCCGAACCAGGGCCGGAGTCGGCGGGCCAAGGCCAACGCCTCGGCGAGATCTGGAAGGTCGAGGGCGAGGGCGAGGCGCGCTCGCACCCTCGCCTGCTCCGCGTCGGTCGTTGCGCCTCCGGTCACCGCGCCCTCCGTCACGTTGGCCCGTGCTCCACCGCTCCCACGAGGTCCACAACCGCGCCGACTCCGCGCCGTCGGCACCACCGTTCCAGCGCCCGTGCGACCCGCTCCGGTGCCCTCACGTCGCGGAAGGTGGCCGTGCCCACGCCCACGGCCGACGCGCCCGCCAAGAGCATCTCGACCGCGTCCTCGGCGCGCGCAACGCCTCCGGTCCCGATGATCGCGACGCCGGGATACGCGCGGGCGACTTCGAAGACGGCGCGCACGGCGACGGGACGGATGGCCGGGCCCGAGAGGCCACCCCCACCCGCCCCGAGCCGAAACCCGCGCCGGTCGGGGTCGATGCTCATTCCCATGACGGTGTTGATCAACGTGAGTCCCGACGCACCCGCATCGAGCGCGGCGCCAGCGATCGACACGAGGTCCGTGACGTTGGGCGACAGCTTCGCGAAGACCGGCAGATTTCCGGCTTGGCCGACGACCGCTCCAACCGCCGCCCTCGTACCGTCGGCCGAGTGGGCGAAGATGTCCGACCGATCCTCGATGTTCGGACAGCTCGCGTTCACCTCAATCGCGATGATCTCCGTGGCGGCCTCGGCAACGCCCTTTGCAGCGCGGGCGAAGTCATCGATCGTCCGCCCCCACACCGACGCGATGACGCGGGCGCCCAACGCCCGGAGGCGGGGCAGCTCGGTGTCCCGCCAGACGTCGACGCCGGGGTTCTGCAACCCGACGGAGTTCAACATCCCGGCGGGCGTTTCGTGGACCCGGGGTGCGGCGTTCCCCGGCCACGGGTCCGCGGACAGCGACTTGACGGTGATCGCTCCCACGAGCGCGGGGTTTCCCTGTCGGGCGACCTCGTCACCGTGCCCGTACGTCCCTGAGGCCGCGATCACTGGATTAGGGAGAACGATCCCCGCGAGGCGCGTCGTCATGTCGACGGGTGCGCTCACACCCCCAACCTCAGCTGGTCGCCCCGGTGATACTCCTGCAACGAGCGCACGGTCGCGCGCCGCTGGGCCCGCTCGGTCATCCCGGCGGCCGCGGCGAGCGCCGCCGCGACGGTGGTGACGAGCGGCACGCCATACCTTCCGGCGGCCTGGCGGATGTGCAAGCCGTCGGTTCGCGGTCCTCGACCGCGCGGGGTGTTCACAACGAGGTCGACCTTGCCGGACGCGATCAGCTCGACCGCATCGACTCCACTCTCTTCGCCGACCTTGGCCACGACCGTGTCGACGCGGATCCCCGCCGCTTCGAGACCCGCCGCGGTCCCTGCCGTCGCGGCGATGGCGAACCCGAGGTCGGCGAGGCGCCGTGCAGCGACGAGGCCAGCGGGCTTGTCGCGGTCGGCGAGGGAGAGGAACAGCACCCCGTGCTCGGGAAGGATGTTCCCGGCCGCAGCCTGGCTCTTGGCAAAGGCCATCCCGAACGAGACGTCGATGCCCATGACCTCTCCGGTCGAGCGCATCTCGGGGCCGAGAATCGTGTCGACCTCGGGAAACCGCGTGAAGGGGAGCACCGCCTCCTTGACGGACACATGGCCCTCGCGCGGAGGT
>DATDOY010000135.1:0-8249 GCA_035293045.1 Acidimicrobiia bacterium
CGAGGCCGTGACCACCGGCGAACTCATCAGATCGGCAATCAGCCGCTCGCGGCCAGTGCCGTCGGCCATGTTGGGCATCCTCTCGTCGGTCGGCCTGACGAAACCGCTCAGAGTCTATTCGCCGCGATTCACCCCTCTTCAGGTGAGGCGTAGGGGCGCTGACGGGGCTTGGCCGCCGACCGCAAGGGGACCATCACCTTGCGCCGGAAGTAGCACACTTCCTCCCCCCGCTGGTTGAACCCGCGGGTCTCGACGGTGACGATCCCGCGGTCGGGTTTGCTCTCGCTCGCCTTCTTCGCGAGCACCTGGGTCTCGGCGTAGATGGTGTCGCCGTGAAAGGTGGGCTTCTCGTGACGGAGGCTCTCGATCTCGAGGTTGGCGATCGCGGCGCCGCTGACGTCGGCAACGCTCATCCCGAGGACGACGGAGTACACGAGGTTGCCCACCACGACGTTCTTGCCGAACTGGGTCTGGGTCTCGCCGTACCACGCGTCCATGTGCAGGGGGTGGTGGTTCATCGTGATGAGGCAGAAGAGGTGATCGTCGTACTCAGTGATGGTCTTGCCCGGCCAGTGCTTGTAGACGTCGCCGGGCTCGAAGTCCTCGAAGTAACGGCCAAACGGGCGCTCGTGCACGGTCATGGTGTGGGTGACTCCTCGGATGGGCGGACGGCCAGAACCTGCCAGCGGTCAGGGACGCCTTTCAATTCGTGGTCGCCCCGGTCGTCGAACTCGATCTCCGAGCCGGCCACGAGATCCTTCACCGTACGGCTCACCAGGATTTCCCCAGGACCGGCGAGGCCTTGGATTCGGGACGCGATGTGGACGGCGATCCCGCCGATGTCCCCTTCGCCGGAATCGCCCGGCTCCCCCCGCAACTCGACCTCGCCCGTATGCAGCCCGGCGCGGATCTCGATGCCCATCTCGCGAGCCAAGGTGGCGAGTTGTTGGGCGCACTCAATCGCGCGGGCCGGTCCGTCGAAGGTGGCCAGCAGCCCGTCACCCGTCATCTTGACGACTCTTCCGCGGAAGGTATCCACAGCCTTGGCGGCCGACTCGTCGTGACGATCGAGCAACCGCTTCCACCCGGCGTCGCCCATCTCGGCGGCTCGTTCGGTGGAGCCGACGATGTCGGTGAAGAGGACCGTGGCCAGAACGCGATCGATCGAACGGACGGGCGGCGCGCCGGTAAGGAACTCTTGGACCTCCCGCGCGACCTCTTCCGTGGCGATCGAGCTCAGAGCAGCGCCACCGTGTTCCGAGATCTCGACCAGGCGGGCGTCGGGAATCGTGTCCGCGAGGTATCGGCCCTGTTCCACCGAAATCAGTCCGCCCTGCGTCGGGTGTAACACCAGCGTGGGGACCCGCACCGCCGGGAGGACGTCGCGAATGTCAACCTGCGTCCCCACGACACTGGACATCCGCGCCAGCCGGCGCGGCCCGATGCCCAGTGCGAGTGCTCGGAAAGCCCAGTCGCGTCGATCCGGGTCATCGAGAATCGAGTATGGCAACAACGGTGAGTAGTCGCCTGACGCGAAGCTCTCGATGGCCCGCTCCCACACAACGGGGTCGATGCCCCATTCCCAATCCGCCGATTGCAGCATCTTCGCCGGTGTGCCAATGGTGATCAGGGCCTGCACGCGCTCGGGGTGCGACGCGGCGCACAGCGCCGCCAACGACCCGCCCACAGCGAAGCCCAGCAGCGCCCCGGTCTCGCAACCTGCAGCGCTCATCACCGTGAGGATGTCGTCCACCTGATGCTCGAGGAGCGGGAACTCGACCACTCGTTCCGACATTCCCCAGCCGCGGCGGTCGAAGAGGATGATGCGAGCGAACCGGCTGAGCAGCGTCGGGAGACTGTGCTGCGTCGCAGGGTCCCAGTACATGTCGACGTGCCAGTTGCCACCGAGCACGAAGACGATGTCGATGGGCCCTTCGCCGATCACCTGATACGCGAGCAGAACGCCATCGGAGGCTTCGGCGTAGTGGATCTCGGGCTTCACCTCACTCACCCCTGACGGCGAGGACCTGCCAGCGGTCAGGGACGCCTTTCAATTCGTGGTCGCCCCGGTCGTCGAACTCGATGCCAGAGCCGGCCACGAGATCCTTCACGGTGCGGCTCACCAGGATCTCCCCGGGACCGGCGAGACCTTGGATTCGGGACGCGATGTGAACGGCGATTCCCCCGATGTCTTGTTCTCCGGATGGGCCGCGTAACTCGATCTCCCCGGTGTGCAGCCCCGCTCGGATTTCGATACCGATCTCGTTCACGGCCGTCGCAATCTGGCGCGCGCACTCAATGGCCCGAGCCGGGCCGTCGAAGGCGGCCAAGATCCCGTCGCCCGTCGTCTTCACGACTCTTCCGCGGAAGACATCCACCGCCTTCGCCGCGGTCTCGTCGTGGCGATCGAGAAGCCGCTTCCACCCGGCGTCGCCCAGCGCGGCCGCCCGTTCGGTGGAGCCGACGATGTCGGTGAACAACACAGTGGCGAGGACGCGGTCGGGCGCGGGGGCGCGGCGGACTCCCGTGAGAAACTCTTCGATCTCACCCCATACGAGTTCGAGGTCGGGGACCGTGAAATCGGGCGACCGCACCTCGACGAGGCGAGCATCCGGAATGACCGACACCAGGAACCTCCCGTTCTCGGGGTCATGCATTCCCGTGCCTTGCGGTTGGAAGACGAGGGTCGGCACCCGGACCGCCGAGACGACGTTCCTGATATCAAATTCCGCAGCCATGCGCATCAGCCCGACCGCGCCGCTCGGGCCGGCGGCGACCCGGAACATCCGATTGAACCAGGCCGTGAAGGCGTCGTTCCCGACCGCGCTCGGCACCGCCAATTTCATGAGGGGTCCGGCGTCGCCTGACTCGATCGCTCGGATGACCTCCTCCCACTCCTCGGGCTCGACACCCACGGGCCAGTCAGGGCCACGCACGAGCCGCGGAAATGCAGCGTGCGTGATCACCGCCCGACACCGGCCCGGGTGCGCTGCCGCCAGTAACAGTGCAAGAGAGCCCCCCGTAAGCGTTCCGTAGATGGCAGCATCCCGCGCTCCGACGGCGTCGAGCACCGCGATCACATCGTCGACCTGATGCTCGAGCGTCGGCAGAGCGGGAAAGCGATCCGAAGCTCCCAAGCCACGCCGATCGAACGTGACCACCCGGGCGAACCGGAGGATCCGCTCAAACGTGGAGGCGATCGCCGGATTCTCCAAACTGGTCTCCATGTCGGCGAATCCCCCCGAGATGTAGACCAGGTCGAGGGGCCGGTCGCCCATCACGCGGTAGGCGATGTGCACGCCGTCGGGAGTCTTGGCGTAGCGAGCCTCGGGGATCTCCATGCGCTACTCGCCCGATTCGTCTAGACGCTTCAACAAACCCCGCGCGATCACGAGCCGCTGGATCTCGTTGGTGCCTTCGCCGATCATCATGAGCGGCGCGTCCCGGTAATACCGCTCCACCGGGAGCTCGGTCGTGTACCCCACCCCCCCGTGGATTCGCAGCGCCTCGGTCGCCACCTCAAACGCCGTCTCCGACGCGAAGAGCTTCGCCATCCCCGCCTCAACGTCGGCGCGCTCCCCGGCCTGCTTCTTCTCCGCGGCCGACAGCGTCAGAAGGCGCGCCGCCTCGATCTTGGTCGCCATATCCGCGAGCTTCATTTGGATGGCCTGGTGGTCGGCGATGGGCTTGCCGAACGTGCGGCGCTCACGCGCGTAGCGGATGGACGCGTCGAAAGCGGCGCGGGCGACGCCGACCGCTCGCGCCGCGATGTTGACCCGACCCAGCTCCAGGGCCGACAGGATGAACCCGAGGCCGTGTCCGAGACCCTCAGGACCGCCGAGGACGCAGTCGGCGCCGACGCGGTGGTCGTCGTAGACCATCTCCACGGTTTCGATGCCCTTGTAGCCGAGCTTGCCGATATTTCGTGACACAGCGATCCCGCCGAAGCTCTCCGCGCCGGGCTCTTTTTCGACCATGAAACAGGTAATGCCCTCGTCGGTGCGGGTGGCGAGCGAGATGAGCCCGCCGCGCAGACCGTTGGTGACCCACATTTTGGTCCCGTTGATCACGTACTCCTCGCCGTCTCGCACGGCCTTGCACGAGAGGTTGCGGGTGTCGGAGCCGGCGTCGGGTTCCGACAGGGAGAGGCAACCGCGGATCTCACCGGACGCCAGCCGCGGCAACCACCGCTGTTTTTGCTCCTCGGTCCCGTGGTGCACGAGGAGGTGGGCGGTGATGAGGTGGGTGTTGAGAACGCCCGACAGCGACATCCAGCCGTAACACAGCTCCTCGACGACCCCGACGTAGGTGAGAACGTCAAGACCGAGGCCGCCGTACTCCACGGGGATCGTCGTGCCGAAGAGACCCATCTCACGCATGGTGTCCACCAGCCGGGTCGGGTACTCGTCGGCGTGCTCGAGTTCCGACGCGACGGGGATCACGTCCTTGCGTACGAACTCCCGGACGGTCTCACGGATCTGGTCGCGGACATCGGCATCGGTGACAGCGGGGTTGTTCATCGGCCGAGAGCCTAGGGGTCACCCCCGCCCCGCTACCTTGAAGCCGAATGGCGGGAGCGCATGCTCCCGCCGAGGAATGGGCGGGCATGTGGCGGGCGCAGCCCGCCGAACGCGTACGACGAGTCGGTTTGGAGCAACGAGGATCTCATGGCGGGAGCGCATGCTCCCGCCCAGGAATAGGCGGGCATGTGGCGGGCGCAGCCCGCCGAGCGCGTGCGACGAGTCGGTTTGGAGCAACGAGGACCTTATGGCGGGCATGTGGCATGCGGCGTGGGGATTCCGGCGGGATCGAGACGAGATCGACGGTCGCCGCATCGACCGAGCCCTCGTGTTGCGCGTCCTCGGCTTCGCCCGCCCATACCGCAAGACCATCGCCCTCTTCCTTGGCGTGATCGTGCTCGTGGCGTTGCTCGAGGTGGCTCCCCTCCTCCTCCTTCGCGAGATCATCGACCAAGCGATTCCCGATCGCGACCAGGGCCTCGTCACCGTGCTCGCCCTCGCCACCATCGGCGTCTTCGTCCTCACGGCGCTCCTCGGACTCGTCGAGCGGTGGTGCTCGGCATCCATCGGAGAGGGACTGATCTACGACCTGCGGGTGGCGCTCTTCGACCATGTGCAGCAGATGCCGATCTCGTTCTTCACCCGCACGCAAACCGGGGCGCTCGTCTCCCGTCTCAACAACGACGTCGTCGGCGCTCAGCGCGCCCTCACCAACACGCTCGGGACGGTGACGTCGAATGCCATCGGCGTCGCGACCACGCTCGCCGTGATGCTGACCCTCGAATGGCGTCTCACGCTCGCGACGCTCGCAGTGCTGCCCGGTTTCGTCTTCGCCGCGCGTCGCATCGGCGGACGCCTGACCGACGTGACCCGGGAACAGATGGATCACAACGCGGCGATGAGCAACCGGATGACTGAGCGGTTCAACGTCGCCGGCGCCTTGCTGATGATCCTCTTCGGGCGTCGCAGCGCCGAGACCGGCCAGTTCGCCGAGCGCGCCGACGCCGTGCGTCGGGCCGGGATCCGCTCCGCCATGTTGATGCGCGCCCTCATGTTGGTGCTCGGCCTCGTCGCCGCGCTCGGTACGGCGGCGGTGTACTGGTTCGGCGCCCGCCTGGTGATCACGGGGGCCCTCACCATCGGCACGGTCGTCGCCTTCGCTGGATACGTGCAGCGCCTGTACCAGCCGCTCACCCAACTCACCAACGCCCGCGTCGAGATCCTCACCGCCTTCGTCGCCTTCGAGCGGGTGTTCGAAGTGCTCGACCTGCCGCGTTATGTCGACGAGCGCGAGGGGGCCGTCGAACTGACCTCGCCGCGAGGTGAGATCACGTTCGACCGCGTCACGTTCGAATACCCGACGGGCGCCGGGATCGGGCTCGCCAGCCTCGAGGAGGACGCGCCCACGCTGTCCGCGGCCAGCGCGGGCCCGGTCTTGGTCGACGTCAGCTTCACCGCCGCGCCGGGCGAGATGATCGCGCTCGTGGGCCCCTCTGGGGCGGGCAAGAGCACGCTCGTCTCGCTGGTGCCGCGGCTCTACGACGCCACCTCCGGTCGGGTGCTCTTCGACGGCCACGACGTGCGTGAGCTCACCCTCGAGTCTCTGCGCGGCGCCATCGGCGTGGTGCCCCAGGATCCGCACCTGTATCACGTCACGATCGCAGAGAACTTGCGCTATGCGAATCCCGACGCCAGCGAGAGCGACCTTGTCGAGGCGTGCCGAATGGCGCGGATCCACGACCTCATCGCGTCCCTCCCGGAGGGCTATGCGACCGTCGTCGGTGACCGCGGCTATCGACTCTCAGGAGGCGAGAAGCAGCGACTCGCCATCGCACGCATGTTGCTCAAGGATCCGGCCGTCGTGATCCTCGACGAGGCCACGTCTCATCTCGACTCCGAGTCGGAGTTGTTGATCCAGCGTGCCCTCGCCGACGCCCTCGCCGGCCGCACCAGCCTCGTGATCGCCCATCGACTCTCGACCATCGTCGCCGCCGACTCGATCCTCGTCCTCGACCGAGGCGGCATCGTGCAGCAAGGGCCCCACGCCCACCTCCTCAAGGAGGGCGGGCTCTACGCCGAGTTGTACCGCACGCAATATCGCGAGCGGGCGACCGAATCCGCCTGACTCGTCCCCCAATCTGGACGAATCGGAGTGAACCTGACGGGCTAGTTCTCAGGATCGCGTGAGAACGATCCGAACGGGCCATGGAGGAACCGGGTTCCCCCCGTACGCTCACAAGTATCGCGAATCGGGGCAACTTCACGGCTGGCGGGGAATGAACCACGACATCACGATGCCACTGGACGCGACCGGACCGGACGCCGCTCCGCGCCGACCGATGCTGTTCGCCAACCGCTACGTCGCGACCGCGCTGCTCGAGGACGGCGTCGGCATGACCACCCACCGAGGAGTGGATCTCGACACCGGAGCGGACATCGTCGTCAAGTCCACCCCGGTCGATCTCGTCCCAGAGGGGAACCGGCGGCTTCTCGGCCACGAAGCCACCGTGCTGGCAAGCATCGACAGCCCGAACGTGTCACCGGTCTCGGCGGTCGGTGTCGATGCCGGCCGCTTCTTCGTGGTCATGCCACTCGTGGTGGGCGTCACGCTCGAAGAACGACTCCTCCAAGGACCGCTCGACCTCGCCGATGCATTCACCGTCGCCGAGGGTCTGTTGGCCGCGCTCGCCGACATGGCCCGAGTGGGAATCCTGCACCGGGACATCAAGCCGGCCAACGTCATCGTGTCCGAGCGGTCTCCGATCGCACGCGTCACGCTGATCGACTTCGGCCTGTCGCGAAGCGACCACCTCGATGGTCCCCTCCACGACCTGGCGCTCGGATCCGCCCGCTATACCTCCCCCGAGCAGGCGGGCCTCATCAGCCATGGTGTCGACGAGCGGTCCGACCTGTACTCCGCCGGCGCCGTCATCTTCGAGATGCTCGTCGGGCGGCCGCCGTTCGGCGGACCCAGCGTCCGCGAGATGCTGCGCCAGCACGTCACGGCGCCGGTGCCCAGCCTTCGGTCGCTCGGTGCCCAGGCCCCGCGAGCGCTCGACGAGCTGGTGCGCCGGCTCCTCGAGAAGGATCCGAGAAACCGATATCAGACGACGGAGGCGGCGCTGGCCGACCTGCGCGAGATTCGCGACGCGATCAAGTCTGGGGTCGAGGATCCGCGCGTCGTCATCGGCGCCCACGATCGCCGGTGTTGCGCCCTCGGCCAACCGACCTTCGTGGGGCGGGAAGCAGAGCTCGGCCGCCTCGGCGACCTCTGCGCTCGGATGACAAGAGACCACCGTCTCCTCATCGGCATCGAGGCCGAGTCGGGACGGGGCAAGTCGCGGCTGCTCGACGAGTTCGCCGCCCGGTGCAGCGCGCGGGGTGCATGGGTCGTGCGTGGGCAGGGCGTCGACCAGATGGCCCAGCGGCCGTTCCAGACGCTCCAAGGGATCGTGGATGCCGTGGTCGCCGCGGCCTCGACCGACGAAGGGTTTGCGCGTCGGATTCGCGACGGACTCGGTGACCATCGGGCAGCTGCATGTTCTGCTCTCCCCGGCCTGTGCGAAGTGCTCGACCCTGACCCGTCGGAAGCCCTCGGTCCCGAAGCATTTGGTTCCGACCGGAGCATCGCTGCGATCGCGGCCCTTCTCGACGCCCTCGGTGACGCCGATCGCCCGGCCGTGCTCCTCCTCGACGACTGTCAGTGGGCCGATCCGCTCACGGTGAAGC
>DATDOY010000136.1:0-7502 GCA_035293045.1 Acidimicrobiia bacterium
CCTTACCGGAGGCCCGGTGGTACGCCGACCTCATGCTCCGCGAGTTGCGGAAGGTCATCCCGTCGTTTCTCAAGCGCGTGGACCGCGAGGACCGAGGGGTCGCCTGGGCGGGGTACATGACCGACACCCGTCGGGAAACGCTCGAACTCGCCGCCCAGATCCTGGCAGGCGAAGCGCCCGAGCCCCGTCCCTCCGTGACGCTCGTGGATTTCGATCCCGAGGGCGAGGACAAGGTCCTCGCCGCCATGCTGTACTCGTCGGCGTCCCTGCCCGAGGATCAAATCCTGGCCCGAGTTCGTCAGCTCGGCGCCGAGGAGCGCGCCGCGCTGACCCGGGCCTACGTAGGTGAGCGGTCGAATCGTCGCCACCGCCCGGGACGGGCCCTCGAACGCACGGATTACCGGTTCGACATCCTCTGCGACTACGGGGCGTTCCGCGATCTGCAGCGCCATCGCATGCTGACCTTGGAGTGGCAGCGGCTGACCCCAGACCAGGGCTTCGACGTCCCCGAGGCGGTCGTCGAAGCGGGAGTCGAGACGACCTATCGGGCCGCCATGGGGCGTTCCGCCGAACTCTTCGACGTTCTCGACGCCGAGTTTCCGGAGCAGGCCCCCTACGCCGTGTCGCTGGCCTATCGAGTGCGGTTCGTCATGCAGATGAACGCGCGCGAAGCCATGCACGTGTTGGAGTTGCGGACGACGCCACAGGGTCACCCGTCGTACCGCCGCGTGTGTCAAGAGATGCATCGGCTCATCGGCGAACAGGCCGGCCACACGGCCCTCGCCGCGGCCATGTCGTACGTCGATCACAGTCACTACGACCTCGAACGCCTCGAGGCCGAGCGTCTCGCCGAAGCGCGGCGCGCTCGGCCGGGCTCGTAGTCCAACCCGAGTGCGCCTACTGGCACTAGGCGCACTCGCCGGGGATGGCGGAACCCGACGACGCAGCAACCCCGTGCGTCGAAAAAAAAGTTTCGGGCGCTCTGACCTGCGGCGATGCGCGTCACGGCAGGTCAGAGCGGGTTTGGAACGCCGCCGCTCCGCTTGACAGCGGCGCCGGGATGAGGCTGACTAAGCGACGTTATGCGCCCCGCCGTGTGCGGTCGTGGGCCTTCCGGGTCAGTCACGAGCCGATCCGGAAGGGAACGCACGTCGAGGCGTTGGGGGTCTAGGAGGCCCAGTAGAGAACGCTGCAATAACCCGTCCGGCGGGTCCCGGGCCGGGCTACCCAGCGGCCCCAACGGTCTCCTAGACCCCTCTTTCGCGTCCATCGTCTGTTTGCTGCCGGCCCACACCTGGATGCGGCGGCGGAAGCGGACTCCCCCCGCAAGCAGGACCCGTCCATCTCCCGCCGCCGCTTCCACCACTTGGTCCGGACGCGCTCCGCGGCGGAACTCACTCGGGGAGCGGGCTGGCGCTCCGTTTGGGCCCCGGGCCTCCCCGCCGCCGGAATCCCGCCGCCGGGTGGGAGCGACGGTCCGAGCGAAGGTTGTCCCGTGACGCGAGGTTCGTCGCAGTCGCTCGTATGGGGGGAGGGCCTTGGGTAGAGTGCCGACCGTCTCAGATAGTGCGCGAATCGGCCTCAGAGAGGACAAGCGGGTGGCCAAAGCCTCCTCGAAACGATCAGCCCCGACGAGGGCGGCGACGAAAGGCACGGGGAGGGCCAAGACCAGCGGACGAACAACCTCGGGAGTTCGCGTCAGCCGCCGGAAGGCAAGCGCTCGGTCCGCGGCCGCACCGGCCACCGTGGAGCAGCCGGCCATCCGCACGACGCGCAAGCGCGCGACGGCGCGAGGAACGACGACCGTCGCGCCGGCTCGAGGGGCGGCCAAGGGCATGAAGGGCGCGGCCGAGAGCATCATTTCGCTCCGGGGCGTCACGAAGCGTTTCGGCAGCCACACCGTCCTCTCCGACGTCACCTTCGACATCCCGAAGGGCCAGATCACGGCGATCATGGGTCCCTCCGGGACGGGAAAGTCCGTCCTGCTCAAGAACATCATTGGCCTGCTCCGTCCCGAAGCGGGCGAGATCTGGGTCGACGGCACCAACATCGTCGGGATGGCCGAGCGCGACCTCTACGACGTTCGCCGCAAGCTCGGCGTCCTCTTCCAAGACGGCGCCCTCTTCGGCTCGATGAACATCTACGACAACGTCGCCTTCCCGCTCCGCGAACACACCGACAAGGGTGACGCCGAGATCAAGCGCATCGTCCACGAGAAGTGCGAGATGGTCGGCCTCATGGACCACCTCACGAAACTTCCCGGTGAGATCTCGGGCGGCATGAAGAAGCGGGCCGGGCTCGCCCGCGCCCTCGCCATGGACCCCGAGATCGTGTTGTTCGACGAGCCCGACTCGGGGCTCGATCCCGTTCGGGTCGCCTACCTCGACGCCCTCGTGAAGGAGACCCAGGCGGAAACCGGCGCCACCTTCATCATCATCACCCACAACATCCCGTCGGTGATGCGTACTGCCGACTTCATCGCCGTCCTGTTCCGTTCCAACCTCGTACGGGCGGCGTCCAAGCAGGAGATGCTCGACGACCGGAACCCGGTGCTCCGGCAGTTTCTGGCCGGGCTGCCCAAAGGCCCCATCGGCATGGACGAGATGGCCCAGGGAGACAGCGACGAGTGGTCGGACGAGGACTTCGATGACGCCACGGTGATGACGGTCTGATGGCCGCGCCATTCACCGGCAAGGCGGCGGTGGCGGTCCGAGAGACCGGCAACATGTTCGCCATCGCGCTCGAGGGACTCCGGGCCACGCCGCGCGTGCGGCTGTGGTGGCGCGAGTTCGTCGAGCAGTGCTGGTTCATCGCCAAGGTGACCACGCTCCCGGTCATCCTCGTGTCGATCCCGTTCGGCATGGTGATCGCCCTGCACGTGGGGAGCTTCACCCGCCAACTCGGCGCCGAGTCGGGAACCGGCGCCGCGATGGTGCTGGCGATCGTGCGTGAGGCGGCCCCGGTCGCCACGGCGCTGCTCATCTCCGGGGCCGGGGGATCGGCCATGACCGCCGACCTCGGGTCACGGAAGATCCGCGACGAAATCGCGGCCCTCGAGGTCATGGCGGTGAACCCGATCCACCGACTCGTCACTGCGCGTCTCTACGCCGCTTCGTTCGTGGGCCTGCTCCTCGTGTCGCTGGTGTCGGTGGCGGGCATCGCCGGCGGATACTTCTTCAACGTGGTCGTGCAGGGGGTGACCCCGGGCGCCTACTTCTCGGGCTTCAGCCAACTTGTGCAGCTTCCCGACCTGTGGTCGTCGCTCGCCAAGGCGTGGGTCTTCGGGTTCATCGCGGCGATGGTGTCCTGTTACAAGGGCATCTACGCCAAGGGTGGGCCCAAGGGCGTGGGTGACGCGGTGAACCAGGCTGTGGTGGTGACGTTCATCCTCATCTTCTTCGCCAACTTCGTGATGACCACGCTCTATTTCGCCCTCGTGCCCCAGAAGTTCTGAGTCCGGATGGCCGCACCGTTCGCCCCTGTTCAGAGCGTCGCCCGAGCCGTCGGGAACGCGTTCGAGGAGGTTGGCCGCCAGCTCCGCTTCTACCTGCGCGTGCTGTGGGCAATCCCCACCCAACTCTTCACCCGGCTGCGGTACTTCAACGTCGTCTTCGCGCTGATGAGCGACATCACCATCGGCGCCGGCGCGCTCGTTGTGGGCGGCGGCATGGTGTTCGTGATCTTCTCGATGGCGTTCTTCACGGGCACGGAGGTCGGGATTCAGGGGTTCAAGGGTCTCGAGCAACTCGGGGCGCAGGCGTTCACGGGACTCGTCTCCTCGTGGGCGAACACCCGAGAGGTGACGCCACTGATCGCCGGCGTCGCCCTTGCGGCGCAGGTCGGAGCGGGATTCACCGCCGAGCTCGGGGCGATGCGGATTTCCGACGAGATCGACGCCCTCGAGGTCATGAGCGTCCCGACGCTCCCGTATCTCGTGTCCACCCGGGTTCTGGCGGCCCTGTTCACCATCATCCCGCTCTACCTGATCGCGCTCTTCTCGTCGTTCTTCGCCACCGAGTTGGTCACCATCAAGTTCTTCGGGCTGTCGCAGGGCGTCTACGACCACTACTTCCGGCTGTTCCTACCGCCGATCGACGTCTTCTACTCGCTGATCAAGGCGATGGTGTTCGCCGTCGCGGTCGCGCTGATCCACTGCTACTACGGCTACAACGCCAGCGGCGGCCCCGCCGGCGTCGGCGTCGCCGTCGGGCGGGCGATCCGCCTGTCGATCGTGACCGTGGTGATCCTCAATCTGCTCCTCTCCCTGGTGATGTGGGGAGGCGGCAACACCGTGCGGATCGCCGGCTGATTCCCTGATGCTCCGACCGACCGAGCGGGTCATCACCATCCTGATCGGGCTGACCGTCACGATCTTCTTCGTCTCCACGTCGTTCGTCGCGGTGCTCTATTCGTCGGGAACGTTCGACGACGTTCAAGAGATCACCGCCCGCTTCGACACCGCGGGGCAGGGGCTCATCAAGGGCTCCGACATCAAGATCCGCGGCGTCAACGTCGGCACCGTCAAGCGCGTCAAGCTCGACGACGCAGGACGAGCCATGGTGACGCTCCGAGTCGGAGCGGACGAGCGGATCCCCACCGATGCCCGGGCCGTGGTGAGGCCCAAGACGCTCTTCGGGGAGAAGTTCGTCGACATCGAGACAACCCCCGAGAGTGAGCAACGCGGTCCGTTTCTCGAGGACGGCGAGGAGCTCAAGGACACGGTCGGCAGTTTCGAGCTCGAGAAGGTCTTGCTCGGAGCCGACCGGCTCCTGCGTGCGGTCGATCCCGCCGAACTCGCCGTGATCCTCGACACGCTGGCCGAGTCGTCGCGCGGGCAGGGAGAAGCCATCAAGCGTCAGATTCAGAATTGGCAGAAGGTCGCCGACGTGTTCGCCCGGCACGACGCCGATACCCGGCAGTTCCTTGACGACTTCGAGACGCTCTCGGGAGCCCTCGCTCGCTCGGGTGACGACGTCGCCGCCCTTGCCGCGAATCTCAACGAATTCCTCCCCGCGTTGAACGCCCAGGCCGACGACCTCGACGGTTTTCTCGACGACGCCGCCGACGTGGCCCGGGATCTCGCCGATGTGTTCGAGCGGGCGAAGCCGACCCTCGAGAAGATCGTGACCGAAGGCGGCAAGACCCTGTCGGTCCTCGACAAGAACCGGGCGCAGGTCCCGAAGCTCGTGGTGAGCCTCCGTGATTTCGCCCAGGTGCTCGCGTCGGCGATCAACAACGGCGGCTCGTTCTTTCAATGGAGCGGGGGTGCCAAGGCGGCCACGATCAAGCTGGTGGCCGGTCCCGAGACGCTCGTGTTCTTGGCCTGCGCCCTCAGCAGCACGAGCGCCGCGTGCACCGCGGGCAAGGCTCTGCTCGCCCTCGGCGGCGCGGAGGGCACGAGCGCCGACGGAGAGACGGCGTCGTCGACGGGATCGACGAGGATCATCGGACTGCCGGTCACCAAGGGAGTCAACGCCGTTGTCGACGTGCTCGGGCAGACGCTCGCCGGCATTCCGGCGGCGGCCCTCGTCCAGACGGACGCGGCGCCATGACCCGCACGCTCATCCGCCTGACGGCGTTCACGCTCGTGTGTTTCGTGTTCACGGCCTGGCTGGCGTTCACGATCGGCAACATCCGGACCATCGAGGTTGCGGGACTGCGCCTCTACGGCGTCGAGCGCTACACGCTGACGGCCTCGTTCGACGACGTCACCGGCCTACTCCCGAACGACAACGTCAAGGTCGCCGGCGTCGTTGTCGGCAAGGTCACCGGGATGAAGGTGGAAAAGGGCCACGCGCTCGTGACGTTCACCGTGAACGACGACGTGAAGCTGCCCAGGGACACCGAGACCGCGGTCCGTTGGCGGAACCTGCTCGGCCAGCGATACCTGTACCTCTATCCGGGTGCGGCTTCGACGATGTTGGAGGGCGGCGACCGGATCCCCCTGGACCAGGCTCGGCCGATCATCGACCTCGGTGAGCTCTTCAATCGCCTCGGCCCGATCATCAAGGCGGTCGATCCTCAGGAGGCCAACGCGTTCCTCGAAGCGTTCACCGGCGCCCTCGACGAGGGGAACGCGACCGCGCTCGGCGACGCGCTCGGAGACCTCGGGACGTTCGCCGCCGCCCTCGGGAGCCGAGATGAGGCCATCGGGCGGATGGTCGAGAACCTCGCCAAGCTCACCGACGCGGTCGCGTCAAGAGACCTCCAGCTGCGCCAGATCCTCGACGACGTCACCGAGCTCGCCGCGACCTTCAACGCCAACACGGACGTGGTGGAGGCGACGGTGGTCGACCTCGGCGCCTTCTCTGACGCTCTCGGGAGGCTGATCGCCGAGAACCGTCCGGGGATCGACCGGATCATCACGCGTGTCGCCGACGTCGTGGGGGTGGTCGATCAGAAGTTGGCGCAGGTCGAGAACATCGTCGCCGGCCTCGACACCTTCGCCCTGTCGCTGTACAACGCGTCGCGATACGGAGCGTGGCTCAACCAGTTCATCCCGTGCATCGTGGTGGACGTCGACGGACCGGCCGGACCAATTCCGGCGCTCGAGAACACGGCCGAGTGCCCGAGTCAGGGGACGAGCGCGGCCGCGGCGGCACAGCGTCCGAGCCGCGTCGCCGAGATCCTCGGCCACGTCGTGGGGGCGGGCTGATGGCCGTCCGCTCGTTCCGCGACATGAACCCCTATGTGATCGGGGTCGCCTCGGTTGGCCTGATCGCGGTGTTCGTGGGCCTGGCCTTCGCGGTGGGCATCCTTCACCTCGGCGAAGACAAGTACACGGTCACCGCCATCTTCAAGGATTCCGCGGGCATGCGGACGGGTGACGACGTGCGGGTCGCCGGGGTGAAGGTGGGACGAGTGGGTGGGGTGTCGGCGAATCGGCGGGAGGGCAACGTCCGCATCAAGTTGATCATCAAAGACGGCGTCGAACTGGGTCCTGAGACCACGGCCGAGATCGCCCTCGAAACGTTGCTTGGCACGAAGTACGTGCGGCTCACGGGACCGGTGCGTCCCCCGTTCCTCGAGGACACCAAGAGCCCCGTGATCCCCGTCGAGCGCACGAAGCTGCCTTTCGACGTGTTCGAGTTGGCCAAAGCCGGGACGGAAGCGATCGAGCAGACCGACACCGAACGCCTCAATCTCCTCGTGGATCAATTGGCGACGGTCACCGAGGGCCGGCGCGAGGACATCGCCAAGCTCGTGACGGGTCTCGAGCAGGTCTCGGGGTCGATCAACGAGCGCGAGGGCGCGCTCTCCACGCTGCTCGAACGGGTCGAGACGATTTCGGCGACCCTCGATGAGAAGGACCGCGTCCTCATCCGTCTCCTCGACCAGTCCCAGAACGTGCTCGACGTCCTCGAGGCGAATCGGGAGCAGTTCGCGCGGGGCCTGCGGGGTGCCGACACCCTGACCGCACAGCTGGCGCAGCTCACGAGCCAGTTCAAGGGCACCCTCGACCAGCTCCTCGGGACCGTGCACAAGACCGCCGACATCCTCGA
>DATDOY010000137.1:0-11935 GCA_035293045.1 Acidimicrobiia bacterium
GCCGACGCCCTGCAGCGCGTGGACGGTGCGCGATCTCGCCTCCCACCTCGGGGCCGTCGAGGGCCAGTTTCAGTCGCTGCCCCAGCCCGAGACGCCGGCGCCCGAGCCGAGCGAAGGCATCGACGGGTGGACGGCAGCGGGTGTCGAAGCGCGCCGTCGTTGGTCTCCCGCGCAGGTGCGCGCCGAGATCGTGGCGGCGTCGTCGGCCCAGATCGCGCACCTCGCCACCCTCGAGGACGCCGGCTGGCAAGCGGAACGGTTCGGTCCGCTCGGTCCCACCACCGAGGACGGACTGGCGCGGATCCGGGTGTTCGATGTGTACCTCCACCTCCTCGACTTACGGGCCGCGCTGGGGCGGCCCCTCGGTGTCACCGGGGACGACGCGTCGGAACCCACGGCCTGCCGAGTGTGTGTCGATCGCGTCTTCGAAGTGACGCCGTGGGGCGCCGCGAAAAAGGCGGGCCTCGCCGATGGCGCGCGCGTGCGGCTCGACCTGTCGGGTCCGGGCGGGCGGGTGGTCGACGTCGTCGTTGAGGGCGGCAAAGCCCGGCTGGAACCGGGCGACCCCGACACGGTGCCACCGGACGTCGTCTCGGGATCGGCCGTGGCCTACCTCCTGACGGCGAGTGGCCGCGTCGACGTGGCCGATGTCGCCGGCGGCCTCACGACGGCGGGGACCGACGCGGCGCGATTGGTGAGTCACTTCCGAATGTTCTCGTGACGGCGCGCCAGCGCTTCGTCGACGGCCTCGCGGCGGCGGCCGTCGGCGCGGTCGTGAGCGGCGCTCCCTCCACCGCGTACGCATTGGCGACGGGGCGGCCCCTCCTTGAAGCGACCGAGGCGGCGGGAAGTGTCGTTCTCTCGTCCGAGACGCCACGATCGCACCGCGCGCTGGCCGGCATCGTCGTTCATGGTGCGGTGTCGGCGTGGTGGGGGTTGGTCCTGTCGTGGGCGCTGCCCCGCGGGTGGTCGCGGCGCTCGATGTGCGTCGGGGGCGCGGCCGCCGGGTTGATGATCGCCGCCGTCGACCTCGGAACGGTCGGCCGGCGAGTCGCCGAGATCCGCCGCCTCCCGCTGGTTCCCCAGATCGCAGACCACGCCCTTTTCGGCGCGGTCTGCGGGTGGGTGCTCAGCGTCTCGCGAGCGCGTGCTGTCGAAAGGCGCGAACACCCCGGGTGACGACCCAGTTGTGCCCCCACTCCATGAGCGGACGCGCTGCACGCGCCGTCGCCCGCAGGGCGGGGTCGACCACCGAGACAGACCACACGAGTCGCGCGGCACTGTCTACGCCCGATCCGCGAAGCTCGAGGCGCGCCGGTCCTTCGATGTCTCCGCTGACCCTGGTCTCGATGAGCTGACCGGGCACGACGCGCTCCACGGCGACGGTGAAGCGCAGGGAGTAGGGCAAGGGTCCCCGCACCACGCAGTGTGCGCGGGCCCCCTCCTCGAGTCCGGTGACGCCGTCGGCGTCGAATGCGCGGAGCCATCGCCACCACCGCGGGAATTGGTCGGTGCGGTCGAGGGTCTTCCACAAGGTCTCGGGCGAGACGGGGAACTCGTATTCGCGATCGAAGACGAACGGCGCGATCACGACGGCACCGGGCCGACGACGGCGTCGAGTTGCCGGTCGGTGGGCTCTGCGCAACAGAACCACGGCTCGGTGAGTCGTGGGCGGGGGCGCGACGCCGCCATCAGGAGGGAAGGCGAGATCTCGGCCGCTCCGGGCTCCCCGGCCGCGTCGGCGACGGCGCCACGGACCTCGCAGTAGAGGGTGGTGGCTGGAGCGCCGTTCGCGACGCCCTCTTCGACCAGGGTTGCGAGCCGGGCCTGGAGCGTGTCGACGGCGGGATCGGCCGCGTGCCATCGGTGGGTGAGGGCCTTGGCGTCGTACCCGTCGAGAAACGGCGCGATCTCGGGGAGGCCGAGGAGCAGGGATTGATCGGGGAGGAGCAGCCGCAGCGTGTACTGCACGGCGTCGACGTTCGGGATCAGGTCGTGTCGGGCGACGAAGTCGAGAATGTCGAGGACGTCCGAGGGAGTCGTCCATGGTGTGAACGGCAGGAACGACGGCGCGGGTTCGACGCCGTGCTCGCGCAGGAGCACCATCGCGGCGTCGGCCATCGCCGCCGTGTGCCCCTTGTCGAGGAGCCCGAGAATCGTCTCGTTGAGGGACTCGACCGCACTGACCACGAGGGTGCACCCCGCGGCGGCCATGTCTTCCCACAGGTCGGGGTTGGCGAGGACGTGCTCCACCTTCGTCGTCACGTCGAAGCTCATGTCGGGGAACCGGTCGGCGAACGCTTCGATGACACGACGGGCGTGGGCGGGGCCCGAAAGAAAGTCGGGGTCGGCGAAGGTGATGTGGCGGGCGCCCGCGGCGACGAGCTGCGAGACGTCCGCCATCAGCAGGTCGACGTCGATGACCTGCGTCCGTCCGTTGTACACGGCGGGAACCGGGCAGTGGCGACACCGCTCGCTGCAGCCGTGGCTGGCCTCGACCGCCCCCACGAGACGCTCGCTCTCGCCATCGACGTATCTCGCGTAACGGTCCAGCGGCGGGAGGAGATCTCGTGCCGGGAGCGCGAACGCACTCTTGCCGAGGTGGACGATGGGATCGCGCGACGCCAACGGGCTCTTCGTGGCGAGTGCGTCGATGGCCAGGCGGTCGGCCCAATCGACGAGCGCGGGTTCGTACTCGCCGGCGATGACGCAGTCCACCGACGCCGCGACGGTCGCGTCGCGGCCGACCGCGGCATAGAGGCCGTAGAAACAGAGTGCGAGGTCGGGTCGTTCGTCGCGGACGCGAGACGCGGCCGCCAACGCCAGCCGCATCGACGTGTGCATGTACACCGAGAACGCCACCGCGTCGGCCCACTCGATCGCGACGGGGTCCCACGGATCGACCGCGAGGTCGAGCGCCCGAACCTCGTGGCCGGACCGCCGGAGCGCGGCGGCCGGCGACGCCACGTGCAAGGGCTGGCGGCCGAGTTCATACGTGGAGACGAGGAGGATCTTCATGGGTCGACCACGACCATACCGATGTGGGCGACCGCCGCCCTCAGAGCCTGTTCGACCTGCGCCGGTTCCTCGCCGCGCGCGAACACGAATCCGAGATACCGGGCGTCCTCCGGCAGCGGAGCGACGATCGTTCCGGGCGGCGCGGTGATCTCGATCTCCTCGACGCCGGGCACCGACGCCGCCGCGTCTCGGCCGGTCACCTCCCGAAGGACGCCGGCCGACGGCGCGTAGAGCATGGCCACGCCCACGGCGGTTCGCTCGCGATCGAGGCTCGCGATCGGTAGCCCCACGGCGTGGCGAAGGATCACCTCCTCCAGGCTCATCCCCGTCCCGAACCGAAGTGCGCGTGCACACAGACCGCCGATCGAGCGCGCCGCGATTTCCAGAATCCTGACCACGGCCCCGCCCGCGGTGAGTTCGACTCGGGCCTCGCCGTGCACGGGTCCCTCGACGAGGCCGAGCGCTGACACCGCGGCCGCCATCTCGTCGCGCACGCGCGCCTGAGCTTCGGCGTCGAGGCGCGACGGGCTGACCAGGAGCGTCTCGGGGAAATACGGGCCGTCGACTTGGTCGGGCTTGTCGAAGATGGCGAGCACCGTGAAGCGGCCGGCTTCGACGATGCCCTCGACGGCGACCTCCTTCCCGGGCGCGAACGCTTCGACCAGGATGGGCGCGGTCGGATCGTCGGCCATGGCGCGGATCCGTGCTGACGCGGCGATCGCGTCGGAGGTCGAGTCGGCGCGGATGACGCCCTTGCTCCCGGAAAGCGACACCGGCTTGACCACGCACGGCAGCCCCACCGTGGCCACCGCCGCCTCCATGTTGCCGTCGACGTCGGCGTGGACGACAGCGAAGGCGGGTTGGCTCACGGACGCCGCGGCGAGGCGCGTGCGCAGTCGCGCCTTGTCTCGCGTCGCCGCCACCGCGTCCGCGGGGTTGTGGGGGAGTCCGAGCCGCGCCGCGGCGAGTGCGGCGGGAACCACGCCCGGCTCGTCGACCGCCACGATGGCGTCCACCGGCGAGGACGCCGCGGCCTCCACGATCACGTCGGCGGCGGCCGCGGGGTCGTCGAAGGGAACGACGAGGGAGGGCGCGAGCGTCTGGGGCTCCTCGGATCCGACGAGCACTTCGATGTCGAGGGCGCGCGCCGCGTCGAGAAAGTCGCTCGCGCGGTAGGTCGCCGTCGGCAAGAGGAGCACGATCCGGGCCACCGGGCCATCATGGCTCGCCGTTCCAAGCGGTGTCGCCGGCGACCTCCTCCGTTACTCATCGCCGGCTGTTGCCGGGCGGGTCACGCACGGGTTGAGCGGGCCATACCGGTTCCTCCGTCGCCCCCGGTACGCTGGTAGACGAAAGCAGCGGGTTGACGCGGGAGAGCACGATGGCGACCGAAGAACTGACCGAGCAGGTCATCAGCATCACCGATGGTGCGTTGGAAAAGGTCATGGAGCTGCGGGGGGGCGAGCCCGACCCTGACACGCTGGGTCTCCGCATCGAAGTGGTAGGCGTCAACGGTCTCGAATACGCGTACGACCTCGCTTTCGAGCCGCTCTTGGCCCGCAAGGACACCGACGTCACGACGCACCACGGGGATCTCCCGGTCGTCGTCCCTGCGGCGGACGTCGACAAGCTCCGCGGGGCCACGCTCGACTTGCCGTCGAGCGCCGGACAAGGGGGGCTCGTCCTGCGCAACCCCAACAGCCCGAGTCCGATGGCGGGAGCGGGGACGGGGCCGGTCGAGCTTTCCGGAACGATCGACGAGAAGGTGCAGCAGCTCCTCAATCAGGTCATCAATCCGGCCATCGCCTCTCACGGGGGGTTCACTGAACTCGTCGCCGTCGAAGGCGACACGGCGTATCTCCGTCTCGGTGGCGGATGCCAGGGATGCGGGCTCGCCTCGGTGACGCTCAGTCAGGGCATCGAGCAGGCGATCTTCGAACACCTTCCCGAGATCACCCGCGTCATGGACGTCACCGATCACGCGGCTGGAGAGAACCCGTTCTTCGAGGCCAGCGCCAAATAGCCGCGCCGCCCGGGCGCGCCGGTTCTGACCGCAGGCGCTATGGCTTGAGGGCGTTGCGGAAGAGTTCGATCACCTCGCGCCGCTGCGCTTCCACCCACTCGGGGGAGAGCGGGTCGCCCGCGAGGAGCGCGGTTGCGAGCGGCGCGTCGGAGAACCACGAGAGGATGGCGCCGTAGCCCGTGAGCAAGAGGTGCCGGGCGTCGTAGCGTCGCAGCCGGCCCGACTCCATCTCGCGCTCGAAGTACGCAACGGCGCGTTCGAACTGGGGGCGAAGCAGTTCTCCGAGTTCGTCGGAGAGCACCGGCCCGCCGTCGATCGCCTCGCGCCGAGCGAGGCGGACGAACTCGGGGTGCTGTTCGAAGAAGACGAACGCCGCGTTGAGGACTCGCTCGACCTGCGGCCACCCCGTGTCGGTGCCCTGCACGGCGTCCTCGACGAGTTCGAACCAGTCGCCGAACGTCTGCATGATCACGGCCTTGTAGAGATCGAGCTTCGACGGGAAGTGGTGGAGCAGGCTCGGCCGCCGAATGCCGACCTGGTCGGCGATCTCGTTGAGGCTCGTTGCGGCGAAGCCCTGGTCGGCGAAGCACCGGGTCGCGACCTCGAGGATCTGTGCACGCGTCCCTTGGGCCGGAGCCACTGCTTCCATGATGAGAGGGTAGGGCGCGGCTGCGCGCGATCGGGTCGATGGGTACTTCCCAGGCACATCGGAGCAAACTTCCCTCCCAAAACGGGACAACTGCCGTAGG
Source organism: Acidimicrobiia bacterium (assembly GCA_035293045.1). Lineage (GTDB taxonomy): Bacteria > Actinomycetota > Acidimicrobiia > IMCC26256 > JACPCJ01 > DATDOY01. Next base: position 5,791 of record DATDOY010000137.1, read on the forward strand.
TTTCGCGTATCCGCCGGCTTCGTCTGTAGTGCCGCCCGCGCACCGTCGAAGGATCGTTCGGAAGATCGGAATCTTCGGGAGGTCACCATGTTGTCGTCCGCCTTGGCGCGTGACGCTCGCGTTGCAGGCATCCGGTCGGAGGCCACGCTCGCCGCCGTCCAGCGACGCCGCATCGACCTTTTTTCCGTCCTCCTCATTGCGCTCGTGGCGCTGTGCGTCGCCACCGCCATCGCACCGGCCGGCTTCGGCGGGGCACCCGTCGACGCTGGAATCCTCCGCATCGGGCTCGTGGCCCTGAGCGCCACGTTCGTTCTCTACGCGTTGGAAAAGGAGCGAGCACTCCGGCGTCTCGAGGCGGCCCTCCGCGACGAGTCGCGCCGACGCGAGGTCGTCGAGGCCGAAAGCGACCGGCTGCACGGCATGGTGAGCATCGGCCACGCCATCTCCGCCTCCCTCGAACTCGACCGCGTCGTCGACCTCTCGCTCTCGGCCGCCGTTCGGATGTTCGGCGCCGACGGTGGCGCCGTCTTTCTCGATCGGGGAGACCTCGTCGTGCAGGCCGTGCATGGCACGCCGTCTCGACTCGACCTGATCGAAGCCCACGCACGCGAGGTCGCGGCGGCTGGCGAAGCCGGCCTGTTCGGCGACGGTGCGGAGGGGATGGCCTCACCCCTGATTCACGAAGGGACCCTGGTTGGGGTCCTGGTCGTTCATGGCAACGAGGAGCAGTCCTTCCAGGACGCCGACGTTGCCATGTTGCGAGAGTTCAGCCGCACGGTGGCTTCGGCGATCACCAACGCGCGCCTCTTCCGGGCCGAACAGGTCACGAACCAGAACTTCACAGGTCTCCACGACGCCCGTGACGAGTTCAACTGGCTCACGGCGATCGGATAAGGGCGCGCGCACCTCTCCCTCGCACGCGCAAACGAAAACAGGGCGCCTTCCGGCGCCCTGTTTCGCGTCAGGGGATGGCCAGGGCGGGGTCCGAGCCGTCCGCGGCGGCCGGCTCGGTGCCGGGGCGCCTGGCGAGTAGGACCACAGCAGGGGCGTGGGAAATCGCCGTGACGGCCAAGGCCCACGAGAGCGACACCCACTGGGCGACCGCGCCGAACAGCGGCCCGCCGCCTAGCTCGCCGACCGCGTGGGCCTGGTGGGCCACCGAGTTCACCGTGGCGCGGGTGCGGGGATCGAGACCCTGGTTGATCCACGCGTCCATCACCGGCTTCCCGGCGTGACGTGCCGCGGTCAGCGCGACAAAGGCGAACGCGCCGACCGCGAACCACGGCGACACTGCGAGCACCAACGTGCCGATCAGAATGACGCAGACGACCCCGAGGTACGCGCGCTGGGATCCGGAACGAGAATGAAGGTCGGCGCGTCGCCGGAGGATCTCGGCGACCCCCGCTCCCGCGATCAGGCCGAGTGCCCACGTGCCGCTCATCCAGAGGATGGCGCTCCCTTCCGGCAGGCCGACGCCGAGGAGGTGCATTTGCCACAGTCGGTCGATGCCCTCGCTGCCGAACCCGATCGTCACCGTGACTGCGAGGATCAGCAACAGGACCGGGCTGGCGCGAACCGTCGACCGGGTCGCGGCGACCGTTTCGCGGATCGCATGGAAGGGATTGCGGTCGCCGGCCGCGGCGCGTCCGGGGCCGACGAAACCCGTCTCGGGCATGACGAGGGCGATGACGACCGCGAGCGCTCCGTGGAGCACCGCGCCGGTGGCGATGGGGACCCACAGCGCGATCGTTCCGAGCGCGGCTCCGACCCCGAGCCCGGCCAAGGTCGCCGCGAACCGCAGCTGCGCCGCCCGCAGGTAGAGCGGGCGCGCTCGCTCCTCGCCCACCTCGTCGGTGATCCACGCGATGTCGGCGCCGCTCGTGAAGGTGAACCCGATTCCCCACACCACCGCGCCAACCAGGATCACCGGATAACTCGGCACGGCCGTCAGGCCGAACCCCGCGCCCATCGTCGCGAGGCCGATGATGATCGAGAGCCGTCGGCTGACGGTGTCGGCCACGATTCCGGTCGGAACCTCCATCAGGAGGATGGCGATCTCGAGCACGGTGCCGGCGAAGATGAACTCGAGCGGACTCACGCCCACCCGTTGGATGAAGAAGAGACTGAACGCCGACACCGCGACGAACAGCGAGAAGCCGCTGGCCGCCTCGTAGAAGAAATAGACGCGTTCGGCCCACGACCGTTCACCGTCCATCCGCCAAGCATGGCCGACACGGGCTGGCGCCCGATGTGTCATTTTCCGCCCCGCCGGGGATCCCGCCGCTTGAGGTCGTTCTTGACCTGTTTGAAGGACCGCCCCCAGGCCCGGTTCCGCGCACGCTGGTCGGCCACGGTCTGGTGGAGCCGCGCCATCTCTCGCTCGAGTTTTCGGTAGCTCGCGAAGCGTCGCTCCTCGAGGACTCCGGTGGCGATGGCCTCCTGCACCGCGCACTGGGGCTCCGCTTCGTGCGCGCAATCGCGGAACTTGCACGCCGCGGCGAGCTCGTCGATCTCCGGAAACGCCTCGGACAACCCGGCCTCGACGTCCCACAATCCGAGGCTGCGCACGCCCGGCGTGTCGAGCAGCACGCCACCGCCCGGGATCGGAATGAGTTCGCGCGCCGTGGTGGTGTGGCGTCCGCGGTGGTCGCCGTCTCGAACGTCGCCGGTCTGCTGGACGTCGTCGCCCACGAGGCAGTTCACCAGGGTGGACTTGCCCGCGCCGGACGGTCCGAGCAGCGCAAGGGTGCGAGACGGGACGGTGAGGGCGGCGACGTCGTCGACGCCCTGACCCGTCGTGGCGCACGTGACGACGACGTCGAGCCCCGGGGCGGCCGCTTCCACCGCGGCCTGCGTCGTCGCGAGGTCGGTGGCGAGATCGGCCTTCGTGAGGATCACCGCAGGGATCGCGCCGCTCTCCCACGCGACGGCGGCGAATCGCTCGACCCTCGCCGCGGACGCGGGGCGGTCGAGCGGGATCACCACCGCCACGACGTCGACATTGGCGGCGAGAACCTGTTGAGCGGCGGCCCCCGGTTCGGGGTCGAGGCGACTGAGTTCGGACCGGCGCGGCAAAACGCTGACGACGACCCACCCCTCGACGGGATCGTCGAGCAGCGCCACCCAGTCGCCGGTAGCGACGGCCCCCTCGACGCCGTGGCGGCGCGAGGCGAGGGAGTACGGAGTGGCGCGGATCGTTCCCACGTCGGAGACGGCGAGCGACGAGCCGCGGTCGGTTCGGATGACGCGAGCTGGGCGATGGCCGGGAATATCGACCAGCGAGTAGAGGGTCGCGATGCGGTCGTCCCAGCCGTAGGCGATCAGATGATCGGGCAACGGAGGCCTCCTGGTTGGCCTCCCGATCGCACCGGCAGAGCGCCGGTCAGACGCGCGGGCGATAGGAGGCGGTCGAATGGATGAGCGGTCGAGTACCGGAGTGCACGGCAGCCATACGACGTCACCTCCTTCGCGGATCGGGCCGGGTCAGAACGTCCCGACACCGGAAGGGCCAGCGTACCGGCCGGGCGGCGGGATCCCGACGGAATTGGTCCTACGAGCAGGTCCGGAGCGAGGCACACCTCGACTGGGTCCTCCTCGCCGTAGGGGCGGGCTTCGGCCTTGTGCACCTGATCGGCCGACGGCGGCTCCGGTTCGGCTGATGCGCGCGGTGCCGGCGACCAAGGCGGTTGTGCGGCAAGCTACGCGCCGATGAACGGCGACGGTTTCACGGTGGGCGTGTTCGCTCCGATGCCGTCGGAGCTGCGCCCGGTAGTGCGGGCATTCGGTTTGGACGCGACTCGCATCGGCGAGATCGACGCGTACGTGGGAACGGTCGCCGGAACGCACGTCGTCGCCGTCACGACGGGGATGGGGACTGCGCTCGCGAGCGCGGCCGCCGACGGCTTGTTGGAAGCGCTCGCCGTCGACCACGCGCTCGTGGTTGGCATCGCCGGTGGGGTCACTGCGCAGATCGGAGATCTGCTCGTGCCCGAGACCGTCGTCGACGGAGCGAGCGGCGCGGAATACCGGGCCCATCCTTTCGGTGGATCCGCGCTGCGCGGCAGGGTCAGCACGTCCGACGAGTTCATCGTCGATCCGGCGCGGCTTCGGGCTCTCGCCGACGCCGGCGTCGAAGCGGTCGACATGGAGACGGCGGCGATCGCGGCGGTGTGCGAGCAGCGGGCAATTCCATGGACCGCCTTCCGCGTGATCAGCGACATGGCGACCGAGAGTGAAGAGGCCATCCTCGGTCTGGCCAATGCCGACGGCAGCCCCAACGCCCTTGCCGCCCTTCGGTACATGGCGAGGAAACCCTGGCGCGTCCCGTATCTGGTCCGCCTCGGGAGGGATTCGGCGCGCGCCGCCGACGCGGCGGCCGGCGCGGCGTCGGCGGCCGTTCGCGCCCACGCCGAGTTGTGACGGGCGGCGCCAGGCGTTTGCCGCCCCCGTGGTCCGTCGTTCGGCGGCATCGGCGGGGGGAGTCGAGGCGCGAGGACGGGATTCTTCGGAGGTCGCCACGCGGAGGTCCGGACAAAACGCCCTAATTCTCGCGGTGAATGTCAGGTCGGCCTCGTGGCCCGCCGATTCCTGTCCCGTGATCGACAGCGACGTTTCGCAGTCAGCGGACATTTCCGAAGCCCAGCGCCTTCGCTACTGGCGCGGTCGGACCCGGCTCTCCCTTCGCGACGCGGCGGAGGCCTCGGGGCTCTCTCCGTGGCGACTGTGGCGGGCGGAACGGGGAATCGGAAGCCTGTCACCGACGGCGGTCGACACCCTCGCGGATGTCTACGCGGCGCACATCGCGAAGCACCTCGCCCACCGCTCCGCGGGCCGTGCCCGCTTTGACGGGTCGGTGCTGACCGTCGGCGATTTGGCGACTCGCATCGAGAGCAACGATCCGACGGCGAGTGACGTTCTCGAGTCGTACCTGGCCTCGGTGTATCGCCTTCGGGGCCAAAAGCGGGGCGACGATCTGACGTTTCGCGCCGACGACCTCGATGGTTTGGCCGACGCCCTCGGCGCGACGCCGAAGGAGATCGAGGCACGACTCGTCGAGCTCATCGAATGCTCGAAGGCGGAGGCCAAGGCGATCCGTCGGGTCCTCTTGCGCAGGCGAATCGCCATTCCGGCCGCCGGGCTCGCGGTCTCCATGGGTGCGATTCTTCCCGCAACAGCGTTCGAGAGACCGCCGCGTGCCGAGGAAGCGGCGGTCGCAGGCGAGTCGTCGACGAATGACGAGGGGGCGGTCGGGCTTCCCACCGAGCTCGGACCCGGAGGGTCGGTGGATGACTCGAACGCCGCGCCGGCGAGTTTCCGCGCACCCGCCGAGCCCGATGCGCCTACCAGCGTCGCCGACTCCGTGATCGCGCCGACCCCCGTTGCCGACTCCGTGATCGCGCCGACCCCCGTCGCCGACCCCGTGATCGCGCCGACCCCCGTCGCCGATTCCGTGATCGCGCCGACCCCCGTTGCCGACCCCGGCCAGCCCTCCGACCCCGGCCAGCCCTCCGACCCCGGCAACTCCGGGGATTCCGGGAATTCGGGCGACTCCGGGAACTCCGGCAATTCGGGGAACTCCGGGAACTCCGGGGACTCCGGGAACTCCGGCAATGCGGGCGACTCCGGGAACTCCGGGAACTCCGGGAACTCCGGGAACTCCGGGAACCCAGACCCCGGGAACTCCGGGAATGCAGGGAACTCCGGGAATGCAGGGAACTCCGGGAACCCAAACCCCGGGAACTCCGGCAACTCCGAGAACTCCGTTGATGCGGGCGACTCCGGGAACTCCGGGGATTCCGGAAACTCCGGAAACTCCGGCAATGCGGGGGACTCCGGGGATTCCGGCAACTCCGGGAACTCGGGCAATGCGGGGGACTCCGGAAACTCCGGCAATTCCGGGAACCCAAACCCCGGCAACCCCGCCAAGAGTTAGGCTCCCAAGGACCCCGTCGTCAGGCAACGGCGACGCCGCGTCGAGCACTTCTCGGCGAAACCCAGGCGTATCACGATCCCGCCGAGGGAGTTGGCCGAGAGAATGGGCGTCCACCAAAGCGGGTCCTGACCGGCCCAGCGCGCTCGGAGGGACTCGAACCCCCAACCTCCTGGTCCGTAGCCAGGTGCTCTGTCCAATTGAGCTACGAGCGCA
>DATDOY010000138.1:0-23725 GCA_035293045.1 Acidimicrobiia bacterium
CCACGCGCGCGGGCGGTTGTGGTGGGCGCCGGAGCGAGGTGGCGGGTGGGTGGGCGAGCGAGCGAAGCGAGCGAGGGCGAGCGAGGGCGAGCGACCATGGCCGCCGCCTCGCACCCCCGCGTTCTGTCGGCGGCGCAGGCGAGATGCGCCTCGCTCCGGCGCCCACCACAACCGCCCGCGCGCGTGGTTGCACCGGGGGTGCGGCATGGGTAAGTGGAGTGGGTTCGGCGTCACGTTCCGGCAGATGTTCGCCAAGCGCGTGACCACGGAGTATCCGGAGGAGAAGCGCGACAAGCCCGTGCGCTTCCACGGCCGGCATGTCCTCAACCGGTACGAGGACGGCATGGAGAAATGCATCGGGTGTGAGTTGTGCGCGGGCGTCTGCCCGGCGCGCTGCATCTACGTGCGCGGCGCCGACAACCTTCCCGACAACCCGGTGAGCCCCGGGGAGCGGTACGGCTTCATCTACGAGATCAACTACCTGCGCTGCATCCACTGCGATCTGTGTGTCGAGGCATGCCCAACCGAGGCCATCACCGAGACCAAGCTCTTCGAGTTCTCGTTCACCAACCGCCAGGACGCCATCTACACCAAGGACGAGCTGCTCGTCGACGACCAAGGCCGGGCGCGCCGGCTCCCGTGGGAGCACTGGATGGGCCACGAGGACCACGACACGTCGGGCTGGGTTCGCGCCACGGCCCCCTCGGGCCGCGCCGAATACGAAGGCGTCGTCGCGTGGAGTCCCGAACTCGGCTTCGGGGTGCGCGAGGCCGAGGCGGGACAGACCGCCGCGGAATCCGACCCGGACGCGGCGCCCGAGCATGCACCCGCCCACGCCGACGAGGCGGGACACCACTGATGATGACCTGGATCGTGTTCACGGTGGCCGCGGTGGCCGCGGTGCTCAGCGCCATCGGCGTCGTCGTTTCGCGGAACCCCGTGCACGCCGCGCTCAACCTCGTGGGCACGCTGTTTTCGGTGGCCGTGTTGTTCGTGCTCCAAGAGGCGCACTTCCTCGCCGCTGTCCAGGTGATCGTCTACGCCGGCGCGGTCGTCGTCCTGTTTCTGTTCGTCATCATGCTGCTCGGCGTCGACCGCGACGAGATGCTCGACGATCCGCTTCCGTTCCAGCGCCCGATCGCGCTGGTGGCGGGGGGCGTCGCGCTCTTCGGCCTGTCGGTGCTGATCCAGGGGACGGTGGCGACGGGCGGGCTCTCGGCCCGGGGCCCGGCCTTGAGTGGCGACGAAGGAGGCAACGTCGAACGCGTGGCCAAGAGCCTCTTCACCGACTTCATCTGGCCGTTCGAGATCACCTCCGTGTTGCTCGTCATCGCCGTCGTCGGCGCGATCGTCCTCGTGCGCGACGGGCGCCGGGACGACGCCGACTCCAGCGAGCCGGAGTCGGCGTCGTGAGGGTCGGACCGGGTCCCTACCTCCTCGTCGCGGCGATCCTCTTCACCGTCGGTGCGACCGGCGTGATGCTGCGGCGGAACGCCCTCGTGATGTTCATGTGCGTGGAGCTGATGCTCAACGCCGTCAACCTCACCTTTGTGACCTTCTCGCGACAGCTCGACGACATCGGCGGGCAGGTCTATGTGTTCTTCGTGCTCGTGGTGGCGGCCGCCGAGGTCGCGGTCGGGCTCGCCATCATCGTCGCCATCTTCCGTCGCCGGCAGGGCGCGACGGCCGACGACCTCAACCTGCTCAAGGGCTGACGACGATGAGCGCCCACGACGTCCTGGATCTGGCGTGGATCATTCCCGCCCTGCCGCTGGCCGGAGCCGTCCTATTGCTGCTGTTCGGCTCGCGGATGCGAGAGCCGGGTCCCGGCATGCTCGCCACCCTGATGATGGGCGGCTCGTTCGCGTGGTCGCTCGTCACCCTGGCCACGTTGTGGAGTCTCGATTCCGAGGAGCGCCTCCACGTCGTGAAGTTGTTCGACTGGATCCCGGCGGGGTCGCTCGAGGTTTCGGCGAGCCTGTTGATCGATCCGTTGTCGGTGACGATGATCCTCTTCGTCACCGGCGTGGGCGCGCTCATCCATCTCTACGCCGTCGGCTACATGCACGGCGACCCGCGGTTCAGCCGGTTCTTCCTCTACCTCAACCTGTTTGCCGCCTCCATGCTGATCCTGGTGCTCGGCGGCAGCTTCCCGCTGATCTTCCTCGGATGGGAAGGCGTGGGCCTGTGCTCGTACCTCCTCATCTCCTTCTGGTTCGAGCGCGACAGCGCTGCGGTGGCCGGCAAGAAGGCGTTCGTCACCAACCGCGTGGGCGACTTCGGGTTCCTGCTCGCCATGTTCCTGATCTTCGCCCACCTCGGCACGCTGGAAGTCGTCCCCGCGCTCGAAGGTGCGTCCCACCTCGCGGAGGGCACGGCGACGGCCATCGCCCTGCTCTTCTTCCTCGGCGCAATGGGGAAGAGCGCGCAGCTCCCGCTTCACGTGTGGCTCCCCGACGCGATGGAGGGTCCGACGCCGGTGTCGGCGCTCATCCACGCGGCCACGATGGTGACGGCGGGCGTCTACCTCGTCGTTCGCACCCACCCGTTCTTCGAGATGTCGGCCGTCGCCGGCGACGTGGTCGCCTGGGTCGGGGTGTTGACCGCTTTCGTGGCGGCCTCCATCGCCCTCGTCCACAACGACATCAAGCGCGTGCTCGCCTATTCGACGATCAGCCAGCTCGGCTACATGTTCATGGCGGCGGGCGTCGGCGCCTACACCGCGGCGATGTTCCACATGGTGACCCACGCCTTCTTCAAGGCCCTCCTGTTTCTCGGCGCCGGTTCGGTGATCCACGGTCTGCACGGCGAACAGGACATGCGCCGGATGGGGGGGCTCCGCAAGTACATGCCGTGGACGGCGCGCACCTTCATCGTGGCGTGGCTGGCCATCGCCGGCATGGTGCCGTTGGCCGGCTTTTGGTCGAAGGACGAGATCCTCGCCGCGGTGTGGGTCCGCGACGATTATGCGCTCTGGTTGGTCGGCGCGGCGACGGCGCTCATGACCGCCTTTTACATGACCCGCCAAGTCCGCATGGTGTTCGACGGCGAACGCCGACCCGCCGACGGGGAGGCGCCGGCGACGCCGCACGAGTCGCCACCCACCATGGTGTTCCCCTTGGTCGCCCTCGCGGGCCTGACGGTCGTCGGCGGTCTGCTCAACCTTCCCTTCACGAGCTTGGCGTTTCTCGGGAAGTGGCTTGAGCCGGTCCTCGAGGGCGTGCATGAGGTGCACGTCGACTCGTTCGGCCTCGGCTTCGCGTTGTCGACCGTCGCCGTCATCGTCGGCGTGGTCGGGATCGGCCTCGCCTACCGGATGTACGCGACGGTGACCGACACCGACCCCGTGCGCGCCCGGCTCGGTTCGGCGGCGACGTTCCTCGAGCGAGGATGGCGCTTCGACTGGGTGTACGAGACGCTGATTGTGGCCCCCGGGCGACGCTTCCTCGAGTGGGCCAGCAAGCACTTCGATCTGGGCATCGTCGACGGCGCCGTCAACGGGATCGCGCGCGCGCTCCAGTTGGGCGGGGAAGAGACCCGCAAGCTGCAGACGGGTCACGTGCGTCGCTATGCCTTCGCCGTCTTCGCAGGCACGACCCTCCTGCTGGCGTTCGTGCTCATCCGGGCGAGGGTGGTGATATGACCGCCGACTTCCCCCTGCTGAGCGCGCTCATCGCCGTTCCCATGCTCGGCGCGCTCGTGGCCCTCGCGCTCCCGGCCAAGCGCGACGACCTGCAGCGGGCGGCAGCCATGATCTTCAGCATGGCGACCCTCGGGCTCGCCGGGTACCTGCTCGTGGAGTTTCAGACCGGCACCGCGGCGTTCCAGTTCGTCGAGCACAAGACGTGGATCCGCGACTTCGGGATCTCGTACACGCTCGGCGTCGACGGGATCAGCCTGTTCATGATCGTGCTGACGGCGCTGTTGTTCCCCGTGGTGCTGCTCGCCTCGGCCAACGTCCGCAAGAACCTGAAGGCGTACCTCTTCTTCATGCTCATGCTCGAGGCCGGGATCATCGGCGTGTTCATGAGCCTCGACCTCATCCTCTTCTTCGTGTTCTGGGAGATCACGCTGGTCCCGATGTACTTCCTCATCGGCGGTTGGGGCTACGACCGGCGCATCTACGCGGCGATCAAGTTCTTCCTCTACACGATGGCCGGGTCGGCGCTGCTGTTGGTCGGCATCCTCAGCCTGGCTTTCCTCCACGATTCCGCGACCGGCACCCTCACCTTCAACTTCGTCGAACTCGCGAATTGGGACGGGCTCTCGGGCTCGACCGAGAAGTGGCTGTTCCTCGCCTTCTTCGCCGGCTTCGCCGTGAAGGTTCCGCTGTTCCCGTTCCACACGTGGCTTCCCGATGCCCACACCGAGGCGCCGACGGCGGGCTCGGTCGTGCTGGCCGGCGTGCTGTTGAAGATGGGCACCTACGGCTTCTTGCGTTTCTCGATGACGCTGTTCCCCGAGGCAACGCGGGACCTCGCGCCGCTCCTGCTCGTGCTGGCGACCATCGGGATCATCTACGGCGCTTTGATGGCGACGGTGCAGCCCGACATCAAGCGGCTCATCGCCTACTCGTCGGTCGCCCACCTCGGCTTCGTCGTCCTCGGCATCTTCGCGCTCACGACCCAGGGTCTCGCCGGCGGCGTCTTCACCATGATCGCCCACGGCCTGAACACCGGCGTGCTCTTCCTGCTCGTCGGGATGATCTACGAGCGCCGTCACACCCGTCAGATCGCGGAGTTGCGTGGACTCTGGAAGGTGGCGCCGCGGCTCGGCGGGCTGTTCCTCGTGGCCGCCTTCGCGTCGGTCGGCCTTCCCGGTCTCTCGGGATTCGTCGGCGAGTTCCTCGTGTTGTTGGGGACGTTCCTCACCCAGCGGCCGTACGCCATCATCTCGGCGAGCGGGGTCATCCTCGCCGCCGTCTACCTGCTCTGGGCCTACCAGCGGGTCTTCACCGGCGAGCCCGAGGGTGAGAACGCCGCGATGGCCGACCTCAACGGCCGCGAGATGGTGACCGTGCTCCCGCTCGTGTTGCTCAGCCTCGTGATCGGCGTGTACCCGAAACCGATCCTCGAGCGCATCGAGCCGTCGCTGAAGACGACCATCGAGCACATCGAGGCCCGCACCGACTATCGGGAGCCGTCGGCGCCGGTGTTGATCACCGAGTCCGACGACGAACCCGGCGCGCCGCCCGTCGTGCATGACGAGGAGGTCGTGCCGTGATGGACGCCGGAGGGATCTCGGTGACGGTTCGCCTCGGCCAGGGCGAGATCCCCGTCGACCAGATCCCCGTCGACCAGATCCCCGTGGAGGGCCAACCGACCCAGACGATCCCCACGCCGGATCTCGAGTTCGCCGGGATCGGCCCCGAGGTCGTCGTGTCGACCACGGCGCTGGTGATCGTGGGTCTGCTCGCCCTCTCGCAGCGCTGGCCCCGGCTGCGGTCGGCCACGTTCTGGGTGTCGATCGTCGGCCTCGCCGTCGCCGGTGTGCTGCTGGCCGGCGCGTGGAGCGACGTGATGACGTTCGGCTCCTACCAGACGCTTCGCGGCATGGTGGCCGTCGACGGGTTTGCGTTGTTCAACAAGTTCCTCGTGCTCGTGGCGACCTTCCTCGGGCTGCTGATCGCGCAGGGATTCCTGCGCCGCGAGAACCTGGACGCCGGCGCGTATCACGCGCTGATCCTTTTGTCGGCGGCAGGAATGCTGATGATGGCGTCGGCCAACGACCTCATCGTCATCTTCCTGGCGCTCGAGGTGTTGTCGATCGCCCTCTACGTGCTTGCCGCCTTCCATCGCGACCGGCTCGAGAGCCAGGAGGCCGGGATCAAGTACTTCGTTCTCGGCGCCTTCTCGTCGGCGATCTTCTTGTATGGCGTGGCATGGGTCTACGGCGCCACGGGGACCACGTCGCTCACCGGCATCGCGCAGTTCTTGTCGAACTTCACGCTCGTGGAGAACCAGGGGCTGCTCGTCGGGCTCGCGCTCTTGCTGGTCGGGTTCGGGTTCAAGGTCTCGGCCGTGCCGTTCCACATGTGGACGCCCGACGTCTACGAGGGCGCGCCCACCCCGGTGACCGCGTTCATGTCCGCCGGGACCAAGGTGGCCTCGTTCGCCGCCCTCTTGCGCGTGCTCCAGACCGGCCTCGAGACCCAGCGTCTCGACTGGGAGCCGCTGGTGTTCGGCTTGGCGGTCTTGACCTTGGTCGTCGGCAGCGTGCTCGCCATCGTGCAGACCAACGTCAAGCGGATGCTGGCCTACTCGTCGATCAGCCACGCCGGGTTCGTGCTGATTGGGGTCCAGGCCGGCACCGACGACGGCGTGGCGGCCGCCCTCGCGTACCTCTTCGCCTACACGTTCATCGTGGTGGGGACGTTCAGCGTCGTCACCGTTCTCGCGCATCGCGGCGACGTCGGTCACGACCTGAGCGACTACCGAGGTCTTTCGCGCCGTCAACCCGTCGTGGCCGCCCTGCTCGCCTTCTTGCTGTTCGCACAGGCGGGGATTCCGCTGACGTCAGGGTTCGTGGCGAAGCTGGCCGTCTTCCGGGCCGCCGTCAACGACGAGCAGTACGCGCTGGTCATCGTCGCCGTGCTCGTCGCCGTGGTCGCCGCCTTCGTCTACATCCGGCTCTTGGTCGTGACCTATCTCGAAGACACGGATAGCGACGGCACCGCAGGGCGCGTGCACGTCGACGGCGGTGCCCGCCTCGCGCTCGCCATCTGCGCTGCCTTCACCCTGGCGATCGGCGTGGCGCCCAACGCCCTCCTCGACATCGCCGACCGCGCCAACTTCCTGTTCTAGGCCCACCTCAGCCGTCGCGCTCGGTGTCCTCCTCATCGGTTGGCGGAGGCGGGGGCGGAGGGGGCGGAGGGGGCGGAGGAGGCGGAGGCGGAGGCGGAGGAGGCGGAGTGGTCGCCCCGGCGTGCACCGCCTTGTCCCCGATGACGTCGGCCACGAGCTCGGCGGAGTCTTCCGCAAGGTCACCGGCGAGTTGGGTGGTGGCCTCGGCTCCATCGGTGATCGGCTGAGCAGTCGTCGACAACGGATCTGCGCCGCTCAAATCGACGACCTCCTGCGGCGGGTGCACGGTCATCGACCCCGCGTGCTCCACGCTCTCCATCAACGTCGGTGGCTCGCTCTGGGTGACGGCGTCGGTCTCGGGAACCGCATCTGGGGCGGGCGGATCGGGGGGCGCCGGCGTGTCGGGGAGTGGGACCTTAGGTGACGGCGCGTCGGTGGGGACACGGTCGGCGAGGTGAGTCAGGTCGGGGGCGTCGGGAGCCGCGGTCCCGACCATCCCGTCAACGCCGGTGGGCGGCACCTCCCCCGCTGGAACGTCGAGCGGCGGTGGGTCGAGCGAAGGTGCGTCGACCGGGGGTGCGTCGACCGGGGGTGCGCCGACAGCAGGAACGTCGACCCCGGCGGTGTCGACGGCGGGGACCCCGACCGCCGGAACTCCGACGGCGGGGCGCGCCGGCGCCCCCTCGCCGCCGGTCGACGGGACATCGGTCCCCGCGGTGTCACTCGGACTCGGCGGAGGCGGCGGTGACGGCGGCGGGGGGGCGGATGGGGGCGGAGCGTCCGGACCCCGCGCCCCGCCGCCACCTCGACGCCGGCCAAACCCTCGCCCTTGCGCGCTCGAGGCGGCCGACTCGATGAGGGTCACACCGAGCACGCCCCCGATGCCGAGGAACCCTGCGGCCGACGCGCCGGCGGCGTTCTCGATCGGAATCTCTTCGTCCTCAGGAGCGTCCCGGTCGGTGCCGGCCGCGTCGACCGGTGCGACCCCCGACTCCTCCGCTCCGTCCTCATCGTCGGTGGCCGTGGGCGTCGAGGTCGGTTCGACCGCGGCGCTCTCGCCCGAGAACTCGCCGACGAGGGCGTCGGCTCCACTGTCGGGGTCGATCACCGTCACCGTGCCCTCGAATGCGCCGGTGGCCTGGGTCCAGGCCAGTTCCCAACGGATGGAGATCGAGCCGCTGGCCTCTTCGAACGCAGGGTACGAGTAGGTCCCGTCGCCCGTTCCCGCGAGGCGGACGACGCCCCGGCCGACCGTCACCGTCGGCGCGTTGAGCTCGTTGTTGAGTGACCCCTCGAATGACGTGCCCTCGAACGTCGAGACCCACGCGAAGCTCACCGTTCCGGAGAAGTCCGACAACGACGCACCGTCGAAGGCGAAGGCGCAGTGGAAGGAACCCCCGGCGGGCTCAATGGACAAGTTGAGTGCCGCTGCTTGGGACTGCACTTCGGGCGCGAAGGCACCCGTGAAGGGGGCGTCGAGAATCACGTCGACCGGTTCTTGCCCGGCGTGTGCGGCGCGCGGCGCGGCGGTCAAAGCCGCGAGGCCGAGAAGCAGCGCCATCCCGACGAGCGTGGCCGGGGCGAGGGTCCGCCGCGCCACCGTCACCGCGTGCGATCGGCCGATCATCGTGCCGGCGATGCTCGCGCCGGAGAGATACGACACGGCGAGACCCACGTTGACGGCTCCGGCCCGACCGAGCAGGCCGGCACCCTGGGCGACGATCATGCCGAGACCCCACACCAGGACGCCCAAGGTGCTGCGAGCGGCGAACACGACGTCGCCCTCGACCCGCACCCGCAGGGCCCGCCCTTGCATCAGGCCGAGCAGGCCGCCGGCAACGATCGACATCCCGATCAGCGCGGCGGGTGTGTCGACCGAGAGGACGACGGTGATCGCCGTCGCCGCTCCCACGGCGATGAGGAGGCGCAGGGTGTCAAAGGCCGGCCGAACCGGCACCTCGGCGCGGAGAAAGCGTATGGACGCGACCAACCCGACCAGGGAGACCGCTACGAGCACCCACCCGCCGATCTGAAGAACCGTGTCCACGCCCCGCTCCTGACCCGCCCGGCCGCTCCGAGCGATTCTGGAGCAAGTGTTCCACTCCTCAGGTGGACTGTGTGCTCGAGAACGGTGGACCGCGTGAGCGCCCGGCCGATCGGAGCGCTCGTCCTTACGCGACCTCGGCTTTGCGGAACACGCGGGTCCAGCGCCGGCGCGTGGGCTCGGTCACCGGCGTGATGTGCTGTTCGAGGGCGTCGAGGTGGCGGGACGCGAGCGCGTAGCCCTCGTCGATGAGCGTGTCGCTGCCGGTGAAGTCGAAGATCGAGCGGCCGTCGTCGGGACGGGGAAGTTCGATGATGTCGACGTAACTCGGCGCGTGCTCCCGATCGAGTTCGTAGCGACGGTTCCGGGCGATCGCAAAGGCGCGCAGGGTGACGTCGAGGGGATACCGAGGCGGCGCGTCGGCGACGGCGCCGGTGACGTTCAGCACATAGATGCGATCGATGGGTCCGCTCAGCGCGTGCCGGAGGGGCACATTGTTCACCACGCCCCCGTCGATGAGCGTGCGACCGCCGTGGCGGACGGGTGGGAACACCCCTGGGAGCGCGGTGCTCGCGATGATGGCGGTCTTGACCGATCCGGCGGCGAGGACGAGCTCGTCACCGGTGTCGAAGTCGGTGACGACGATCCGCAGCGGCACTGCGAGGTCCTCGAAGTTGTCGACGGGCAGGAGGTCGACGACCCCTTTGAGGCCCTCGTTGGAAAACAGATGATCGCTGTGGCGCAAGACGTTCCACGCCCGGCTGAAGCGGCCGCCGGGGAACACGTCTTCGCTCCGAAGGCCCCGCCACACCTCGGCGAGGTGCTCGACGCCTTCCACGCTCGGGTTGGCCGCCACCGCCGCGCCGTTGATGGCGCCGGCCGACGTGCCCACGATGACGTCGGGGACGATCCCTCGCTCGAGCAGGGCCTGGAGCATCCCGACCTGTGACACGCCCTGGTTGCCGCCTCCAGAGAGCACGAAGGCGGTACGCGTGCGGTGCGGCGGCCGGGGCGTCGGCGCTTCGGTCATCCGTCGTCCCGCGTCGTCGGCCCGGTCCTCGCGATCTCCGGTGCGAATGAAGGGAAGGGTCACGGCGGGCTCCTGAGCAGGTTCTTCGTTGATCGGCTGGCGACGTCTCGACCCTGAGTGCGCCTGCTCGTTCCACCCCCTCAACGCCGAGATGGCGCGCGAAATGCCCGGTGTCCCGTTTGCCCCCTCTTCCTGTGTGGGCCTTCCTTTGCGGGTTCGTGAAAGCTTTCACGTAGACTCCGAACCGTCACCTCGGAGCTGGCTGACCAGCACGAAATAGAGGCGGTCGAGAGTGCCCTACTCGGAGTACTCGCAGTCGTATCTGACCATTGCGGTACTCATCGGGGCGGCGGCAGGGATGTTCGCCCTGATGCTCGGGGTGGGCCGTCTGGTGCGTCCGACACGGCCCCAGCCTGAGAAGTACATCACCTATGAGTCCGGTGCCGACCCGCTCGGCGGGTGGGGCCAGGCCAACGTCCGCTATTACATCTTTGGCCTCTTGTTCGTGATGTTCGATGTCGAGGCCGTCTTCATCTTCCCCTGGGCCCTCCGCGTCGACGCCCTCGGCGCCTTCGGCCTCGTCGAGGTGGGCATTTTCATCGTGATCCTCGCCCTCGGCCTGCTGTACGCGTGGCGTAAGGGGGTTCTGAAGTGGGTCTAGTCGAGAGCGGCAAGATCCCCAAGCCCCTCACCTGGCTCATGAATTACAGCCGCAAGTACTCCCTCTGGATGTACCAGTGGGGCCTGGCGTGCTGCGCCATCGAGATGGGGGCGGCCCTCGTCAGCCCCCGCTACGACGTGATGCGGCTCGGCGTCATCCCGTTCCCCGCCAGCCCGCGCCAGGCCGACCTCATCTGCATCTCGGGTACCGTCACCGACAAGATGGCGCCGGCCGTCAGGCGCCTCTACGAGCAGATGCCCGACCCGAAGTACGTCATCTCGATGGGCTCGTGCGCCAACTGCGGTGGCCCGTACTGGGACTCCTATTCGGTCACCAAGGGCGTCGACCAGATCATCCCGGTCGACGTGTACGTGCCCGGATGTCCGCCGCGGCCCGAAGCGCTGCTGCAGGGCATCGTCTTGCTGCAAGAGAAGATCCAGAATGAGGACCCCGCCCAACGGTGGCGCGGGGATCCCATCGTGGTCGGACAGCTCGGAGAACACGACCACGACATCCCGGGGACCGCGGTGACGGTGGGCGCGAGCCA
Organism: Acidimicrobiia bacterium; assembly: GCA_035293045.1. Lineage (GTDB taxonomy): Bacteria > Actinomycetota > Acidimicrobiia > IMCC26256 > JACPCJ01 > DATDOY01. Next base: position 11,086 of record DATDOY010000138.1, read on the forward strand.
TGTCTGACCAGCAGTCCGACGACGCGCCCCAGGATCCAGCCGAGGACGCGCCCGAGGCGCCCGACGCTCCGGAGGAGACGGCCGCAGCGCCCGAGCCGGCCGAGCCCGCGCCCGCCGTTCTCCCTGAGCACGAGGGGTGGCTCGCTGCGCTCGCCGCCGACCTCGGCGACGACATCGTGGAAGCGGTGTCGAACCACGGCGACCTCGTCGTGCGGGTCAAGCGCGAGGCCTGGCATCGTGCCGCCGAGGTGGCGCGGACCCGTCTCGGGTGCGAATACCTCTCGTTCATCTCGGCCATCGACTGGCTGCCCCGACCCGATCCCCCCAACTGGGATCCCGACGCACCCTCCGCCCCCGTCCAGCCCAAGGAGATGACCTTCGGCGCCGCGGGGGGAGAGGGTCGGTTCCAGGTGTTCGCCTGCGTCGAGTCGACCGACGACGTGACCCAGGTGATCCTCAAGACGGACGTCAACGAGCAGAACCCGAGCGTGGCGTCGTGGACCGACGTCTTCCCGGGCGCCGACTGGCACGAGCGGGAGTGCTGGGAGATGTACGGCATCGAATTCGAGGGCCATCCCCACCTGCGCCATCTCTACCTGCCGGCTGAGTTCGAGGGAAATCCGGGGCGCAAGGACTTCCCCCTGCTGTCGCGTGAGACGAAGCCCTGGCCCGGCCTCGTCGACGTGGAGTTGATGCCCGGTAGCGACGAGGAGCCTGCCGAGGAGGCAAGCGCATGAGCATGACGGAGGAACGCCAGCGCGCGTACATCGGCAAGCACCTGGCCGAGGCCCAGATCAACGTCGAGTTGCACCACGAGGACATGGTCCTCAACATCGGCCCGCAACACCCGGCCACCCATGGCACGCTGCGCGTCGTCGTGAAGCTCGACGGCGAGCGCGTCGTCGCCGCCGACCCCGTCATCGGCTACATGCACCGGGGCTACGAGAAGATCGTGGAGTACCGGAGCTATCCGCAGGTCACCACGCTCATCAACCGGATCGACTGGCTGTCCTCGTTCGCCAACGAGGTCCCGTTCATCCACGCCGCCGAGCAGATCATGGGCATCGAAGCCCCGCCGCGTGCGCAGTACATCCGCACCGTCCTCACCGAGCTGTCGCGCATCGCCACGTTCATCGTGTTCCTCGGCGACATGGGCGCCCAGGTCGGCGCCGTCACCCCCGTTTTCTATGCATTCCGCGACCGCGAGCACGTCCTCAACCTCATCGAGGCGGCGACCGGCGGCCGGTTCCATCCCAACTTCAACCGCATCGGCGGGTTGAAGGACGACCTTCCGTCGGGATGGATCACCGAGACCCGCCGCGTCATGGGCAAGGTGTTCGAGTCGTGCGACACCTTCGAGAACCTGCTCCAGGGCAACGAGATCTTCCACGTCCGCACCAAGGGCATCGGGATCATCCCCGCCGATATTGGCAAGGGCTACGGCGTGTCGGGGTCCAATCTGCGGGCATCGGGCGTCGACTGGGACCTCCGCCGCGACGGCGCGCCCTATCTCGCGTATCCCGAGGTCGACTTCAAGGTGTGGACACACCCGGGCGGCGACTCGTTCAGCCGCTACTGGGTTCGGCTCCAGGAGACGCGGGAGGCGGCGCGCATCGTTCTCGATCTGCTCGATCGTCTCCCCGCCGGCCCCGTGATGGCCAAGGTGCCCCGCATCATCAAAGTCCCGGCGGGCGAGAGCTGGGTGCGGGTCGAGAACCCCCTCGGCGAGATGGGCTACTACGTGATCTCGAAGGGCGCGACGGGCCCGTTCCGGGTGAAGATCCGTTCCGCCAGTTTCTCCAACGTCTCGATTCTGCCCTGGGTTTTGAAGGGTGTGTACGTGCCCGACCTGATCACCATCCTGGCCAGCCTCTACTTCATCCTTGGAGACATCGACCGGTGATGCCGCGTCCCGCCGCAGCTTCGTTCCTTCATCCTCGGAACCCGTCTTTGAAGGACGCCGACCGGTCATGAACCCGCTCGTCGCGCTCGAGATCCCGTGGGGGCTGCTGCTCGTCATCAAGGTGATGGTGATCCTCGCCATCATCCCGGCGGCCGCGCTCATCCTCGGATACGTCTTTCTCATGAAGATGATGAGCCACATGCAGAGCCGGTTCGGTCCCATGGATCCGGGCGGGTTCCACGGCTGGTTCCAGCTCATCGGTGACGGCATCAAGTTCATCCAAAAGGAAGACATCATGCCGGCGGAGGCCGATCGTCGGATCTTCGCCTTGGCCCCCGCCATCGTCCTCATCTCCACCTTCGTGGTCTACGCCGTGATCCCGATCGGGCCGCGTCTCGTCGCCGAAGATCTCGACGTCGGCATCTTCTTCGCCCTCGCCATCTCGAGCGTTTCGGTGATCGGCGTCCTCATGGCGGGGTGGGCGTCCTCCAACAAGTACGCCCTCCTCGGTGCACTGCGGGCCGCCGGTCAGCTCATCGCCTACGAGCTGCCGCTGGTCCTCGCCGTGGTCGGCGTTGTGATGCAGGCCGGCACCATGAGCCTCCAAGGCATCGTCGGCGCCCAGGCGAGCGGAGAGATCTTCGGGTGGGGCGGCATCGGCAACCCGTTCCTCCTCACCCAGGCCGTCGGGTTCGTGTTGTTCCTCGCCGCGGCCCAGGCCGAGCTGACCCAGACGCCGTTCGACATGCCCGTCGCCGAATCGGAGCTGGTCGCCGGCTATCAGGTCGAATACACCGGCTTCCGCTTCTTGTTCTTCCAGATGAGCGAGTACGCCACGGCGTTCGCCTTGGCCGCCATCGCCGCCACCTTGTTCCTCGGCGGATGGCACGTGCCGGGCGTCGAGGGGACCGCCGCCGACGTCCTCGGCCCGCTCGTGTTGTTCGCCAAGATCATGGCGATCTCGTTCCTGATCTTTTGGGTTCGCTTCACCTATCCGCGCTTCCGCGAAGATCAGCTCCAGATGTTGGCCTGGAAGTACCTCATCCCGATCTCGCTCCTGAACATCCTCGCCACGGGGATCTTCAAGGTGGCGTTCTGACCATGCCCCGCTTCAAGGTCCCGGGCCTGTTCAAGGGCATGAAGGTGACGCTCCGCACCCTCTTCACGCACGCTGTCACCGTGCAGTACCCGCACGAGCGGGAGGACCCGCCGACCCGAGCCCGGGGCGTCATCGCCCTCAAGGAAGAGAACTGCACCGTGTGCATGCTGTGCGCGCGGGAGTGTCCCGACTGGTGCATCTACATCGAGGGCCACAAGGTGAAGGCGCCGCCCCGGCGGGCGGGTGGCAAGCCGCGGACGGTGAACAGCCTCGACCGCTTCGACATCGATTACGCCCTGTGCATGTACTGCGGGATCTGCGTCGAAGTGTGCCCGTTCGACGCCCTGTTCTGGACGCCCGAATACGAATACTCCGAGCCGAGCATCGCCGAGCTGCTGCACGACAAGTACAAGCTCGGCGAGTGGATGACGACCGTGCCCGAGCCCGAGCCGCTCGAAGTCGGGGCCGAGAAGAAGTAGGGGAGACAGACGACGTGGGTCCCCAGAACGTTGCCTTCGGCATCATCGCGGCCGCCATGATCGTGGGGGCGATCCGCGTCGTCACGACCAAGGTGGTGGTGCACGCCGCCCTGTACCTCGTGGTCGTGCTCGCCGGGGCCGCCGGTCTCTACGTGCTCCTCGCCGCCGAGTTCGTGGCGTGGGCGCAGGTCCTCATCTACGTGGGCGCCATCCTCGTGCTGCTGCTCTTCGGCATCATGCTGACCCGGGCGCCGCTCCACCCGAGCAGCGAACTCGACAACGACCAGCGGTGGCCGGCGCTCGTCGTCTCGCTCGGCATCGCGGGGCTCCTGATCGCCATGCTCGCCGACGCCTTCCAGGACGACAAGGTGCGCATCACCAACGCCACCGGCACCGGCGAGATCGCCGACTCGATCTTCAACCAGTTCGTGGTGCCGTTCGAAGTGGTGTCGATCCTGCTGCTCGGCGCCCTGGTCGGCGCGGTCGTGCTGGCCCGGCGGGACGACTGAGGGGGCCTGATGTATCTCAACCAGTACCTCTTCCTCGCCGCCGTCCTGTTTTGCATCGGCGTGTACGGCGTGCTGTCGCGGCGCCACGCGGTGCTCGTCCTCATGAGCGTCGAGATCATGCTCAACGCCGTGAACATCAACCTGATCGCCTTCTCGGTGCACATCCAGGAGGTGTCGGGCCAGGTGTTCGCACTGTTCGTGATCACCGTCGCCGCCGCCGAGGTCGGGGTGGGCCTTGCCATCGTGATCCTCATCTACCGCAACCTGGCGAGTCCGTATCTCGACCAGGTCGACTCGCTGAAGGGCTGAGCGATGCTGGCCACCATCGCCCAAAGCCTCCTCGCCGAGGGAGAGCACGTCGTGGACTCGGTGGGAGAGGGCGGCCACGAGGCGCTCGAGGCGGCGTCGTGGATCCTCCAGCAGGGCTGGCTCATGCCGCTGGTGCCCGCGGTCTCGTTCTTCGCCATCCTGTTCTTCGGCAAGCGGTTGCCCCGCCAGGGGGCCGAGATCGGCCTCGCCGCCGTGGGGTTCACCTTCCTGTGGGCGGTGCTCTCGGCGTTCGAGTGGATCGGCGGCTCCGCAGTGGTCGAACGATCGACCACGTGGTTCTCGAATGGTCGGTTCGACATCGACGTGGGCATCCACGTCGACGGGTTGACCGTGATGATGTTCGTGGTCGTCACGACCGTGTCGGCGCTCGTCCACGTCTATTCGCTCGAGTATCTGCGGGGCGACCAGCGCTTCACCTATTACTACGCGGCCCTGTCGCTGTTCACGGCGTCGATGCTCAACCTCGTCGTCGCCGACAATCTTTTGCAGCTCATCGTGGGCTGGGAGTTGGTCGGCGTGTGCTCGTTCATGCTCATCGGGCACTGGTGGGAGGAGAAGCCCAACTCCGACGCCGCCCTCAAGGCCTTTCTCACTACCCGCGTCGGCGACGTCGGTCTTATGCTCGGCGCCATCACGTTGTTCTTTGCCGTTGGCACGTTCAACATCGAGGCCATCAACCAGGCCGCGCTGAGCGACGGCATCCGTCACGGGCTCTTGCTGACGGCTGCGTGTCTCTTGCTCCTCGGCGTCGCCGGGAAGAGCGCGCAGTTCCCGCTCCACATCTGGCTTCCCGACGCCATGGCCGGCCCCACACCGGTGTCGGCGCTCATCCACGCCGCCACCATGGTGGTCGCGGGCGTGTATCTCGTCGCCCGCACCTACGGCGTGTTCTTCGAGGGGTTCTCCATCGACTCGGGCGGGATCAACCTGCTCGCGCTGACGGGTGGAGTGACGTTGTTCATCGCGGCCGCGCTCGCCTTCGTGCAACACGACATCAAGAAGGTGCTGGCGTACTCAACCGTGAGCCAGCTCGGCTACATGATCGCCGCCCTCGGCGTCGGCGCGTGGACGGCCGCCGTCTTCCATCTGTTCACCCACGCCTTTTTCAAGGCGCTGTTGTTCCTCGGCGCCGGATCGGTCAGCCACGCCGCCCACCACACCTTCGACATGCGGGAGATGGGCGGGCTGCGCAAGTACATGCCGAGAACGTTCTGGACGTTCATCATCGGCACCGTCGCCCTCGCGGGAATCCCGCCGTTGGCCGGGTTCTGGTCGAAGGATGAGATCCTGCTCGGGGCCAAGGAGGGCGACTTCGGCACCATCCTGATCCTCGGGTCGATCGGCGCCTTCATGACCGCCTGCTACATGGGCCGCACGGTCTTTCTCACCTTCTTCGGCGAGTACCGCGGCCACGGCACGCCACACGAGTCGCCCGGCCTCATCACCGTGCCGCTCATGATCCTCGCCGTCCCCTCACTGCTGATCGGGCTCATCAATGCACCGGGCATCGAGAAGTTCAACGACTGGGTGGCGTTCCACGTCCCCGACGTGACCTTCCACCTCGAGCACCACGACTTCGACCCCGGCCTCGCGCTCATCTCCACGGTGATCGCCGTCTTCGGGTTCGCGGTGGCGACGTGGGTCTACTACTGGCAGAAGGCGCCCAAGGGGCTGCTCGAACGCCAGCCGGTGCGCGCCGTCCACACCTTCCTCGAGCAGAAGTACTACCTCGACCACATCGCCGTGTCGGGCATCGCCGCCGGCACCGCCGGTCCGATCGCCCGGGGCACCTACTGGATCAACCAGCACGTCATCGACGGCATCGTGAACGGCGTCGGGGTCGCCACCAACCGGTTCCTCGCGCCGTTCACCTATGACGTGCTCGACCAGGAGTTGGTCGACGGCATGTACGACGACATCGCCGGCGCCACGAGCGCGGTCGGCGGGTTGCTGCGCAAGGCGCAGTCCGGTCTGATCCAGCGGTACGCGCTGGTCTTGTTCGCAGCCGTGGGCGCCGGTGGCGCCGCACTGGCGTATCTGACGTAGGACAGAGGAGAGACATCCCAATGGAATGGTTCGACTCCTGGGGGCTGACGCTGGCGATCTTCCTGCCGGTCGCCGGTGCGGCGGCGATCCTCGTCGTGCCGCGGGCAGACGAGGCGACACAGAAGCTCGTCGCGCTGTTGTTCACCGGCGCCACCCTCGCCGTCAGCATCGGCCTTCTCGCCGATTTCGATTACGACCGGGCCAGCGGTCTGCAGTTCGAGGTCAACAAGAGCTGGATCGACGTCATCAACAGCCGCTACCACATCGGCCTCGACGGCATCAGCCTCCCGCTGCTCGTGCTGTCGGCGGTGGTGACGCTGCTGTGCGTCGTCTACTCGTGGGACCACTTCCCCGAGCCGCACAACCCGAAGGCCTTCCTCGCTCTCATGCTGCTGCTCGAGACCGGGATGATCGGCACCTTCGCCGCGCAGGACTTGATTCTGTTCTTCATCTTCTTCGAGGTCGTGCTGTTGCCGATGTACTTCATGATCGGCGTGTGGGGAGGCCCCAACCGCGAGTACGCGGCGATCAAGTTCTTCCTGTTCACGCTGTTCGGCTCGGCGCTCATGCTGCTGTCGTTCCTGGCGCTCTATTTCAAGTCCGACCCGCACACGTTCGACATCGTGGCGCTCTCGCAGCCCGGGGTCCTCGAGATGTCCAAGGGCGTCGGCAGCCTGATCTTCGCCGGCATGTTCCTCGGCTTCGGGATCAAAGTGCCGATGTTCCCGTTCCACACGTGGCTGCCCGACGCGCACACGGAAGCGCCCACGGTCGGCTCCGTGATCCTGGCCGCCGTCCTGCTGAAGTTGGGGACGTACGGCTTTATCCGGGTCGCCCTTCCGATCCTTCCGGACGCGGCGGAGGACTGGGCGCCGGTGATCGGAACGCTGGCGGTGATCGGCATCATCTATGGCGCCTTGGCCTGTCTCGCCCAGACCGACATGAAGCGCCTGATCGCCTTCTCGTCGGTCGCCCACATGGGCTTTGTGATGCTCGGCATCGCCACGCTCACCGACTTCGGGATCAACGCCGCGGTGATGGGCATGGTGGCGCACGGCTTGATCACCGGGATGCTCTTCTTCCTCGCCGGTTCGTTGCAGGAGCGCTACGGCACCCGCGAGATCGCACGCCTCGGGGGACTCCTCAAGTCGGCGCCGCGGCTGGGGTGGATCCTCGGCTTCACCGCCATGGCGTCACTCGGGCTTCCGGGCCTGGCGGGATTCTGGGGTGAGTTCCCGGCGATCCTCTCGGCGTATCAGCCCGCCGCCGCGCTGTCGGAGGTGTGGTTCCGCGTGTTCATGGTCGTCGCCGCGATCGGCACGGTGCTCGCCGCCGGCTATCTGCTCTACATGTACCAGCGGGTCGCGATGGGGGCGGTGCCGGCCGAGTGGGAGGACGCCCACATCCACGACGTGCACACGCCGGAGTGGATCGCGTGGACGCCACTGCTCATCGGCATCCTCGTTATCGGCATCTTCCCGGCGCTCATCTTCGAGATGACGGACCCGGCCGCCCAGGTCGTCACCAAGGTGTTCGGCGGCTGATCATGCACGCCTCCGCGATGACATCCGTGCGCCCTGCGGCGAGCACACCCGAGGGACGCGCGTGACCCCCACGATCGACTACCACGCCTTTGCCCCTGAGCTCGTCCTCACGGGGACGATCGTGCTGGTGCTGCTCGTCGACCTCGTGCTCGAAGGTCGCGACCGCACCCTCGTCTCCCGCATCGCGGCGCTCGGCACCTTGGGGGCACTGGTACCGGTGCTGACCCTCGGGGCCGACGGCGCCGACCGCACGATGTTCGGCGGGGCCTACGAGGTCAACAACTTCTCGTTGGTGCTGAAGGCGTTCTTCCTGATCGCCGCGTACGTGACGATCCTGATCTCGGTCGACTACATCCGCGAGGGCGACTACCACCAGGGCGAGTACTACTTCCTCATCCTCGTCGCCGTGCTGGGGATGATGATCATGACGTCGGCCCGTGACCTCATCACGATCTTTGTCGCGCTCGAGACGATTTCCATCCCGACTTACATGCTTGCCGGCTGGCGCAAGCACGACGCGCGCTCCAACGAGGCGGCGGTGAAGTACTACATCTTCGGGGTCCTCTCGTCGGCGGTGATGCTCTACGGGATGTCGTTGCTCTTCGGCGTGGCGCAGTCCACGCTGATCACCGAGGTCGCGTCGGCAGTCGCGGAGTTCGACGACCGGGCGATCGTGATCGTCGGCATCGCCTTCACCATCGTCGGCTTCGCCTTCAAGGTGTCCGCGGTGCCGTTCCACTTCTGGGCCCCCGACACGTATGAAGGCGCGCCCACGCCGGTGACGGCGTTTCTCTCGGTCGCGTCCAAGGCCGGCGGCTTCGTGGCCCTGATGATCGTCGTCTATTACGGGTTCTTCGCCGCCAGCGACACGTGGCAACCGCTGATGTGGGTGCTCGCCGCCCTGTCGATGACGGTCGCCAACGTGATCGCCATCCAGCAGACCAACGTCGTTCGGATGCTCGCCTACTCGTCGGTGAGCCAGGCCGGCTTCATGCTCGTGCCGTTCGCCGTGGCCGCCGAGTCGGCCGCCGCCGCCGAGAGCGCCTTCCAGGCCACGGTCGTCTACATGCTGATCTACGGGGCGATGAACCTCGGGGCGTTCGGCGTGGTGATGGCGGTGGCGCGCCGCACCCGCTCGGGCGAGATCTCGACGTTCGCCGGGCTCTTCTCCTATGCACCCGGCCTCGCGGTGCTGATGTCGGTGTTCCTCTTCTCGCTCGCTGGCGTCCCGCCCCTCGCCGGGTGGTTCGCCAAGTTCGTCGTGTTCCGAGCCGTGCTCGACGCCGGAACGACGTGGGCCGTCATCCTCGGCGTGGTGGCCGCGGTGAACTCGGTCATCGCCTTCTTCTATTACGCCGGCGTCGCCCGCCAGATGTGGTTCCAGGCGCCGGCCGTCGAGGACACGTCGCCGATCAGAATCCCCGGTGCCCTCGCCGCCGGCGTCGCGCTCACGACCGCCGTCGTGCTCGTGATCGGGGTCTACCCGGAGTTCTTCGCCCGCCTCGGCGAACTCACGACCCGCTAACCCCACTCTCCTGATGACGCACTCTCCTGCTGTTACTTGCAGTAACTCCCGCTATGCGCGCGTTACTGCAGGTAACCCGCGGAGGGTTGCGAGAGGGAACGGCGGTAGCGGACTTCGGTGACCATGGCGCCCAGAACGGTGTCGACCTTCTCGATGCCTTCGGCTGTCCAGCCGTGCCGTTCGTAGAAGCGACGGGCGCGCTCGTTGGCGTCGACCACCCACAGCATGGCGCTGTCGTGTCCCAGGTCGGCGAGGGCGGTGACGGCCGCCTCAAGGAGCCGCGAGCCGAGGCCCTCCCGCCAGCGCGCGGGATGGAGGTTGATGGCATACAGCTCGCCGGCGACCTCCGGCGGTTCGAGCCCCCGACCGGGCCCGACGGCGCGAAGCCGACCACGGCGTCGTCCTCGGTGACGACCAGCGTCACTTGAGACGGGTCGTCGCGGCCGAGACTCGCTGACCACATGGCGACGCGCTCCTCGATGAGGAGCCCGTCGAGATACTCGTCGGGCATCATGCGGCGGTACGCCGTTTGCCACGCGAGCACGTGGACCTCCCCGATGGCGGACGCATCGGTGAGGGTCGCGACACGAACATCGATGGGCACGGCGTCAGTCTCGCGCCGGCTCGCGGGGAGTGAGGTTTGGGTGACTATGACCACCCCACCCCATCGGGCACTTACGAATGACGCGTCCCGGTCAGGGGGCGAATGTCGTAAGTCCCTATTGGCGATTCGCCAATCCCCGTACGTTGGATCGAGGGACGGAACACGATCCGGGGAGCGCATCATGACACCACTCGCCACCATCACCAACGTGCAGGTCGAAGCCGATCTCGTTCGCGCCCGAGCGTTCTCGCTGGCGGTGCAGGGCGTCGATGCCAAGACCGGGGTCAGCGAACTGGTGCGATTCTCCGCCAAGAACCCGAGCGTGCTGGCGCGGGCCCACCGGCGCCTCACCATCTCCGCCGCGGCCAGCCCCGACTCCCGTCATGTCGGCGACGCCATCACGCTGCTCGCCGACGCCTGGCTCGTTTCCGTCAAGCGCTAGCGCTCCGCAGCCCCCGGATGTGTGTGCTTGTATCCGGGCGTGGATTCGCCCGTCACCCGGCGCATCGTCGAGGAGATCCAGCGCCTGGGCCCCATCCCGTTCGACCGCTTCATGGAAGTCGCGCTCTACGACCGTGACGCGGGGTTCTTTGCAGTAGGACACGGCGCGGGCCGCGCCGGGAGCGACTTCATCACGAGCCCCGAGGTCGGCTCGCTGTTCGGGGCCCTCGTCGCGACCGCGCTCGACCGTTGGTGGGACGCGCTCGGTCGCCCCGATCCGTATGTGGTCGTCGACGCCGGGGCGGGTCGCGGCCAACTCGCTCGCGACGTGCTGCGGGCCGCACCCGCCTGCGCACCGGCGCTCCGCTACGTCATGGTGGAGCGATCCGTCGCGCTTCGCCGTCTTCAACACGAGCATCTTCAGGTCGAACCGCCCGAGGACGCCCTCGGTCCTGCTGTCCGTCGTGGCCCCGATGACGACGATCCGGAGCCCGTGCCCGGCACGGGGCCCATCGTCACGCAGACCGAGACGTTCCCGGCGGTGCGGTTCGTCGGGGTTGTGCTCGCCAACGAGTTGCTCGACAACCTGCCGTTCCGGGTCGTCGAGCGCGGTCCCGACGCGTGGCTCGAGGTGCGCGTGGGCGTCGACGACTCGGGCGCGTTCACCGACGTGCTGGTCCCGGCCGAGCCGTTGCTGGCCGTGAGCGCCGAGGGGCTGTTCCTCGACGCCGCCGTTGGCGCGCGCCTCCCGATCCAAGACGGCGTCGGGGCGTGGTTGGCCGAGTGTGGCGCGGTGCTGCGCCGCGGGTTCGTGGCCGTCGTCGATTACGCGGCCGGCGCCGCCGTCCTTGCCGAGCGGGGGCCGGCGGGCTGGCTCCGCACGTACCGCGGCCATGAGCGGGGCGGACCACCGACCGACGCGTCGGGGTCGCAGGACATCACGGCCGACGTCGTGCTCGAGACCCTTCGAGGGAGTGCGTCGCGCGAGGGCTTCCGCGTCGTGGCGGAACGGTCGCAGGCGGAGTGGCTCGGGGAGTTGGGACTCGCCGACCTCGTCGACGCCGGACGCACGCTGTGGGAGGACCGCGCCCATCTCGGCGACCTACAGGCCCTCATGGGTCGGAGCCGGGTGAGCGAGGCGGCCGCGCTGACCCATCCCGCCGGCCTCGGCGCCCACCGCGTCGTCATCCTCTCGAAGGGTCTCTGACCGCAGGCGTCTGACCGCAGGCGTCGCGCGGTCGTCCGACCGACCACCCCGGACACTGGTGTGAGTGTCTGCCCGGCTATCGCCGGGCAGACACTCACACCATCCATGGGGGGAACGGCGGGGCGGGCGTGGGTAGCCTGCGGGGCGCACGCCGATCGGTACGGCTGTGCACGGATCTGCACGGAGGAACTCATGTCCGACGCCATCGAGGCCCTGCTCGCCGAGGGACGCACCTTCCCTCCGCCCGACGGCTTCAAGCGCGACGCGCTCGCCACCGACACCGGCCTCTACGACTGGGCCGACCAGGATTACCAGGGCTTTTGGGCGCAGCAGGCCGCCACCCTCCTCGACTGGTACGAGGAGTGGCACACCATCCTCGAGTGGGACCTGCCGTTCGCCAAGTGGTTCGTCGGCGGGAAGCTCAACGTCTCGTACAACTGTCTCGATCGTCACGTCGCCGCGGGCCACGGCGACCAGGTCGCCTACCACTGGGAGGGCGAGCCCGGCGATACCCGCACCATCACCTACGCCGAACTGCTCGACGACGTCTGCCGGATGGCCAATGCCCTGAAGAGCCTCGGCGTGCAAAAGGGCGACCGCATCAACATCTACATGGGGATGATCCCCGAGCTCGCCATCGCCATGCTCGCGTGCGCCCGCATCGGGGCCGCCCACTCGGTGGTTTTCGGCGGGTTTTCGTCGGACGCCCTGCGCGACCGCATCCAGGACGCCCAGGCCAAGGTGTTGCTCACCGCCGACGGCGCCAACCGCCGGGGCGCCCAAGTGGCGCTGAAGCAGGCCGGCGACGTCGCCATCGCGGAGTGTCCCACGATCGAACACGTCGTCGTCGTCCGGCGAACGGGCCAACCCGTCGACATGGTCGCCGGGCGCGACCACTGGTACCACGACCTCGTCGCCGAGCAGTCCACCGAGTGCACACCCGAGCCCATGGA
>DATDOY010000139.1:0-4422 GCA_035293045.1 Acidimicrobiia bacterium
TTCGACGCCTACCACTGCTCCACGCTGACGTCGACGTACCCCAACCGGGAGTACATGCACTCGGCGCAGTCCGGAGGAATCACCAACAACGTCCTACCGCCCGAGGTCGGCTCCGGGGCCGACCGCCCGTACCTCCACGGCTTCACGTGGGACACGATCTGGGACCGCCTCCAAACCGTCGGCAACATGATCCCCGGAAAGGACGCCGCGTACTTCTTCGTGGACCTGCCGGCCATCGCGCTCTGGGGCGAACGGATGATCCCGTTCGCGCAGCACATCGAGGACTACTTCGCCCGTGCTGCGAGCGGAACCCTACCGAGGGTCGTGTTCCTCGATCCGGGTTTCACCACCGGCCTGCGCACCGACGACCACCCGTACGCCGACATTCGGGCCGGCCAGAAACTCGTCACCGACCTCGTCAAGGCCTTCGTGGATTCGCCGCACTGGGGTCGCGGCGCGTTCTTCATCACCTACGACGAGTGGGGCGGGTTCTTCGACCACGTCGCGCCGCCGACGCTGCCCGACAACCTCGCGGGCTATACGCCGCCGGGCCTCAACCCGCCGGGCTTCGAGCAAGCCGGGTTCCGCGTGCCGACGATCATGGTGTCGCCGCACTGCCAGAAGGGCACCGTCGACCATCACCTTTACGATCACACGTCGATTCTCCGGTTCATCGAGTGGCGCTATCTGGGCGCCCCCGCCGAGACGACGACGTCGTACACAGACCCGGACTCGCTCCCGAGCTGGGCGCTGACCCTTCGCGACGCCAACGCATTCAACATCGGGGCCAGCCTGGTCGCCGGGTCCGACCCCGACTTCGAAACCCCGCTCCTGCCGGAGGTACCGGTGACGTCGCTCCCGTGCGAGGGGGAGGAACTCGAGGGAACGGGGGCTCCCGTCTCCGGTGTGCCCGTGTCGTCTTCGGCGCTGCCCGACCTTTCCGAATCGCACGCCTTCGAACACGCCCTCAACCAGGGCTTCTTCGAGCAGATGGGCTTCACGATCGACCTGCGCAAGAAGGTCCCGAGCCTCTAGGTCCACGCTCACGTGTGAGTGTCCGCCCGGCTAATGGCCGGGCAGACACTCACACTTCAGAACAAGGGTGTGCGTACCACGTCGCGCTATGCGCGACGTGGTACGCACACCCCGTCAGAACAGGGAAGCCTGGTCGGGGCCGCGGCGGAACCACGGCAGGCCGTCCATGAAGATCCATGAGCGGCGGTGGATCGACGTCGGCCCGAACGCGGCGAGTGCGGCCTGGTGGACGGGCGCGGGGTAGCCGACGTTGCTCTCGAAACCGAAGGCCGGGTAATGCTCGGCGGCGTCAGCCATGAGGCGGTCGCGCGTCACCTTGGCCACCACCGACGCCGCGGCAATCGCGAGCGACGTCGCGTCGCCCTTGACGATCGTCTCGACCCGCGCCGCATCACCGAGATAGTCGTGCTTCCCGTCGAGAAGGATGCGGTCGGGATCGCACCCGCGATCGGCAAGGACGTCGAGGGCCCGGAACGCCGCAAGGCGCAGGGCCGCCGTCATTCCGAGCTCGTCGCACTCGGCATGGGAGGCGTGGCCCACGCCGAACGCCGGCGCCCACGCCACGATCCGCTCGTAGAGCTGCTCACGTTGCGCCGGCGACAGCATCTTCGAATCGCGGACCTTGTACAGGCGCGGCGATCTCGGGACTTGGAGGGCGGCGACGGTGACGGGGCCCGCCCATGCCCCGCGGCCCACCTCGTCGATCCCCACGACGATCTCGGCGCCGGCGTCCCAGCAGTGTTGCTCCGCCTTGAGGGTGGGGACCGCGGTCACCATTGGGAGGGAACGTACCATCGCGCTCAGTGGAACCCGGGGCCAAGGTCGAGGTGAGGTCGAACTTCGATCGTTCGTGGGCCCGCGGCTTCGAGGTGGCCGAGGTGATCGAGGAGAACGGCGAGACCGCCTACCGGATCCGCCGCCGATCGGACGGCCAGATTCTGCCGGTGACGTTCAAGGAGGACGACCTGCGCGAGGAGCGCCGCAGCAGGGGAATGTGGTGGTACTGAGCTACTCGGCGTCCTTCTTGAGTGACTCGATGAACTCCTCGACGGGGATTGCCTGAAGCGTCCGGGTCTTCAGCGTCCCTCGCGCTGCGAGCATGACGGCGCAGCGGGCCATGGTCTGCTCGTCTGGCGCCTCGATGATGTTGAGGAAGTCGAACTCACCCAGCAGCGCGTACTGGGCCTTGATCGTCAGGCCCATCGACTGCACCTCGTCGTTGACCTGGAGCAGGCGCTCGGGCTTCTCGCGAAGGGTCGCCCATCCGTCGGGACCGAGAGTGGAGAGCATGGCGTAGGTCGGCACGATGTCCCTTTCCGTTCGATGGTCGTCACACGTCGGGCTCGAGGCGGCGGATGTTGTCGGCCTCGCCGTCGTCGGGGACAGTATCGAACCAGGCGTCGAGCATCTCCTTGGCGACGTCGTAGCTCGTGAGTCGGAGGCCCATCACGAGGACGTTGGCGTCATTCCAACGCCTGGCGCCCCGCGCCGTCTCGGCGTCGGTGCACAACGCCGCGCGCACCCTGGCGACCTTGTTGGCTGCGATGGACGCCCCCGTACCGGTCCAGCAAAACAGGACGGCCGTGTCCGCGGTCCCCTCGGCCACGAGTTCCCCGACCCGTCGGCCCACCTCGGCCCACTGCGCGTCCTCGCCCGCCGGCGGCCCCACTTTGATGAGCTCGTGGCCCCTGGCGGTCAGCTCGCTCTCGATCGCCGCCGTGAGGTCCGTGACCTCGTCCGATCCGAAGGCGATCCGCACGGGCCCCATCGTAGGGAGGCCAAGCCCCGGTCGGGGGGTGCTGCGAACGTCGGCGATATTGAACGTCGGCGTTCACTTCTGCCCGCGTTTGCACGGCGACCAGGACGCGCGAGAACTACGTCACGGCGTAGACCGTGGCCACTGCCCGACCCACGTTGTCGGCCAGAGGGTCGACGGCGTCGAGCACCAGGTGATCGATGCTCCACGGCTCGAAGAACGATGCAATGCGCTCGACTTCGGCCCAGTCGGGCTCGTACCACCCCGGAATGTCACGGCGACGCGCCTCGAGGCGTTCGCGGTGCAACGCTTCCTCGGAACACACACACTCGATCACTACGAGCGGGACGCCCAGGTCGTTCGCGATCGCGAGCTGCGCGTCGCGAAATCTCGAACGACCGACGACGCTGTCGAGGATCACGGACTTCCCGCTCCGGAGCTGTTCACGGGCGAGCGTGTGGATGATGTCGTAGGCAGGAGCGACCGGTCCCCCGCCCCGCTCGAGGCCGGTCCGGAGCAAGGCGGCCTCCGTGATGTCGTGGGCGACGACCACCGCCCCCGTCGCCGCGCTGAGCGCCGCGGCGACCGCGCTCTTCCCCGTCCCCGGAAGCCCGGTCATCACGACGAGGATCGGACGGTCGAGCTCAGGGGGCGCCTCCCACCGCCGGTCGGCCCGAATGGAGGCCGCAAGTGCGGGCACGTCAACCGCTGCGGTTGTGTCGACCACGAGGGCATCCTCGAAGAGGGGGGAATTGCGGAGGTCGCCCCACAGGTCGGGGTCGTCGGCCCGCGGCGCGTCCATGTGCGCGGCGTGACGGACGCGGTCGGTGTACCGGCGGCGGGCCTCTTCGAGCGGGCACGCGCAGAAGACTTCGATGACCGGTCCGGGAAGATTGCCGAGCGCGTCCGCCGCCCATTCGTGACGCCAGAAGCTGTCCAGCACCCCGCCGGCGTTCGCGGCAGCCACACTCACCACCACCTCATTGGCGGCCTGGCCCAGGAGGCGGCTCCACTCGAGATCGTTCGCACCCCGAAGCGAGTCCCAGAGGGTCTCTTTGACCGGGTCCTTGGCGAAGATCCCCAGGCCCAGCGCTCGGGCCAACGACGCCGCGATCTGCGACTTTCCCGCCCCCGGCAACCCGCTCAGCACGACGTACGTCACGCCGTCAGCATGGATCGTCCCATCCGGTGGGAACCTCAGGGACAGGCCACTCGGGATCAGGTTCCCACGCGGACCAATCGGCGTTGAAGGGCCATGCCCTCGATTCGATCAGCGAAATCACGCGCTCGCCCTCTGCACGAGCCGCGTCGGCTTCGGCAGCCGTCATCATCCCCATCTCGAGGGACCAAGCCAACTCGTCTTCGTCCTTCCATGACCACGACGAGAGGTCGTCCGCCACGCGGATGTCCAGGACGTGATCGACGCCGTCGAACCCAATGGGCGTCCGTGCCCACGGTGACTCAAGGTTCACATACCACCCCTCGTATTCACGCGAGCCCGGATTCCAGTTGCGGTAGACGACAAACGATGCGCCGACGGGGTGGACACGAACGGTCGACGGACCGCGCCACTCATCGCGCTCATGCGCTCCGTCCCAGCCGCCTGGGAGGAGAAGGCGACCCGTCGGCCC
>DATDOY010000140.1:0-3044 GCA_035293045.1 Acidimicrobiia bacterium
TCGCCCGCCGGCTCGCCGACGCCGGCATCAACATCAACCTCGCGTATTTGGCCACCGGCACCCGCGTCGTCGTGGGCGCCGATGACATCGAGAAGCTGAAGTCGGCCCTCTGAGCGACGACCCTTCCCCCCAACTCGAAGCGCTCTTCGACGCCGGCACTCGGATCGAGGGCCTGCGCCGTCTGACCGGCGGCGCGTCACGTGAGACGTGGTCGTTCGACGCGGTCCACCCCGACGGTGAACGCGAGGGGCTCATCCTCCGGCGCGATCGCGCCGGAGGCCTTGGCGCGACCGCCGAGACCGAGCGGCGGCTCCTCGAGGTCGCGGGCAACGGTGGCGTGGCGGTCCCTCGCGTCGTCCGCCCCCTCGACGATGGCTACGTAATGGAGCGGGTCGACGGGGAGACGATCCCCCGTAAGATCCTGCGCGACGACGCCTTCGCGACGGCGCGCCCCGCCCTGGCGCGACAGGTCGGCGAGATCGCCGCCCGCATCCACGCCCTCCCCCTCGACGCCGTCCCGTCGCTCCCCGGCTTCGACGGCTTCGAACACCCCGCGCTCGCTCAGGTGCACCAGTACCGCGCCGTCCTCGACGCGTTCGGCGAGCCTCACCCCGTGTTCGAACTGGGCCTGCGTTGGATCGAACGGCACGTGCCGCCGGTCACGGGGACCGCGCTCGTGCACGGCGACTTCCGCAACGGCAATTTCGTCGTCGGCCCCGAGGGCGTCCGCGCCGTCCTCGACTGGGAACTCGCCCACCTCGGCGACCCGATGGAAGACCTCGGGTGGCTGTGCGTCCGGTCGTGGCGATTCCGGCAGGTCGACAAGCCCGTCGGGGGGTTCGGCGAATACGCCGACCTGTTCGCCGGCTACGAGGCGGTCAGCGGGAAGGCGGTCGACCCCGAGGTCGTGCGGTACTGGGAGGTGTTCGGCACGCTCAAGTGGGGGGAGATGTGCATCGTGCAGGCGTTCACCCACCTGAACGGACTGCACCGCTCGGTGGAACTCGCCGCCATCGGCCGGCGCGTGTGCGAGATGGAATGGCACCTGCTCGAGATGATCGGATAGCCCCATGCAGGACCGACCCACCGCCGCCGAGTTGCTCGACGCCGTCGGCGAGTTCCTCGAGCGCGACGTGATGCCCCTCGACGGCCGCGTGGGGTTTCACGGCCGGGTCGCCCGCAACGTCGTCGACATCGTCCGGCGAGAGCTCGAGCTCGGGCCCGCCGCCGACGCCCGCGAGATCGAGGGATTACGGCTCCTGCTCGGCGACGAATGTCCGGCCGACCTCGGGGCCGCCAATGCGGAACTCGCCCGCCGCATCCGCGAGGGTGCGTTCGACGGCCGGGAGGACCTCATGGAACACCTGCGGGCCACCGCGGTCGACCGGCTCAAGATCGCCAACCCGCGCGAACTCGAAGGCACGTGACCGCCGCCATGCGCATCGCCACCTGGAACGTCAACTCCCTCAAGGCCCGCCTCCCGAGGGTGCTCGACTGGCTCGAGTACGCGCAGCCCGACGTCCTGTGCATGCAGGAGACGAAGTTCGCCGACAACCAGGTGCCGCTCCTCGACTTTCGAGAGCGCGGTTACGACCTGCTGCACCACGGCGAAGGGCGCTGGAACGGCGTCGCCATCGCGTCCAAGTGCGGGATCGCCGAAGACCGCACCGGCTTCGGTGACCTCATCGACCCCTATGAGGGTGAGGCGCGCCTCGTCGCCGGGACGTGCGGCGGCATCCGGGTGGTGAGCGTCTACGTGCCGAACGGCCGCGCGCTCGCCACCGACACGTACGAGCGCAAGCTCGAGTGGCTCGACCGGCTCCGGGAGTGGCTCGAGGCGTCGCACACACCCGACGAGCCCTTGGTGGTGTGCGGCGACTTCAACGTGGCGCCCGAGGACCGCGACGTCTACAACCCGAAGGCCTTCCAGAACTCCACCCACGTGAGCGACCCGGAACGCAAACGCTTCGAGGCGCTCAAGGAATGGGGCCTCGTCGACGCCTTCCGCGAGCTCTACGACGACGCCGGGTTGTACACGTGGTGGGACTACCGCGCCGGCAACTTCCACAAGCACCTGGGGATGCGCATCGACCACATCCTCGTGACCGAGTCGGTGCGCCAGCGGGTTCGCTACGGACTCATCGACCGCTTCGCCCGCAAAGGCGACAAGCCCAGCGACCACGCGCCGCTCTTCGTCGACCTCGGCGACGCCTGAGAGCGGATGCCGGAGAACCGGGCGTCCGTGAGATCGAGACGATCTACTTCGGGGGCATGCGGAGTCCGCCGTCGAGACGGATGGTCTCCCCGTTGAGGTAGTCGTTGGTGACGATCGCTTCGACGAGACGGGCGAAGTCGTCGGCCGTCCCGAGGCGCTTCGGGAACATCACGTCCTTGACGAGCGCCTGACGCTGGTCGTCGGGAAGCAAGGCGAGCATCGGCGTGTCCATCGTCCCGGGGGCGATGGTGCACACGCGCACACCGACCGGCGCAAGGTCGCGAGCCGCCGGGAGGGTCATGCCGACGACGGCCGCCTTGGAGGTCGCGTAGGCGATCTGGCCGATCTGGCCGTCGAAGGCGGCGACCGACGCGGTGTTGACGATCACGCCGCGTGCGTTGTCGGCGAGCGGGTCGGTCTGTGACATCGCTCCTGCCGCGCGCGAGAGCACGTTGAACGTCCCGATCGTGTTGACCTCGATGACCTTGCGGTAGATGTCGAGATCGTGGGGCGAGCCGTCGCGGCCGATCGTTCGCGTCGCCCAACCGATGCCGGCGCAGTTCACCGCAATGCGCAGCGGTCCGAGGGACGACGCGATCTGAATGGCGCCGTCGACCTCCTCGGGGTTGGTGACGTCGGTCTGGGCGAACTCCACGCCATCGCCGAGCTCGTCGGCGAGCGCCTTGCCCTTGTCGGCCTGCATGTCGATGATGACGGCCTTGGCGCCGTTGCCGACGAGGCGGCGAACGGTGGCCTCACCGAGTCCTGAGGCGCCTCCGGTGACGAGTGCAACTGCTCCTTGGATGTTCATGGCGGGGAGGGTAGCGGC
>DATDOY010000141.1:0-5300 GCA_035293045.1 Acidimicrobiia bacterium
CCGATCAGGTGATAGTCGGCGGGCCAGTAGCGGGTGAATCGCGAGTCGTCGGCGCCGTACCCGATCGCCGAGCAGTAGTTGAACAGCGCGTCGAACCACACATACGCCACGTGCTTGGGGTCCCACGGCAGCGGCACTCCCCAGTTGATCGACGTCCGGCTCATCGAAAAGTCGCGGAGGCCGGACTTGATGAAACCGAGCACTTCGTTGAGACGGATCTCCGGGCGCACCGCCTCGGGGTTGGCCCCGTAGTGATCGAGGAGGCGTTGCTCGTACCGCGAAAGCCGGAAGAAGTAGTTCTCCTCGGTGACGCGCTCGACGGGCTTCTCGTGAATCGGGCAGTTGCTGCCGACCAGCTCGTCCTCGGTGTAATAGGCCTCGCAGTTGACGCAATACAGACCCTCGTAGGTCGCGAGCTCGATGTCGCCCGCGTCGTAGACGCGCTGGAGGAACTCCGTGACGGCGGCGTGGTGACGGGCGTCGGAGGTCCGCATGAAGTCGTCGTACTTGATGTCGAGCGTGTCCCAGACCTCGCGAAAACGCGGCGCCATCGCGTCGACGAAGACCTGCGGTTCCACGCCCTCAGCGTTGGCGGTGCGAAGGATCTTCTGGCCGTGCTCGTCGACGCCGGTCAGATAGAAGACGTCGTCCCCCCACATCCGGCGCCACCGCGTGAGCACATCGCCCGCAATGGTCGTGTAGGCGTGGCCGATGTGGGGTACATCGTTGGGGTAGTAGATCGGCGTTGTGACGTAGAACGTACCCATTTGCTCCACTGCGATGTCGGGGCCGGGGCGGGCTGAACGTGGCGACGTTACGATACGACTCGTCCAGGAGGGGGGTCCTCCGGGTTCTCATGTCGAAGAACACGGGCGTTTCCCGCAAGATCGACGATTTAGGACGGCTGGTGCTCCCGGCCGAGATTCGGCGCCGCTTCGGTCTCAACGAAGGCAGCCATGTGGAGATCCACGTGGACGGCGACCGCATCGTCTTGAGTCGCGTCCACGATGCCTGCGTGTTCTGCGGGAGCGGTGACGATCTCCGGGCGTTCCGAGACCGCCGGGTTTGTGCCTCCTGTGTGGCGCAGCTCACCGATCCGCAGACGCCGACCCCTTCTTGAGTCCGACGGCAAGTTCGTAGGCCCGCCGCCTCGAGATCGTCAGCCGCCGAGCGACCTCACCAGCCGCGTCCTTCACCGAGAGCCCGCGCGCGAGCTCCGCTTCAAGCGCGACGACCACCGCGGCGTCGTCGGACGGTCCGGGCGGAGCAGCCGGCCCGAGCACGACCACGACCTCACCGCGTGCGGCGACGGGGAGGGCCCCGGCGCACTCGCCGAGGTGACCCCGCCATACCTCTTCGTGGATCTTGGTGAGCTCGCGCGCGATGGCGACGCCCCGGTCGGGTCCCAACGCTGCGGCGAGGTCGTCGAGAGTCGCGCCGAGACGGGCGGGCGACTCGAACACGATCACCGGTCGGTCCTCGAACTCGAGCGCGGCGAGGCGAGCTGCTCGCTCCTTGCCCTTCCGGGGGAGAAACCCCTCGAAGACAAACCGATCGGTGGAAAAGCCCGACAGGATGAGCGCGGCGATCGCGGCGGTCGGCCCGGGAACGGCATCGACGCGGATGCCGGCGGCGATGCACGCTCGCACCAGTCGCGACCCCGGATCGCTGATTCCCGGCGTGCCGGCGTCCGAGACGCACGCCACCGTTCGCCCGCACAGAATCTCGTCGACGATGCGGCGCGCCATCTCGGCCTCGTTGTGTCCGTGAACGGCAACCAGACGCCCGCCCGCCGGAATGTCGAGCGCGGAGAGCAGCTTGCGCGTCCGCCGCGTGTCCTCGGCGGCGATGACGTCCGCTCTCTTGAGCGCGGCGACGGCGCGCGGCGACAGGTCACCGAGGTTGCCGATCGGCGTGGCCACGACGACCAAGGTTCCTGGCGCGCTCACGTGATCTCCAGCGTGTCGCCGAGCGAGACCTGCCACCGCGCGAACGAACCCGCCTTGGCTTCGATCGCGAACGCCGCGCCGAGCGCGGGACGCGAGACCCGCCGCGGGGCCAGGGTCGTGATCCTCACCACCTCGCCGTCGAGGTTGCAGAACGCCACGTCGATCGGAAACCGGACGCCGAACGTGTGCACCTGACGACAGGGCCGGAGCAACAATGCACCGTCGAACTCCTCCCGGCCGCGGAGCCCCCGGCGACGTTCGGCTCGTGTCGCGGCGACTTCCAAGGACGCAAGCACAGTTCCGGTCGTCGCGGAGAGCAGCCAGCCGTCGTCGCGCATCACGGGGACCGTGCCGCTACACGTTGAAGCGGATCTCGACGACGTCGCCATCCGACACGACGTAGTCCTTCCCCTCGACCCGGATCTTCCCGAGGTCCTTGGCCTTCGCCCAAGAACCGATCTCGAGGAGCTCGTCCCAGCGGATGACCTCGGCACGGATGAATCCCCGCTGGAGGTCGGAGTGGATGACGCCCGCGCACTCCGGAGCGCTCGCTCCCGCTCGAAACGTCCACGCCCGAGTTTCCTTGTCGCCCGTCGTGAGGAACGTCCGCCGGCCGAGCAAGTGATAGGCGGAGGCGGCGAGCCGCGGCACGACACCTTCGCCGAGACCGAGCCCGTCGAGCATCTCGGCGCGCTCGTCCGGTTCCATGCGCGCCGCCTCCATCTCGAGCTGCGCGCACACAGCGAGGGTTTCGAGGCCGGTCGATTCGATGACTCCCGTCAGGGTCGCCGCGTCGTCGAGCTGGTCGTCGCCGATGTTGACGACAGCGAGCGCCGGCTTGTTGGTGAGGAGGAACACGGGAACGAGGGTGGCGCGGACGTCGTCGGCGAGGCCGGAGCGGAAAATGGGCGTTCCTTCGGAAAGGACCGCTTCGGCCTCGGCGAGTGCCTTCACCTCGGCGGCGGCCACCGGATCGTTCTTGGCCGCCTTGCGCTGTCGCTCGGCGCGGGCCTGCACCGCTTCGAGGTCGGCCATGACCAACTCGAGTTCCAACGTCGCGAGGGCGTCCTCGGGATCGGCATCGCCCGTCACGTTGTCGTCGGCGAACGCCCTCAGCACGATGACGAGCGCGTCCACTTCGCGCAGCGACCCGAGGAAGCGATTGCCGAGGCCCTCCCCCGAACTCGACCCCTTCACGAGCGCCGCAATGTCGGTGAACTCGACCGTCGTGTGCACGAGCTTCTTGGAGTTCGACATCTCGCCGAGACGCTCGACCCGGTCATCGGGGACCCTCGCAACCCCCATGTTGGTTTCGGTGGTCGAAAAGGGATGCGGCGCCACGGCGACGTCCATCCCGGTCAACGCTGAGAACAGCGTCGACTTCCCGGCATTGGGGAGGCCCACGAGCCCCAGTCGTTCCATCGAGGCTCAGCGTACTGACCGACTACCCTGCGGCTTTCTCCGGGGGACGCCCGGGATGACCGAGGAAGTCCCCGCACCGCGTATCCCCGCACCACGTAAGGACGTAGGAAGCGATGGCCAAGAAGTCGAAGAAGCGCCGCTTGAAGGCACGCCGCAGCAAGGCGAACAAGGGCCGCAAGCCCAACGCGGGGCGTCGCTAACCCGTTCTCCCACGGCCGCGGGTCCAGGCCACGGCGGCCGACGTCAGCCCGAGAGCGACCGTCGCCCACGCTCGGAGTCGGAGTCCTTCGGTCATCTCGCGCACGAGGGCGCGCGCCGCGTTCTCGAGCGCCGGGTCCACGAGTCGTTCCGCAAACCGGTCCACGAACACGTTCGGTCCGAGCGCTAGCAGGGTCGACCAGAACGCCAGCGCGATCCCCGCCGCGACCACCACGCGGTAGCGGTTGTCGGCCACAAGCAGCCCGAGCGTCAGCCCGATCCCGGCCAACAGCAGCGAAAGGCGCAGCGACCGACCGGTCTCGTCCGAGAGGCGCGACAGGTCCGGCAGTTGCTCCTCCGCCCCGACGTTGACGGCGCGCAGGTCGTCCACGGGAAGGCGCTCCGCGAGCGCGGGATCGGCCCGCGCCACCGCGGCACGCACGGCCGGCTCCGCCGCCGCGAGATCGAGGATCACCTGGTCGGCGTCGCCCGACAGCAGCGAACGGTGCAGCGCGGCCACCGCGGCTTCGAACGCCTCGGCGAAGGGGCGCTCGGTCGCCGCCCTCGCCACCTCCTCTGCGATGCGCGCCGACGCATCGTCGGGAACGGCGACGGGCGAGCGGGCCACGACCCGCTCGGTGATGGCGTCTGCGATCAACGCGCGCACCTCGGCGGACTGAAGGCTGTCGGTCGCGGCGGCGGCGAACCGCTCGGAGTCGAGGAGGTCGCCTTGCACCCACAACGCGCCCTGGACGGCGGCGAGCGCCGCGGCCGCGCCGATCGCCAGCGCTCGGGCGAGGGTTCGGCGCACGGCTCGCCCTACCGCCAGCTCGGGACGGCGTCGAGATAGGCCAACAGCGCGGCGGTCATCTCGGCCGGACGCTCCTCCGGTGTGTAGTGACCGCAATCGGCGATCTCGACGCGCGAGAGATTTGGGACGCGCTCTTCCATGCCAGCCGACAGCTCCGGCGTGAGAATCGGATCGCCGTCGGTCGTGATCATCAAGCAGGGCACGTCGATGCGCACACCCTCGTGGTCGGCCGTCAACTCCCAGTTGCGATCGAGGTTGCGGTAGTAGTCGAGCGGCGGAGTCAGGGCGCCCCGCGGCGCGAACGCCTCCTCATAGACATCGAGGACCTCGTCGGGAAAGGCGTCGACGTTGACCGTGGTGCGGGTGCGGAAGAACAGCTCGAGAAACCCCCGGATCGACAGCTCCGCGAAGAACTCCGGGGCGGCCTCGTCCTGGAACTGCACCATGTAGTTGGGCCGATCCGGCCGCACCGAACGCAACACCTCCAACGGCGGCAGCGGGAGATGCGGGAGGTCGGGCATGTTGACGCCCACCACACCGGCCACGACGGACGGGTGCATGCGCGCCAGCGGCCACACCACCGCCCCGCCGAAGTCGTGACCCACAAGCACGGCCCGCTCGTGACCGAGCGCCGGGACCGCGGCGGCGACGGTGGCGGCGAGGAAGGCGACGTCGTACCGGACGTCGGGCTTGTCGGACCGGCCGTAGCCGGGCATGTCGATGGCGACCGCGTGGTAGCCGCGGCCGGCCACGACCGGGATCTGGTGACGCCACGACCAGGCGAGCTGCGGAAACCCGTGACAGAACAGCACGAGCGGGTCGCTCCGCCTCCCGGCCTCAAGCGCGTGGAGGCGGACCCCGTTGGCGACGACGTAACGCGCACGCATCACCGCCATCCTGCCGCACCCGCCGCACCCGCC
>DATDOY010000142.1:0-15606 GCA_035293045.1 Acidimicrobiia bacterium
ACTGCGTGCGCCCGATCACCGGTGAGGTGATCTTCGGACACGCGGAGCCGAAACTGCCGGTCCCGGGCGCCTGAGGTGACTGCCGGGCTGGTCACGAATCCGGCACTGGGGTCTATCCCGATCGGGGACCGCCTCTACGCGCGGGCGCTCGCACTCACGGTACGCGGCGGGCCGACGTCGGACGCAGCGGCCGAGCTCCTGGACCTCGTGAACGGTGATCCCCACTTGCTCGGCGCAGCGCGAGAGCGCTGTGCGGTCCTCGCCCGCGAGTACCCGGATTCGCCTCACGCCGACCGCGCGCAGGCCCTCGTGAGGTACGCATGGCTCGCCGCCATCGCGGCCGCGTGACGGGGCCGGCTAGACGACCGAAGAATCGGATAGAGGAGGCGCCATGAAGGCAAGCGTGGGCGATCGACTGGTGATCAAGGCTCACCACGTCGGAGAGCACGACCGCGACGCCGAGATCGTCGACGTCCGAGGGCCGGGTGGAGACCCACCGTGGGTGATCCGTTGGGAGGACTCTGGCCATGAGGTCCTGTTCTTCCCGGGGCCGGACGCCATGATCGAACACTACCCACCCCACCGCGACGGTCAGCGGCCACTCCGGCGCTCGCGGGCGCGGTCGGTCGTCCGCGCAGCGCCTTGAGACTTCGGCGCTGCTCGACCAACAGGAGGATTCCATGCGCGTCCGAGACGTGATGACGGCCGAACCGGTGACGGTGCGGGAGGAGACTCCCCTGAAGGACATCGTGACGATCCTGCTCGACCACGAGATCGGCGGCGCGCCGGTCGTCGACGACAAGGGCGCCCTGCGCGGGATCGTCACGGAGGCCGACGTGATGAGTCGGGAGGCATACGGGTCCCGCCGGCGGCGACCGCTCCGCCTCCTGGCCGACTACCTCGCCGGACGCGACCCCGGCTGGCTGAGCCGCGCCTCAGGGACCACCGCCCGCGATGTGATGAGTCCGCGCGTCGTGACGACCCACCCAGGAGAGGACCTCCGGGTCGCCGCCCGGAGGATGCTCGAACAGCGGGTCAAGCGCCTGGTCGTCGTGGACGGAGACCGGATCGTCGGCATCGTCTCCCGTCAGGATCTCCTGCACCTCTTCGCCGTCCCCGACAACGAGGTGACAAGGGAGGTCGAGGCGCTGATCGCCGACGTGTGGCGGGTCCCCGAACACCTCGACGTGCGGTTCAGCGTGGACCACGGCGTGGTCCGCCTCGACGGGTCGGTGGACCATCCGAGCGACGGCGCCGTCGTCGAGCGCGCCGTGGAGGCCCTTCCCGGCGTCGTCGCCGTGGAGAGCCACCTCGACGCGCGCGAGCCCGAACCCAGACCGATGCGATGACGGCTCCGTTGATCGTCCTGGGGCTCGACGGCTCCGAGGGCGCCGCCCGGGCCCTCGAGTGGTGCCGGGAGAACGCCACCAAGCTCGGCGCCGAGGTGCTCGCCGTCCACGCCTACTCGCTCGCGGCCTTCACCCTCCCTTACTACGACATCCCCTCCATGGCAGAGGCCGCGGAAGATGCCCGCGAGGAGCTTGCCCGCCTGCTCGACACCGAGTGGACCGCCCGCCTCGAGGGTGTGCCCCATCGCACGGCGTTCGTCGAGGGCCCCACTGCCCGCTGCCTTCTCGAACTCGCCGAGAAGGAGGGTGCCGCCATGATCGTCGTGGGCAGCCGGGGTCGTGGGGGCTTCGCCGAGCTCCTCCTGGGCAGCGTGAGCCATCATCTCGCGCACCACGCCCCGTGCGCGGTGCTCATCGTGCCCGGCGACCGCCGACGAGAGGAGGAGGGGTAGTGGACTACCACGAACACTTCGACGACCTCCGGGAGCCGACCCGCGAGCTGCGCCGCGCGGCGCCTGGTGCTTTGGCAGGATTCGGGCAACTCCACGAGGCCGCCTTGACGGAGGGTGCACTCCCCGCCCGGGTGAAGGAACTGACCGCACTGGCCATCGCCGTCGTCAAGCACTGCGACGGCTGCATCGCCCACCACGCCCGCGCCGCCGCTCGCCTCGGGGCGACCCCTGCCGAGGTGGCCGAGGCGCTCGGCGTCGCGCTGCTCATGGACGGGGGCCCGGCCACGGTCTATGGACCGCGCGCCTGGGCCGCCTACCAAGAGTTCGCTGAGCGCGAGAGCGCGCCAAGAGCCATCGCATGACCGCACCCTCCACGACGTCCGTCACGCTGCAGGCCGCGTTGGAGCGTCGCGAGGGGATGGCCAGCGCGCTCACCCGGCTCGAAGACGTACTCACGTCCCACGACGCGGCCCCGAGCGACGTAGTCGCCGCGGTCGCCCAGGTGCGCGACGAGCTCTGCGCCCACGTAGCCGTGGTGGAGGATCCCGACGAAGGGCTCTTTCGGGAGGTCACAGTGCGCGCGCCTCGTCTCGTTCACCACATGGAACGGCTCCGCCGCGACCATCTCGAGCTTGTGGATCTGGCAGGCAAAGCCTTGGCCGCAGCCGAGCGGCTTCACGACCCACCGCTGCCGGAGCTGATGGCGTTCGTCCATTCCGAAGCGTCGGCGCTGGCGACGCGACTTCGCGCCCACCGCCGCGTCGGCGCGCGCCTCGTCTACGAGGCCTACGACGTCGACCTCGGGGGCGGCGACTGACCCGCCGCGGCCGTCACGGTTCACTCACGACGGCCGCTCACTGGGACACGCCACCCGATCACCGTGCCGGCACCGTCGTCGATTTCCCGTAGCACGACTTCGCCGTTGCCCGCTTCGAGACGGACGTCCACGCTGGTGGCACCCGCATGCCGACCCGCGTTGAAACAGCGATTCTCGCAAGGTGGCGAGGAGACCGAGGTGCCCTCGAGTCGGTCGACGCGCTGGATGACGAGATCGGTGGTCCCCGCGCCGCGCCCATCGCTCGCGCAACGAACGCGGCGTCCGTCGGCGCGAAAGCTCCCCCAGTATTCGGCCTCGGCGAGCTGGGACGGCGAGAACAGGGCCCACATCCAGTCGGTTCCGTGCGTCGCCTCACACCCTCTCGACGACGAGCACCTGGAAGGCGCCGAGCCCCGGCGCGAGCCGTCCGGCCGTCTCGAGGAGCGGGCCGAGGCGCGACAGACCCGGTATCGCCCGGGGCGCGAACAGCGCGCCGCGGACGCGCGCCCGTCCCGGGCGGGCCCCGAGCCCCAGAAGCCGCCGGCGCGTGAGGAACCGGGCCCCTCGCCAGGGCGGCTCGCGGAAGCGGCGCCGGTACCCCAGCCCCCAGGGGCTCCGGGGGTTGAGCTCGCCCACGACCAGCCGCCCACCGGGACGCGTGACGCGGGCCACTTCGGAGAGAACGGACGTCGGGTCGCCCGCGAAGCAGAGCACGGTGACGGCCACAGAGGCAGCAAAGGCCCCATCGCGGAAGGGCAGGCGATGGAGGTCGGCGAGCACGCGAGGACCGGCGAGACGCTGCGACGCCACCACCAGCATCCCCGGGTCGATGTCGACGCCCACCACGGCGGCCCCGTGGGCCTCCAGGAGTTCGCCCAAGCGACCGGTGCCGCATCCGGCATCCAACACGAGACCCGGGGTGGGCGTCCCGAGCTCCCCGATGACCGACCGGGCCTCGACCTCGAACGCGTACCGGCCCCAGCGAGTCTCGAACCACCGGTCGTAGGTGAGCGCCGCCTCGTCGGAAGGGAGAGTACGAGCCAGACGGGTCGCGGCCATCGCCGTCACGGATCAGACGCCCGGTCCGCCAGCCGTGACAGGGCGCTGCACACTTCGAGGACCTCTGTGGGAACCAACCGGCACACGACGCGTGTGCCCTCACGCCGCGTGGCGACCAGGCCCGGCCGGCGGAGGCGGGCCAGGTGATGGGAGGCGTTGGCCACCGAGAGTCCGAGGCGGCGGGCAACCTCGCTCACGGGCAGGTCTCCCTCGGCCAGGAGCGCGACCACCTCGAGACGGTGGGGGCTGGCCAGGGCGGCGAGCACCTCGGCGGTCCGCTCGGGATCCCGGGGACCCTCCGTCTCGGCGTCGTCGGGGGCGACGCTCAGAACCATCGCCGGAGCCAGTACTGCTCGAAGGCGACCTTGGCGAGGTGCCACCGCCGCCCAGGCCGCCGCAGGTGCACCTCCGGGGCCTCATCCTCATAGAAGTCGCCGGTGGCGTAGGCGGCGCGGCCGTCACCCAACTCCACGAAACAGGCCCCGCTGCCGTCGAAGGTCGCCGCCTGGGCTCGCCCCGACAGCCCGGCCACGATGCGGTCGGCGACGACCTCGGCCTCGGCGTGCGCGAACACGCCGGCCTTGGGCAGGAACTTCCCCCCGGCGATGGGGATGGCGGTGACGTCGCCGATGGCGTACACGCCCTCGGCGTTCGTCGACAGCGTGGCGCGATCGACCGGCACGAACCCGGTCTCGCCCGAGAGCGCGCTCTCGCGCACCACCTGGGGCGCCCGGTGCGGGGGAACGCCGAGGAGAAGGTTGGCGACCACCCGCTCGCCGGATGCGAGGACGACCTGACCCGCCTTGGCGTCGACGCGCTCGACGGTCGACCCGGGGTGGAACCCGATCCCCCGCTCGGTGAGCATCTCTCGCAGCGCCTCGCCGAGCACCGGCCCCGCGGTCGGCATCGGTTGGGGCTCGGGCGTGTATACGTCGATGCGGCACCCGTCTCGCACCCCCCGCCGGCGCAGCATCGCCTCCACAAGGAACGCCGTCTCGTAGGGGGCCGCCGGGCACTTGTACGGGAGGCTCGAGACGAGCACGACGACGTGGCCGCCCTCGAAACGCGCCAGCGCGGCGCCGCTGTGCAGCGCGCCCTCCAGCGTGTAGATGTTGTGGGCGCCTTCCGAGAAGCCCGGGAGATCCCCGGGGGCGAGCTCGGCCCCCAATGAGACGACAAGGGCGTCGTAGTCCAACTCAGCCTCCGAGGTCTTGACCCGGCGGTGCGCGGGGTCGATCTCGAGGACCTCGGCCCGGTGGACCTCGATCCCGCGGCGCCCGAGCCGGGCGAGGTCGCGCGCCACCTGCTCGGGGCGCCGGGCACCGGTCATCACCCACAAGTACGAGGGCGCGAACCGGTACTCGGCGTTGCGCTCGACGAGGACGACGCGGTCGGCGTCGTCGAGGCGACGGCGCAGCCGGCGGGCGGCCACGACGCCCCCGGTCCCGCCACCGAGCACCACCACGGTCTTCCCGCTCATCGGGCCGGCGCCTCCGGCGCCTGTGCGGCTCCGCCGCACCCCGCTTCGCGGGCGCCGTATCTCTGGTTCGCTCGCTGGCGCTCGCTCATCAGAACGTCACCACTTTGTCGGCCCACACCGTCCACTCGGCCAGCTCGTCGAGCGAGGACTTGTGCGCCCCCTTCGTGAGCATCTCCTCGGTGATGCCGCGGGCCTCCAGACAGGTGCCGCAGCACCCGACGTCGGCGCCGTGTCGGGCGGCCGACTCGATCATCCGGTCGAGGTGGTACCAGCCGTCGGGAACCTTCTGGTTCTCCATGGCGCACCCCACCGCGTCGCCGATGAGGAACACCCGCACCTCGGTGTCGTCGCCCCGGGCCAGGGCCCCGGCGAGCCGCAGGCCGTTGTAGGAGCGCTCCGTGCCGTAGGGCGGGTCGTTGAGGATCAGCAGCGTCTTCATGTTCGGCCTCCTGGGTGGGTCGATCACTCCTCCCCGACGGCGACGGGCAGCCCGGCCAGGCGCCACTCGGGCATTCCGTCCTCGAGCCGGCGGGCCTTGAATCCTTTGCGCCTCAGCAGAGCCACGGCCTGGGGGGCCAGCACGCAGTACGGGCCCCGGCAGTAGGCGACGATCTCGGTCCGCTTGCGCAGCCGACGCAGGCGCGTCTCCAGCTCACCGAGGGGTGCGGACAGGGCACCGGGAATGTGCCCGGCGGCAAACTCCTCTTCCGGACGGACGTCGAGGATCACCACGTCGCCGCTCTCAGCCCGCTCGAGCAGCCCCTCCCGGCTGACGGGTTCTAGGTCATCGGCTCCTTCGAAGTAGTCGCGCACGACCTGTTGGACCTCGGCGAGCCGGGCCCGGGCCACGTCGCGCAGCGACAGGACGAACCGGGCGACCTCGTCGTCGGCCAGCCGGTAGAGGACCCGGGTCCCCTCCCGCCGGGTTTCGACCAGGCGGGCCTGGCGCAGGACCTGGAGGTGCGCCGACATGGTCGTGACCCGAGTGGCCGTGAGGCTCGCCAGTTCGTCCACGCCCCGCTCGGCCTGGCCCAGCAGGTCGAGGATCTCGACCCGCGTGGCGTGCCCGGCGGCCTTGGCGATGCGGGCGAAATGCTCGTACAGGGCGTCTTTCGCTTCACGTCCAGTCATCGTGATCCTCCGTTTCACTATTCCAGTATTCTATGGAATATCCTGCGCTGCCAGGGACATTGGTCACGGCGTTGCAGCCCAATCGTCCAAGGAGGAGCCCGTGCCCGACATCGTGCCCGTCCTCGACGAAGGCTTGGGGAACTCGTCGTACCTCGTGGACCTGGACGACGGTCGCGCCCTGGTCGTCGACCCTACGCGCGACCCGGGTCCGTACCTCGCCCTCGCCGAGCGCCGGGGCCTCAGCATCGCCTGGTCGGTCGAGTCCCACCTCCACGCCGACTTCGTCTCGGGAAGCCGGGAGCTGGCGGCGCACGGGGCCACCGTCGTGGCGCCCGGCGCCGGCGGCCTCGAGTTCGCCCACCGCGGGCTGGGCGACGGCGACGAGGTCGACCTCTCCGGCCTCACGCTGCGGGCGATGGGCACCCCCGGGCACACGCCCGAACACCTCGCCTACCTCCTCCTCGACGGCGAGCGTCCGCTCGCCCTCTTCAGCGGCGGCTCGCTCCTCGTGGGCGCGGTGGCCCGCACCGACCTCATCGCTCCCGAGCGGACAGAGGAGCTGGCCCGCGCCCAGTACCGGTCGATCACGCAACGCCTCCTCACGCTCCCCGACGATCTCCCCGTGTACCCCACCCACGGAGCGGGCTCGTTCTGCTCGGCTCCTGCAGGCGGCGAGCGCACCACGACGATCGGGCGGGAGAAGGCGACCAACCCGCTGCTCGCCGCCCCCGACGAGGACGCCTTCGTCAAGACGCTGCTGGCGGGGCTCGGCACCTACCCGTCCTACTTCCTTCGCCTGCGCGACGTGAACCGGCACGGGCCCCGCGTCTACGGCGGCCTCCCGACCCTCGCGCCGCTCTCGCCGGCCGAGGTCCGCCACCTCGTCGCCGCCGGGGCCGAGCTGGTCGACGTGCGTCCCGTCGAGGAGTTCGCGGCGGGCCACGTTCCGGGCGCGCTCTCGAACACCCTGCGCCCCGCCTTCGCCTCGTGGCTGGGGTGGCTGGTTCCCGAGGGGCGAGCGCTGGTGTTCGTGGTCGGCGAGGGCCAGGACCGGGCCGAGCTGGTCCGCCAAGCCCTGAAGGTCGGCTACGAGGACCTCCGCGGCGAGTTGACGGGGGGCATGGGCGCCTGGCGGGAAGCCGGGTTCGAGGTCACCCGCATCCCTCTCGTCGAGGCCGGGAGGCTCGAAGGAACCGTGCTCGACGTGCGCCAGGACGCCGAGTACGTAGCGGGCCACGTCCCGGGGGCGCACCACGTTGAGCTGGGCTCACTCCCCGAGGACGACGGGCTGCCGTCCGGTGCGATCACGGTCGCCTGCGGGCACGGTGAGCGCGCCATGACCGGCGCCAGCCTGCTCGCCCGGCGCGGGCACGGCGACCTGGCCGTCCTCGACGGCGGGCCCGAGGACTGGAGCCGGGCGAGTGGGCAGCCCCTCGAGGCGGGGCCGTGACGCGCACGGCGGACCGGCCGGTCCGCCTCGGCCTGCGCGCCAACCTGGCGCAGTTCTCGCTCCTCGTCGGGGTCAACGCCCTCGTGGGCGGGATGGTGGGCCAGGAGCGCACCGTCCTCCCCCTCCTCGCCGAGCAGGTGTTCCACCTCCGCGCCTTCACCGCCACCCTCACCTTCATCGTGGCCTTCGGGATCGTGAAGGCCCTCACGAACTTCTTCGCCGGCACGCTCTCCGATCGCGTGGGACGCAAGCCCGTCCTCGTGGCGGGGTGGCTCATCGGGCTGCCCGTCCCGCTCCTCATCATGTGGGCGCCGACGTGGGGGTGGATCGTGGCAGCCAACGTGCTCCTCGGCGTGAACCAGGGACTCACCTGGTCGACCACGGTCATCATGAAGATCGACCTGGCCGGACCCGAGCGACGCGGTCTCGCCATGGGCCTCAACGAGGCGGCGGGGTACGGCTCGGTGGCGGCGACGGCCCTGGCCACCGGCTTCATCGCCGCCCACGCCGGCCTTCGGCCCGAGCCCTTCTTCCTTGGTCTGGCCTACGCCGGGCTCGGCCTGGGGCTCTCCGCCTTCTTCGTGCGCGAAACCCATGGCCACGCCCGCCACGAGGCGGCCAACCACCAAGCCGTCTCGGCCGAGCTCCACCACGGGCTCTCGACCCGGGAGGTGTTCACGCTCACCAGCTTCAAGGAGCGGGCGCTGTCGGCCGCCAGTCAGGCCGGCATGGTGAACAACCTGAACGACGGCATGGCCTGGGGCCTCTTCCCGCTGTTCTTCGCCCGGGAAGGGCTCTCAGTCGGGGCCATCGGGACCCTGGCCGCCATCTACCCGGCGGTGTGGGGCCTGGGCCAGCTCGTCACGGGCGCCCTCTCGGACCGCCTGGGGCGAAAGTGGCTCATCGCCGCGGGCATGTGGTGCCAGGCGGTGGCGCTGGCGGTCATCGCCGCCACCCGCGGCTTCGCTCCCTGGGCCGGTGGGGCCGTGCTTCTCGGGGCCGGGACTGCCATGGTGTACCCGACGCTGCTCGCCGCCATCGGCGACGTCGCCCACCCCCGCTGGCGGGCCTCAGCCGTGGGCGTCTACCGGCTGTGGCGGGACGCGGGGTTCGCCGTGGGCGCGCTGCTCGCGGGTGGGGTGGCGGACCTGCTCGGACTCGAAGCAGCCATCTGGACCGTCGCCGGACTCACCGCCGCCTCCGGGCTCGTCGTGGCGGTGCGCATGTACGAGACGCTCCAACGGGGAGGGGATCCCGGGCGCACGCCCGACGGGGCGCCGGCCCCGGTCGCGCGCCAGGACGTCATCCCCGCCGTCAAGACCTGCGGGTGACCGACGCGCCTTCCCGACCCCCACCTGCGGCCGCCGGCGGCCAACAGCAGGTCGGGGCGCGGCCACAGATGTGCTTGTGCAGGTAGAACTCAAACGCCGTACTCGTGATCCCGCGGCGCCGTGACCGCCGTCAATCGCGGACGGGTGGCCCTGGCCAGGGAAGACGGCGTCCCATCAATTCGCACTGGTTCCTGTTGTTCGGCGAGGTCTTCGAGAATGGCGAGCGCGACGTCGACTCCCAGCGGGGTCGGGATGAGGCAGTCGGCTTCAGCCGCCGCGACCTGGGACGTGACGAGCGCACCTCGTTCAGCTCGCCGAACCTCGACGACGCGCTCGTGATCTCGATCCCTGGTGTCGGCCTGCGCGTAGAGCGCGCCCGCATCGACGACCAGCGTCATGGCCTACGGGCGCTTTTTGGGGTGGCGACCAGTCGCCGCCGCGCGAACTCGCCGGCATCCCTTCCCTACAGTGATCCTGTCCTTCCCTTCTTCAATATTCTGTGGAATGGTCTCTGACATCAGGGGCGACCGTCACAAGCCCGCGTGCCCTTGGTCCCTACCCCCAGGGGCTTCATCGAAGGACGCTGTCCGTAGGCCGCCCGACGAGGAGGGACGCGATGAAGAGATCCGCACGGAGCCTGCTGGGAGTGATCAGCGTGGTCGCGTTCGTGGCGGCTGCGTGCGGTGACGGGGAAGAGACAACCTCGTCGGCCACGACGGCCCCCTCGTCGACCGCGGCTTCGTCGGCGGAACGGTACGTGGCGAACGCGGCGGAGTTCGTGGAGGCGGCCGACTGGGACGCCGCCAAGGAACAGACGATCGAGCTCTCGGAGTTCGCCTTCACGCCGAAAGAGATCACCCTGGAGGCGGGGCAGCCGTACATCCTGAAGGTGGTGAACACGGGCGATGTCAAGCACGAGTTCACGGCGGGGGAGTTCTTCCGGACGGTGGCAACGCGCAAGGCGGAGACGGCGCAGAGCGAGGTGAAGGTCCCCTTCTTCACCGAAGTCGAGGTCTTCGCCGGCGAGACGGTTGAGATCTACCTGGTTCCGCTCATCGCCGGCACTTACGACCTGGTGTGTGAGATCGAGGGGCACTTCGAAGCCGGGATGTTCGGCACCATCACGGTGACCGGCGAGGCGCCGGCATCGCCTGCGATCGAGCTCGCCGACGTCGCTTCAGGATCGTGGAACCAGGACGGACCGGCCCTCGTGGAGGCGGCCGACTGGGACGCCGCCAAGGAACAGACGATCGAGCTCTCGGAGTTCGCCTTCACGCCCAAGGACTTCACCCTCACGTCCGGGCAGCCGTACATCCTGAAGGTGGTGAACACAGGCGACGTCAAGCACGAGTTCACGGCGGAGGAGTTCTTCGGATCGGTCGCATTCCGCAAGGCCGAAGACGCTTCGGGGGAGTTCAAGGCCCCTGCCCCCCGCGAGATCGAGGTGTTCGCGGGCAAGGAGATCGAGGTTTACCTGATCCCGACCGAGACTGGGGCGTTCGACCTGGTCTGTGAGATCGAGGGGCACTTCGAAGCCGGGATGTTCGGCACCATCACGGTGGCACCAGCGAGCTGATCGCGCTCGATCCCCGATCCACCTCCCCGGGGTTCCCGCCCGCCGCCGGATCGCCACAGCCAATCCGGATCGCCAGGAGGTAATCCCGCGGTCAAGGCCCGGGGGTGACCGAGGCCCGATACGAATCTGCGGTTCGGCCTGCGGGAACGCCTGTCCGACAGTGCCCGTTCTTGACGCCGTGGCCCGTCCTCTGACGGACGAGAGACGGACCAGATCAAGCATTCCCCCGCGTGTAGGGTGCGCGCCCGGGCGCTGCAGAGGGGGATACCGTGATCGTCGTTCGCTTTCGAGTTCAATGCCGGCCCGACCGGGCCGAAGAGGTGGCCGCGGCGATGGGTGACGTGGTCGGGCCGAGCCGGAAGATGGCGGGCGTTCTTCATTTCGATGTCGCCCGGGACGTCGTTGACCCAACGTGCGTGCTCGCTGTTGAGGTGTTTGAGGATCGAGCCGCGCTCGACCGCCAAGAACAGCTGCCGGAAGTCGCGCAGGCGATGAAGCTCTTTGAGAGCGGAGCCCTCGTTGCTGACCCGGAGTACACGATCTACGAGGCGTCCTCAGCCGAGTCTCCAAGCTGACCCGACACCTGGCGATCGCCGGGTCTCTCGAGTAGGCAGCGGGTCGCCACGTTCGATGTGGCACCCGATTCGCCAAGGGTCCTGGCCGCAACGTCGCCGTCGAGTGCCGGCGAGCTCATCTGTGACCCGAAGGGCAACACGCGACCCGCCGAGCGTTCAACCCTCAGTAGCTGAACGTCGTCGCCCCTTCGTCGCCGATCCAGTCCCAGAGCGGCACCGTGCCCTGGATCTCGGCCCCGGCGACCAGCGCCTCGCCGTCGAGCTAACCGCATCACTGCCCCGGGATGGCCGCCTCACCCCGTCCAGCCCAGGTGCTCGCGGGAGTTTCCGTAACTCGTGCAGGGGTTACCGGGACACGACCGTGAACCCGACCGTGAACCGCCTGTGGTCATCCTGGTGGCGACGAGGACCCTCGACGCCCAGCGGGCCGCCATCCGACTCTCGTCGGCCGACAAGCGGTGCGCGACTACAAGGCCTCGATCACGACCTCGGTGTGGCCCTCGGCCACGCGGCCCAGGTCGTCGGGGTCTGCGGTGAGGATGACGCCCCCACCGCGCTCGATCGCGTCTGCCACCACCAGCGCGTCGATGGTTGCCTCCGACTTCGCGGCGCCGAGCAATGCCCCCGCCACGCGGCCGGTCGCCTCGTCGGCGACGCCGACCTCGCCGACCGCAGCGATCACCCGGTTCACAGGCGCGTCCCTCGGCCCAGAACCGCGGACCGTCTCGGCCACTACCACCGCGGGAATGGACACGTCGGCCCCGACCTCCCAGGCGGCGGCGAGTGCCGCCCGAGCGCGGTCATCGCGCCGCGAGAGGGCGATGACGGCGCCCGAGTCGAGGATCAGGCGGAACGCCGGCGGGCCTTGGGTCGGTCGACGCCGCGCCACAGCTCGCGGGCCTCCTCCATCAACTCGGCGGGGATCGGCCCCGCCCCGTCCTCCATCTCGGCCAGCAGATCAGCGATGCGATCGTGCTGGAGCTGGCGCCGCAGCGCCTCGTTCACGTACGAGGACAGCTCCCGGCGCCCGGCCCGCTCCCGGGCCTCGGCCAGGACGTCCTCGTCGATGCTCAGCGAAACCTTCGACACAGCCACGCCGGTATCGTACCATCAGTAGGAATTGGTGGGATAGCCGATCGCTTCCCGCGGCCCCCTCTCTGCATGGCCGCACGAACAACAGAATGTGCATCCCCCTAGCGACTTAGACAGGCGCCGCCTATCCGATAGGCGGCGTCTGCGCGCGAAGGCTGCTCCCGGGTACTCGTTCGTCCCCAAGCGGTCACCGAACCACCGATTCGACCCCACCGCTCGTGCTTGAAGGGTTGACGGCCGCCCAGATGAAGGGCATATAGGCGAGAGCAAGGGACATGAGGAGGATGCCGGCAAGCCCGCCCCGTCTGCGGCCGCGCCAGAGGAGAACGGGCATCATGACCGGAGCCGCGAAGGCGGGCGCAAGAGTGAACGAGGTCACGAGCGCCAAGCTGAAGAGTACGGCCAACGTGTCAACCACAAACCATCGCCCGCGCACCTTGAGGTCTTCCGCCGCCTGACCCGGGTCATGGGCCGTTCCCATGGGCAACCCTATCGACACACCATCAGCGGACCCAACGGCTCGACCCAATTGGCCGGAGCGCGGGACGGCCGCCCCGGAGGGCGGCCGTCCCGCAAATTTTGTTTCTTTGCCCCCACATGGTGTGAGGAAAGAAACAAAGTTCGGATTAGATGTCGTAGTAGAGGTGGAATTCGTAGGGGTGCGGGCGCAGGCGGACGGCGTCGATCTCGGACGCGATCTTGTAGTCGATCCACGTGTCGATGACGTCCTTGGTGAACACGTCGCCGGCTCCGAGGAACTCGTTGTCGGCGCGCAGCGCGTCCAACGACTCCTCGAGTGAACCCGGCACCTGCGGGACCCGCGCCAGCTCCTCCGGCGGAAGGTCGTAGAGGTCCTTGTCGACGGCGTCCGGCGGCTCGATGCGGTTCTGCACACCGTCGAGGCCGGCCATCAACATCGCCGCGAAGGCGAGGTACGGGTTGGCCGACGGGTCGGGGCAACGGAACTCGAGGCGCTTGGCCTTCGGGCTCTGCGAGTAGAGCG
This sequence comes from Acidimicrobiia bacterium, assembly GCA_035293045.1. Lineage (GTDB taxonomy): Bacteria > Actinomycetota > Acidimicrobiia > IMCC26256 > JACPCJ01 > DATDOY01. Next base: position 13,316 of record DATDOY010000142.1, read on the forward strand.
GGATGCGCACCGCGGCCGAACGGTTCCGCATCGAGTACACGAGGTTGACCGGCGCCTCGTAGCCCGGCACCAGCCGCTTGTACGAGTTGGTGGTCGGAGCCGCGAACGCCAGGACCGCCGGCGCGTGCTTGAGCAGACCGCCGATGTACCAGCGCGCCATGTCGGACAGGCCGGCGTAGCCCTTCTCGTCGTAGAACAGCGGCTCGCCGCCCTTCCAGAGCGACTGGTGGGTGTGCATGCCGGAGCCGTTGTCCTCGAAGAGGGGCTTGGGCATGAACGTCACCGACTTGCCAGCGCGGTGCGCCACGTTCTTCACGATGTACTTGTAGAGCATCACCTTGTCGGCCATGCGCAGCATGGTGTCGAAGCGCATGTCGATCTCAGCCTGGCCGGCGGTGCCCACCTCATGGTGGTGGACCTCGGTCTCGATCCCGCACTGCTCCATGACGGCCACCATCTCGGACCGCAGGTCCTGGAAGTGGTCCATGGGCGGCACGGGGAAGTACCCCTCCTTGAGACGGGGCTTGTATCCGAGGTTCGGTGTGCCGTCGAGCTCGAACTCCTCGCCCGCCCGCCAAATGCCCTCTTCGGAGTCGATGTGGTGATGGGCGGAGTTGGGGGCGTACGAAAAGCTCACGCGGTCGAAGATGAAGAACTCCGCTTCAGGGCCGAAGTAGGCCGTGTCGGCGATGCCGGTGCTCGCCAGGTAATCGACGGCCTTCTTGGCGATGTACCGCGGGTCGCGGGAGTAGGCCTCGCCGGTCACCGGGTCGCGCACGAAGCAGTTGAGGTTGATCGTGGGACGGGCCGTGAACGGGTCCATCAGCGCCGTGTCGGGGTCCGGGAGGAGGAGCATGTCCGACTCCTGGATCTCCTGGAACCCACGAATCGACGATCCGTCGAAGCCGTAGCCCTCGTCGAAGCCCTCCTCGGTCAGCATCCTGATGGGCATCGAAAAGTGCTGGTGCAAGCCGGGAAGGTCGATGAATCTCAGATCGACGAACTCGGCACCCGAGTCCGAAGCAAGTCTGAGAACGTCGGCAGGAGTGCGTTCCTCCACGTGAGCCCCTTTTCGTCTGTCCTGGTCGGGATTTCCCGTCCCGTGTCTGGTCGAGTCATCGAACCTAGGCGGCGGTGTCACGCCGTGCCACCCGGGCATGCGCAGCCTGTCGCGCTGGCATTTCCTCGCCGTTGCCCGTATGTGAACGCTGTGTGAACGAGCGCCGTTGGTGCTGGTGAAACCCAGGGAGACGACGAAAATGGTACCCATGGACTCTCAGCTCGACTACGTGTTGCGGACCGTCGAGGAACGGGGCGTGCGGTTCATCCGCCTCTGGTTCACCGACGTCCAGGGGTTCTTGAAGGCGTTCGCCATCACCCCGGCCGAACTGGAGACGGCCCTCGAGGAGGGCATGACCTTCGACGGTTCGGCCATCGAGGGCTACACCCGGGTCCAGGAAGCCGACATGCTCGCCCACCCCGACCCCAACACCTTCGAGCTGCTGCCGTGGAAGGGCGACGAGGTTCCGGTGGCCCGGATGTTCTGCGACGTCCGGCTGCCCTCGGGCGAGGCGTTCGACGGCGACCCGCGGTACGTGCTGAAGCGCAACCTCGAGCGGGCCCGTGAGAAGGGCTTCACGTTCTTCGCCGGCCCGGAGATGGAGTTCTTCTACCTGCGCTCGGCCCAGAACCCCGAGCCCCTCGACCACTCGACGTACTTCGACCTCACGCCCGCCGACATGGCCTCGGAGCTGCGGCGGCGCACCATCCTCACGCTCGAGCAGATGGGCATCCCCGTCGAGTACTCGCACCACGAGTTGGGCCCCAGCCAGCAGGAGATCGACCTGCGCTACACCGACGCCCTCACGATGGCCGACAACATCATGACGTTCCGGCTCGTGGTGCGCGAGGTGGCTCAGGAGTTCGGGTGCCACGCCACGTTCATGCCCAAGCCGTTGAACGGCACCTTCGCCTCGGCGATGCACACCCACCTCTCGCTCTTCGAGGGCGACGTCAACGCCTTCCACGACCCGGGCGACGAGTACGGGCTCTCGAAGGTGGGAAGGGGCTTCATCGCCGGCCTGCTCCACCACGCCCGGGAGATCACGGCCGTCACCAACCAGTGGGTGAACTCCTACAAGCGACTGGTGCGCGGGTTCGAGGCTCCGGTCTTCGTGAGTTGGGCCCGCAACAACCGCTCCGCCCTCGTGCGGGTGCCGATCCCCAAGAAGGGCAAGGAGAGCTCGACCCGCATCGAGTACCGGGCCGCCGACCCCGCATGCAACCCCTAC
>DATDOY010000143.1:0-5633 GCA_035293045.1 Acidimicrobiia bacterium
GTTGGGGTCGTCGGCCTTGGCGAAGACGGCCTGGAGGATCTCGACCGCCGTCATGCCGAGGGTGAGCATGAGCGCGGTGTCGCGGTAGTACGGGCACACGACGGACTGGGCGGCGCGCAAGGCCCACCCGCACCCGATCTGAGCGCCCTCGTGGCCCTGGCACGACACGACGAAGGCTGCCCGGCCCTGGCGGTTGAGCGCCCACACCCGCTGGTCGAGCTTTCGCGCCAGCAGGAGCAAGCGATACATCTCGAGGAGTTCCGAGGGCTTGAGACCGACCTCGGTGTGCCGTTCCACGAGATGGAAAGTCGAGAGGTCCTGCTCATCGGTCGGGGGGGCGTATGCCATTGCCTTCCTCCTGCGTGCCGGCGTTCGAGCGCCGGGTCGACGTCCTATCTCCGTTGATGGGTCGCGTGGGGTGCGCGTTCCTCGCGCGGGGGAAGGCCCGAGTGGTCCCCCTTGGCAATCCGCTCCTGCGCTATTCGGTCTGCGGCTGAGGCCGTCGTGATCCTTTCACGCTCGGCCCGGTCGAGAACAGCCCTTGTGTTGTCGAAGACGCGCAACACCGCGGCTTCGGCCTCGGTCCACGAATAGGGTCGGCCGATCTCGAAGGCGATGTTGATGACGCCGCCGGCGTTGGCGACGTAGTCGGGGATGTAGAGGACTCTGGCCCGATCGAGGAGATCGCCGCACTCGGGGGTCGCGAGTTGGTTGTTCGCGCTTCCCACCACGGCTGCGCAGCGCAACTCGGGGATGGTCGCGGGATTGAGGCCCGCCCCAAGGGCGCACGGGCTGAACAGGTCGCACTCGACCGCGTGGGCCTTCTCCGGGGGGACGATCTCCACGCTCGCGGGGAGCGCGGCGAGCGCGGCGTCGCTGACGTCGCCGGCGGTCACCCGGCAGCCGGCGTCGACGAGGTGGTGCACGAGCGCTCCGCCGACTTTGCCCGCCCCGAGCACGACCACGTGACGCCCGGCGAGATCGGTGGTGGCCCACAGCCGCTCGGATGCCGCCCGCATGGCGGCGAGGACGCCGATGGCCGTCGCCGGACTCGGGTCGCCCGATCCCCCGTGCTCGACCGCCTTGCCGGTGACGAACGGGGTCTCCTCGGCGATGATCTCCATGTCGGCCACCGTCGAGCCGACGTCCTCGGTCGTGTAGTAGCGACCCGAAAGGGAGTCCACGAACTTGGCGTACGACCGGAGGAGCGCCTCGGTCTTGTCGCGCTTGGGGTCGCCGATCACCACGGCCTTGCCGCCGCCGAGGTCGAGTCCGGCCGCGGCTGACTTGTAGCTCATGGCTTTGGCGAGGCGGAGGACGTCGGCAACCGCCGCCTCCTCGCTCTCGAAGGGGTAGAACCGGGTGCCGCCGAGGGCGGGGCCGAGCCGGGTGGAGTGGATGGCGATGATGGCCCGGAGGCCGACCTCGGGGGCCGACCAGTAGGCCACCTGCTCGTGGCCTTCGGTGCCCATCACGCCCATCACGCCCGACGCCACCGTTGCGGTGGGAACGATCTCCATGGTTCCTCCTCGGCGGCCGGGGATCGCCCGGGCCGTGTGTCGTGCGGGGAACAGCGAGGGATCGCCCGGCTGTCGCCCTTCGGTCCGATCGTATCGGCTCGGACGTTTCCGGGGGATGCCTGCCTGGGTACACAATCTGCGCAATTCGGGAGTCCGCGGCCGCAATAGCGGTTGCGCCGTCGTACACTTGGAAAAGCAGCGGAGGTGACTAGTTCGGCCGGAACGGCCATTTCGTCCGAGCGGACTATGGAGTACCAACCGCCGCTTGCCGTAACATAGCCCTACGAACCGGACACACGTCCTCGTACGACACATACAACACCGCCGGGTTCGCTGGCCTGCTGCAGACCGCAGGGGCACGTGCCCGACAACCGGGAGGCACCCACATGCAGGACCGTGAGGAGCACGAGCAGCTTCTGACCCCGTCGGAAGTCGCGGCCATGTTCCGCGTCAACCCCAAGACCGTGACCCGCTGGGCGCGCGCCGGAAAGATCTCGGCCATCCGCACCCTCGGTGGCCACCGTCGCTTCCGCGCATCGGAGATCAGGAAGTACCTCGAGCAGGTCGAGAGCGAGTCAGGTCTCGCCTGATCGATTCCTGATTGCCTGAGTGCCGGGCCTGGCCCCGGACCGCGCAGGCAACGGAACACTTCGACACCGCCCGGACGGCGGCGCACCGAATCGCGAGAACTCGCGAGGACGGCCGCCGGTCCGGGCGTTGTCGCGCCGGTGGACGCGGGACCCGGAGAGGCACGGGGACGGCGCCCCGCAGCATGACGAGGAGCCGCGACCCGGAGGGGAGCGGCGAGCGAGCGCGAGGAGCGTCGTCCCCGTGGCTCGCCCACCTGTGCGGTGGAGCGGATTCGACCGAGGGAGCGCGTGGCGTGCCTGGTACCGTGCGCGGTCATGCGCACACCGAACCCGTCGTACTCCGTTCACGTGCGCGTGCGCATCAAGGACACTCCGGGGGCCCTCGGGTCTCTCGCCACCGCCATCGGGGATGCCGGCGGCAACATTCGGGCCATCGACATCGTCGAGTCTGACGGCGGGGTTGTTCTCGAGGACCTTTCGGTCGATCTGCGCGACGAGGAGCACGCGGAGGAGATCAGGGCCGCTCTCACCGGCGTCGACGGCCTCGAGGTTCTCTCGATCGAGGACCGGACCTTCCTCATGCACGTCGGCGGGAAGATCGAGGTGACCTCGAAGGTGCCGCTGCGGAGCCGCGACGACCTGTCGATGGCGTACACGCCTGGCGTCGCCCGCATCTGCAACGCCATCGCCGCCAACCCCGACGAAGTGCGCCGCCTCACCATCAAGGCGAATTCGGTGGCCATCGTCACGGACGGCACGGCGGTCCTCGGGCTCGGCAACATCGGTCCGGCCGCCGCCCTGCCGGTGATGGAAGGCAAGGCGATGCTGTTCAAGGAGTTCGGCGGCATCGACGCCTTTCCGATCTGTCTCGACGTCGAGTCGCCGGACCAGATCGTCGAGACCGTCGCCCGCATCGCCCCGGTGTTCGGCGGCGTGAACCTCGAGGACATCAAGGCGCCGGAGTGCTTCGAGATCGAAGAGCAGCTCACGGAACTGCTCGACATCCCGATCTTCCACGACGACCAGCACGGCACGGCGGTCGTCACGATCGCCGCGCTCCGCAACGCGCTGAAGGTCGTGGACAAGAAGATGGCCGACTTGAAGGTCGTGATCTCGGGCGTCGGGGCGGCCGGCGTCGCCATCACCAAGATGCTCCTGAGCGCGGGGGTGGAGAACGTCATCGGGGTGGACTCCAAGGGCGCCGTCTACGAAGGGCGATCGGAGCTCAACCAGGCCAAGCGCTGGTTCGCCGACCACACCAACCCCGAGCAGCGCAAAGGCGCCATCTACGAGGTCCTTCCCGGGGCCGACGTCTTCATCGGTGTTTCCGCGCCCGGCGTCTTGACCTACGACGACCTGCGGGTGATGAATCGCGACGCCATCGTGTTCGCGATGGCCAACCCGGATCCCGAGATCACGCCGGAGGAGGCGGGCGACCTCGCCGCGGTCATGGCCACGGGACGGTCCGACTACCCGAACCAGATCAACAACGTGCTGTGCTTCCCGGGCATCTTCCGCGGTGCTCTCGACGCCGGCGCGCATTGCTTCACCGAGGAGATGAAGATGGCGGCGGCCGACGCCATCGCGTCCGTCGTGACCGAGAGTGAGTTGTCGCCGCACTACATCATTCCGTCGGTCTTCAACACCGAGGTGGTCGGCAGGGTCGCCCCGGCGGTGGCGCAAGCGGCGCGTGATTCGGGCGCGTGCCGGCCCGGCCCGGCGGGTCATTGAGCACCCAGGCGCCGCTCGCGGTGGTCACCTTCGACTACTGGAACACGCTCTGTTACGAGCCCGACATGGACCAGCGGCGCGAGCTCATCGCCGACGCCTGGCTGACGATCCTGACGGACGCCGGCGTGGAAGCCGACCGCGCCCACCTCGTCGACGCGTACACCGCGGCCCGGGGCGAGTACTGGACGGCGTGGCACGAGAACCGGCAGTACACCGGAGAAGACGCGGCGCGACACTGCCTCGCGAGCCTCGAGGGTGATGGCTCTCTTGCCCACCTCACCGACGCGCTCCTCGATGCGTTCTACGGCTGTGCCGAGACCGCGGAGGTGGTTCCCGTCGACGGAGTCGGCGACGCGTTGGAAGCGGTGCGCGACGCCGGGCTGCGCGTCGGGATCATCTGCGACGTCGGGCTCATGGCGTCGCGGTACCTTCGCTGGCACCTCCAACGCCACGACCTGCTGCGGTTCTTCGACCACTGGTCGTTCTCGGACGAGGTGGGGGTGTACAAGCCCGACCGGCGCATCTTCGACCACGCGCTCGCCGGACTCGGTGGCGTCCCCCCGACCGCGGCGGCCCACGTCGGCGACCGGCGCCGCACCGACGTGCAAGGGGCCATCGACATGGGGATGCGTGCCGTTCGCGTCACCGCCGTCTACGACGACGACGATCCGGCGCAGGGCCCGGCGGGCGACTCCGTGATCTCGACCTATGACGAACTGCTTCCGGCGCTGGGTCTGTAGGGGCGCGGCGGTCGCGGTGCTTGCGCTCCCTGCGTGCGGGGGCGGCGGTGACGTCGAGGCGTCGTGTGGCGAAGTGGAGCGCGTGGTCGACTCCCGCGCCTCGGGACACGTCTTGGATGTCGACGCCGCGAAGTACGACCACCATCCGCCTGCGTCCGGTCCCCACTTCGGCGGCAAGCCCCCGAAGCCGGGCGTCTACGACGAGCCGATTCCCGAGGCCAAGCAGGTGCTCTCGCTCGAGGTCGGCGTGGTGGTCGTGCAGTACGACGAAGCCCTGGCCGGGGAGGCGGGCGGTCTCGAGGCGCTCGCGCGGGCCCGAGACGACGTCATCGTGGCGCCGGCGGCGACCCCGATCGACGGCGGCAGCCTCGTCGCCTTTACCGCGTGGCAGGTGCGCCGTCGGTGCGACGGACTTTCCGACGACGTCGTCGCCGACGCGAAGGCGTGGATCGAGGAGTACGCAGGCGTGACCCCCGAGGAGTTCCGGGAGTAGCCCGCGGCGTCCGGGAAGCCGCGTCGAACCGTCGATCGTTCGGGCGCCGGCTTGGCTATAGGAGCCGCGAGTGGGTTGCATTGGGGATCGGGCGGCAGACTCATAGGGCAGCACCGCCTCGCGAGGGAGCACCCGAAACCGTGGACACCGTGACCGTGGTCCTGTTGATCGTCCTGGCAGCGATGGGTGCCGTGTTCGCGGTCGCCGCCCGGCGCGAGACGGCGCGCGATCGCGCTCGGCGCGAGCGGCTGCGAGCGGAAGTCGCGCCCACCACCGCACGCGGGGCGAGTGGATCGGCTTCGTGACGGGCCACCGCGATGGCGGGCCGACGAACTAGGCGACGCGCCGCTCACTTCACGGATGATTGCGGTCGCCGAGGTTGTTCACGGCGGGACACCACGTCCCCGCCAGTACGAGGATCGCATGCGACGTTTCTGTTTCGCCGCGTGTTGCGACGAGCTCGTGATCGCGGTGACCACCGCACAGCGGAACCCAGAGCTGATGGGAGCCCGTCCGGGACTCCGGGGATACCGGCACGAGCGGCGGTAGGCTGCGCGGC
>DATDOY010000144.1:0-4584 GCA_035293045.1 Acidimicrobiia bacterium
CCTCCCCGACGGCACCGAGATGGTCATGCCCGGCGACAACACCGAGATGTCGGTCGTGCTCGAAAAGCCCATCGCCATGGACGAGGGCCTGCGGTTCGCCATCCGTGAGGGTGGCCGCACCGTGGGCGCCGGCCAGGTCACCAAGATCAACAAGTAACGAACTTTGTTTCCCTTCCCACACAATGTGGGGCTGGAGAAACAAAGTTCACGGAGAAAGAGGCGTTCGCATGGCGTCCGATAAGCGAGTCCAGGTCACGATGGCGTGCGAGGACTGCAAGCGGCGGAACTACATCACGATGAAGAACAAGAACAACGATCGTGATCGCATCGAACTCAAGAAGTACTGCCGCTTCTGCCGCTCGCACACCCCCCACAAGGAAACTCGATAGCTCCCTCCACTTTTGTGCTCTTGTGCACCCATATCGGGCGCGGATAGGGCAGAAGGAACGTGTCGCGCCCACCCTCCGTGCTGACGTAACCTTGTTCCCGCGCGCGGAGTCACAACGGCCAGTGCGAGGCACCTATGGATGACCTCGGAACGCTCATCGAAGCCGCCAAGGGCGGGGATCGGCGGGCTTTCGACGACCTGGTGCGCCACACGTACGAAGACACGTACACCCTGGCGTATCGACTGACCGGCAACGAGGAGGACGCGCGCGACGTGGTCCAGGAGACGTACCTGCGTGCCTGGAAGGGCTTGAAGCGCTTTCGTGGCGACGCGCAGTTCTCCACCTGGCTTTACCGCATCACGGCCAACGCCTCCTACACGATGATGAAGAAGCGCCGGAAGCACCGCCACGAACCCGTCGGGGACGATCTCGAGCAGATTCCCGACTCGAGGTTCGTCTCCGACCCCGAGGCCCTCGCCGATGCGTCGATGTTGCGGGATCAGGTGTCGGCGGCCGTGGAGACGCTCCCCGCCAAGCTGCGGGCCGTGCTGATCCTGCGGGATGTCTACGGCCTCACGCACGAAGAAATCGGCGACGAGCTCGGCATCTCGGTCGCCGCCGCCAAGGTTCGCCTCCATCGGGCGCGGCGCAAGCTGCACGATGAGATTTTTGGGGAAGGCCCCAGTGGAAAGCAGGTGGAGCATGCAGTGTGACGACGTTCGAGCCCTCTTGCCCGCTATGGCCGACCAGGGCCTCGCCGACCTCACGGCCCAGCGCCACATCGAGACGTGCCTGGGGTGCCAGGCCGAGGTCGCCCGCTACACCAAGTTGCTTCGTGCGCTCGGCGAGCTCCGCGAGGTTCGCGTGGACGCCCCGATCGGCCTGCTCGACGAGACCCTCGCTGCGATCGACGGTCCCGCCGTCATCCGCGTGATGTCGGCGAAGCAGAAGGCTGCCTGGGCAGGGGCACTCGGCGCCGTCGCCGCGGGGGCCGCGGCCACAGCCGTCGTGCTCGTCCGCCGGCGCAGCACGGCCTTCGCTCGCTGAGGCACCCGCCGATCCACGGTCGGGTTCGGCGCCGCCAAGGCGCTGGAGCGCTGCCACGAGGTGATGCGGGCGCGGGTGACGTGAACGGTCGGCGGCTTCTCACGCCCCGCTGCTATCGTGAGCGCTGGTCTTGCCGGTTCCGGCTCGCTGAATTTCCCACCGGTTTCTCGCCTGCGGTGAAGTCTGCGTGTCTGGCGAGATCGGAGGGCAGTAGCTCAATTTGGCAGAGCACCGGTCTCCAAAACCGGCGGTTGGGGGTTCGAGTCCCTCCTGCCCTGCGGCGACCCGTCCCTTGCGGCATGGTCGCAGGGATCTCGGCAAGACTGTGCGACACCTGCCTGACCGACCCGGAGTCGGTCTGACCGAAGAACAAGCAAGGAAGAGCAGCCAGTGGCGTTTCGCGACCAGCGCAACGAAGAAGAAGAAAGCCAACAGGGCCAGGCGTCCGGCGAGGTGGCCGGCAACCGCGCGATGCGGCGCATGCAGCGCCGCGAGGAGTCGCGTCGCCCGACGGGCCCCGAACAGCGCCGCCGCCCCGCCCCACCGACCAAGCGCGAACGCACGAGCCCGAGGGAGTTCTCCCGCGAAGTTCGAGCGGAGCTGCGCAAGGTCGCCTGGCCGAGCCGATCAGAAGTGGTCAACTCCACGATCATCGTGCTCATCGCCGTCATCTTCCTGACCACGCTGATCTTCGGTTACGACTTTGCCTTCGGGAAGTTCGTGCTCTTCCTGTACGACTGACCCTTCGAAGCGACTGAGCCGTGAACCACGACCACACCGAAACCCTTTCCGACGCGCCCGAAGAGCCCACCGCCGCGCCCGTCGCGACGGAGGCGCCGGCACCACCTGACGCGCCGGCACCACCTGACGCGCTTGATGCCGAGGAAGCTGAGCCAGCTGCGCCAGCCGACGAGGCCACCGAGGACAGCGCTGACGACGTCGAGCCTGACGCGCTTGATGCCGAAGAAGCTGAGCCAGCTGCGCCAGCCGACGAGGCGACGGATGTCGCCGAGGAGTCCGACGCCGAGTCCGACGCGCCGCTGGTGGCGTCGGACGAATCACCTGCGCTAGCCGCCGAGGCCGCCGATGCGGCGGCCGAGGACAGCGCTGACGACGTCACCTCGCCGGAGGTGACGTCGGAGAGCGCGCCCGAGCAACAAGAGGCCGGGGTAGGGGCGTCGGCGTGGGAGGCGACGACGACGACGTCTGAGGAGGACGTCGTCGATCGCGGTACCTCGGCTGACGAGTCAGCCGAGGTTGTCAGTTCCGAAGCGGCGTCCGACGAGGCGGAGGAGGAGTCGTCCTCTCACGACGAGGCCCGGAGCACCGAACCCGAACCCTCCGGCGTCCGGGAGCCCGAACCCTCCCGCGTCCGCGAACCCGATCCGCACGCCGAGATCGCGCAGGCCGAAGACCCCGAAGCCGCCGCACGCGCCGCACTCGGACTCGACGACAAGGTCGAAGAAGCCGTCCTGAAGCCCGAGGAGGCGGCGTCGATCCTCGCCGCCGTCGCCGCCACACCCGAACCCGAGGAAGAGGAAGTCGGCGTAATCCAAGACATCGTCCTCGAGCCCGATCTCAGCGGAGCCGATCTCGTCGAGGTCTTCGACGACGAACTCGTGTCGCGCGAGCCGAGCCCGTACGACCGGGCCGGGCACTGGTACGTCGTCCACACCTACTCGGGCTACGAGAAGAAGGTGAAGTCCAACCTCGAAAGCCGCGTGAAGTCGCTCCACATGGAGGGGCGCATCCACGAGGTCGTCATCCCGATGGACGACGTGATCGAGTTCAAGGGCGGCAAGAAAGTCGTCGTGCAAAAGAAGGTGTTTCCCGGGTACCTCCTCGTTCGGATGGACCTCGAAGACGAGACGTGGCAGGCGGTGCGGAACACCCCGGGTGTCACGGCGTTCGTCGGCGGAGGGGCCAAGCCGACGCCGCTCTCCCGCAAGGAAGTCGAGTCGATCCTTCGGGTTCGCCCCGAGGAGGAAACGCGAAAGGCGCGGCCGCGGCTCGACTACGAGGTGGGCGACCAGGTCCGGGTCACGGCCGGTCCGTTCGCCGATTTCAACGGGCTCATCGACGAGATCAACGTCGACCAGAGCACCCTGAAGGTGCTCGTCAACATCTTCGGCCGAGAAACCCCGGTCACGCTGGACTTCGCCGACGTGGCGAAGCTGTAGTCAGGATTCGAGAACCACCATGGCCAAGAAAAAAGTTGCTGCCGTCGTCAGGATCCAGATCGAGGCCGGCGCGGCCAGTCCGGCGCCGCCCGTCGGCACCGCGCTCGGTCCGCACGGCATCGCCATCATGGATTTCTGCAAGGCCTACAACGAGGCGACCCAAGATCGCCGCGGCCAGGTCGTGCCCGCCGAGATCACGATCTTCGAGGACCGGTCGTTCACGTTCATCACCAAGACGCCTCCGACCTCGTTCCTGATCCGCAAGGCGGCGGGCCTCGAGAAGGCGTCGACGGCCCCGGGGCGCGAACGCGCGGGGCGCATCACGCGCAAACAGGCCGAGGAGATCGCCGACACCAAGATGCCCGACCTCAACGCCATCGATCGCGAGGGCGCCATCCAACAGGTCATCGGCACCGCCCGATCGATGGGCATCGAAGTCAGCAAGTAGCGACCAGGCCCACCGGGGACGACCTCGCTCCGGGGGCACCACCACAACGAGGGAGGCATCAGATGCCGGGCAAGAATCACGGCGGCGCAACCCGCCACGGCAAGAAGTTCCGCGAAGTCACGCGAAGTGTCGACGTCGCCGTTCGTCACGCCCCCCGCGAGGCGATCGAGCAGGTGAAGGTGGCCGCCAAAGAGGCCGGTCGCAAGTTCGACGAGAGCGTCGAGGTCGCCCTCAAGCTCGGCGTCGACGCCCGCAAGGCCGACCAGCAGATCCGCGGCACCGTGTCGTTGCCCGGCGGGACGGGCAAGGACGTTCGCGTCGCCGTGTTCGCCGCGGGCGACAAGGCTCGCGAGGCGACCGAGGCTGGTGCGGTCGTCGTGGGTTCCGACGATCTCGTTGCTCGCGTCGAGGGCGGCTTCCTCGACTTCGACGTCGCCATCGCCACTCCCGATCTCATGGGGCAGGTCGGCAAGCTCGGCAAGGTGCTCGGCCCCCGCGGCCTCATGCCCAATCCCAAGAC
>DATDOY010000145.1:0-5454 GCA_035293045.1 Acidimicrobiia bacterium
ACGCCATACGCACACTGAAAGAACGATCAGGCGTCGGGGACGAGGACCTTCACGCGGGAGGCAGACGCGTGTGTGAGTGTCTGCCCGGCGTGAGCCGGGCAGACACTCACACACGCTCTCGGTCGGGCGGACCGAGCGCCCGCGCCACGGCCCGGCGCGTCGTTGGCAGGCCTCACGTCGCGTTCAGCAGCGACTTCACGTCGGCGAGGCGGTGGATCGACGCAAGCGCGGGGGTTTGGTCGTCGGCGAGTTGGCGCACGCTGATCTCGGTGAAGCCGAGTTCCTCGTAGGCGCGGAACTGCTCGGCGACCTGCTCGACGGTCCCCACCACGAGGGCGGTGGGATCGAACCCGCGATACCCGGCCGCGATCACCGGGCCGGCCACCGCCTCGACGTCGGCCTCGCTCTCGCCCACGTAGACGTCCTTGCGGATGGCGAGCGCGGTCGGCGTGCGCCCGTGTCGATCGCACGCGTCGCGGTAGAGCGCCATCTGGTCGCGCGCCGTCTCGAGCGTCAGATCTGCGTTGGCGAGCCAACCGTCGCCGAGACGGGCGGCGCGATCGATCGGCGCCGGCGCCGACGCGCCGATCCACACCTCGACCGGCTCGGGCGGTACGGGGGCGATGCGGGCGCCGTCGACTTCTTCGCCCGCGAGCAGGCGGCGCACGACGTCGAGGCCGCGTTCGAAGAGCGAAGGGCGTCGCTTGATGTCCACCCCCATGCCGGCGAACTGCTCCTCGCCACCGCCCACGGCGCACTCGAGGATGAAGCGCCCTTTCGCAACGCTGGCGAGGGTGCCGACCTGCTCGGCGAGCAGAACCGGATGCCAGAGGGGCAGGAGGAAGAGCGCTCCGCACGGGTTGTCGTTCCACTCGGCGAGCAGGCGGCCGAGCATGGGGACGTTCTGGTAGTAGGGCGCCGGCACCACGTGGTGATCGCCGACAAACAACGAGTCGAGGCCGGCGTCCCTCGCCGCCGCGGCCCGCTCCACCATCCAGCCGGCGCCGCGCCGAACGTCGTCGACGAGATACGCACTGCGCAAGGAGACGCCGATCCGCACGCCGGTATGGTCGCGCACCCATGGTTTCCTCACCTACCCACGCCGAGGATCCGCCTCCCCACGACGAGATCGTGCCTGCCACCGAGCGCTTCGCCGCCCACGTCGGGCCCGAGGCTCGACGGCGACCCGAGGCGTCGTTTGCGCGCGCCGTCGCGGCGACCGCCAGCGCCATGGGGGGCGTCGCCCTCGCGGCACTCGGCCTCGACGTCGTCCTCCGGGGCGGTCACCGCGGCGCCGCGGCGCTCCTCTTCGTCGGCTACGCCGTCGCCGGGATCGTCCTGTCGGCGTCACCGCGCCCGCCCGTGCGGACGGCGGGAGTCGTCGCGGTCGCCGTCGCCATCCCGGGCGCCGCCGGCCTCGTCACGCTCGAGGTCGACGGGGTGTCGGCCGGCGCCATCACCTCGGCGCTCGCGGTGTCAACGGTGGTGTGGGGACTCGCCTACGTCACCGGCCCGACGCGCGGGCATGGCGTGCTCCTCGGCGCGACGCTCGTCGGCGCGTGGCTCACGGTGGTCACCCGGCTCGACGTTCTCGCCGTCGTCGATCAGGGAGCCTTCGGAGTGCGCCCCGATGTCACCGCGCCGGCCGCCGCATCGCTCGCCATCGGGGTCGCGTCCATGTGGGGTGGCGCCGTGCTGATCCGCGCCGGGCTCGGAGGTGCGGGGAGCGTGTGCTGGTCGGTGGGACTCGTCGTTGTCGGGGCGGGCATCACACTGGCGGCAGCCGATCATTCCCGCGTGACCGTTGGCGTCCTCGCCGTGATCTCGGGGTTGGCGATCGGAGCGACCGCCCACCGCCTCCGGCGCTCGTTCAGCACCCGCGCCGGCGGGGCGAGCCTCGTCCTCGGACTCGGACTCGTGGCGACGGCGGGCTACGACGGCGACGTCACCGGGCCCGCCGTGGTTGCCCTTGGGCTCGCCGTCGGCGTCGTCGCGGCGGTGACCCGGCTTGCTCCCCGGTTCGACGAACCGGACAATCGCCCCGGGGAGTGACAGCCTCCGCGAGCGGAGCGGACCGTGCGTCGCGACGGGGCCGGACGGGGTGTCTGAGCGGCGCAACCCGCCCAACCCGGCCCACCTGGCCCACCTGGCCCTTCGGCGGTCAACACGGCGAAGTCTCCGGTGCGCCGGCGGCCCCGGCAGGAACGGGCCGCCTGCGTGGCGAATCTCGCGACACCCCGGTTCGGGATGGCGGGGAGGGCGGCAGTCGCCCTTCGCCGGACCGTGGGCTGGCGAACTCGGAGACGCACGTTGCAGCACTCGTCGGGCCCTCACGCGGCCGTGGAATCCCCACAGCGCAAGCCCCGACGCGCCTGGCCGGCCGACGCCCTCGCCGGACCCCGCATGGCGCCCGGCCACGGTTCCGTGCTCGCGGGGAAGGTGGCGGCCTTCGCTCGACAGCACGTCGTGAATTTCGCGCAGACCACCTGGCGGACCATCCGGCACCACGAGCACCGTCTCGCCGAGCGGCACGGCTACTCCGACCTGCCCCTGGCGACCCGCGGGCTGGCCGCCGCCCTGCTGACGGTCCTCACCGTCGGGTTCGTGAGCGCGTTCACGCTGCGGGGGAATGAGTACCGGGCGGTCGCCGAACCCGTCGTGTCCCTCGACCCCCTCGCCACCCTCGAGGTCCCGCTGCCCGCCGCCCCGCGGACCGTCGTCGCCGGCAAAACGCTGAGCGCGATCCCAGAGGCGCAGCCGACGGCCGACGCGCCCGCCGCCGACCACGCGATCGCCGGCCGGCGCACGCCCACCCTGCTCCCGACCGGGAAAGGGATGTGGTTCCACACGCTCGAGCAGACCGGGCTTTCCGTCGAACAGATCGTCGAACAGGCCAAGGCGACCGGGCTGTCCCACCTCTACGTGCGGGTCGGATCGTCAAAGCGGGGCTTCCACGGAGGCCTCGACCTCGACCGGCTGTTGCCCGCCGCCCACGCCGCCGGCCTCGAGGTGGTGGGGTGGGACTTCCCCTACCTCCACGACCCCAACGCCGACGTCCAACGCGCGCTCGAAGCGATCGCGTACGCCACGCCCGACGGCCACCGCATCGACGCTTTCTCGGCCGACATCGAGACGGGCAGCGAGGGCGTGCAGCTCGCCGCCGACCGCGTCGACTACTACGCCGCCAACGTCCGCTACTACGTGGGCCCGGGCTATCCGCTCATCGGGACCGTGCCGAACGCGTGCCTCAACGAGACCTTCCCGTACGCCGAGGTCGCCCGTCATTTCGACGCCATCGCGCCGATGGTCTATTGGATCACCCGTGACCCCGCCGCCGACGTGGCGTGCAACATCGACCGGCTCGCCCCCCTCGGAGTCGCGGTGATGCCGATCGGCCAGGCCTACGACCCGGCCATCGACAACCCGTCGCTCGTCGGGCTGATGCCGGGGTACGACCACCTCGCCGCCTTTATGCGCACCGCGGCGGAGAAGGGTGCGACCGCGGTGTCGTTCTGGGCGTGGCACACCGCCAGCCCCGAAATGTGGCAGGCCATCACCGACGCGCCGTGGTACTCACTGGTGCCGATGGCGCCCGGCCACGACGCCCCCGACCAGGTGGCCGTCCTCCAGCGCCTGCTCAACGTGTACCGCTACGCAGTCCCCGTCGACGGCCGGTACGGCGCGGACACGATCGGCGCCCTCGCCCAACTCCAGACGGACCTCGGACTGGCCCCGACCGGCACCCTCGACGCCGCCACCCTCGATGCCGTTCGCTCAACCTCGCGGGGTTGAGAGCCACTCGGCCCAACCGGCGCCGGGGCTCGAGTTGGGGGCGGTGAAGCGGCACAGGGCGCGGATCAGTTGCGCATCGCGGCCGCCGTCGAGCGACGGGATGCGCAGCGGAGCGAGGCCCACGACCGTGGCGTCCACCGCGAGGCCCGAGTCGAACCGGTAAGTCGCCGAGCGGGGCAGCCCACGCGCATCCCGCTCCGTTTCGATCTCCGCGAAGGCGACGGGATGCGGGTCCTCGCCGTCACGCGCGGTGTAGCCCGTGGCGTGTTCCGGCCCGGGCGTGTCGGGGTGCGCCACGCTGAAGGCGAGGTTGCTCTCGACGCGGCCCCCCGCCCAGTGCCATCCCGCGCCCCACCAGTCGCGCACGCCCCAGAAGTGGTCGTGCACGCCCCAGCCGTCGAAGGCGATGCGGTCGGCGCCGACGAGCACGTCCCCGTGCACCCGCCCGCCGTGCTGCACGTGGCCGTGGTGCGGTCGGGCCGTCGGCTCCGGAAACGTGAACGCCGGTTCGGCCGCTTCCCACTCGAGGTCGAACCCCAACGGGACGCGCTCGCCCCGCTCGGCGCCGAGCGCCTCCACCGGATCGTCGAGACCGAGCCCGAACGCTTCGAGACCGAGGGTCCAGTGGGTCGCCGCCGTTTCGCAAATGAGATCCGCCCACAGGCCGCCGGCCCGCACCTCGAGCCCCGCACCGCGGGGCAGGGGTACCTCGTGATCGCGCACGATCACGAGCCGGTCCCCCGCCACCCACGCGGCCCACAGCCACGCGACGCCGAGGTTGGGGAACAGCGAGAGCCGCAGGAACCCGCCCGTGACGTCGTCGCCCGCGGCCGTCGCGAAGTCGAAGTACCACGACTCGGCCCAGCGCGGCTCGACGCCGGGGGGCTGGCGGACGGTCACCCGCCGGCGGGCTCGGGGACTTCGCCGCTGACCGCCGACGCGAAGGCGGTTTCCCACCCGTAGGGCTCGACGCCGAGGGCCTCGAACCGGGCGCGGGCTTCGGCGGTGGCGCTCGCGGCACCGGGATCGTCGAGCCGCGCCAGCGCGTGGGCACGGGCGAGGCGGACGATCGCCTGGGTCAGGCGGTCCTCGCTGGCGTCGACCCGCGCCGTGGCGCGATCGAGCACGGCCGCCGCGTCGCTGCCTCGCCGCGCCTGGGCGTGCGCGAGCGCGACGCCGATGTCCGCGTACGTCGCGTCGAGGTAGGTGCCGAGCTGGCGCGACGGAACCTGCGAACCCATCTCGATCGCGCCGTCGACGTCGCCCACCGCGGCGCGAGCGATCGCCATGATCGCCATCGCATAGGTCCGCGCCCCCTCGTCGCCCGGCGCGCCCTCGTGTCGCTCGGGGTCGAGGGCGATCTCGAGGACGTCCATGGCCTCCTCGGGACGACCGTTCTGCACGTAGGCCAGGCCCTTCGACACGAGCAGTTCGGTCGGAACGCCGATGGGCGAAGCCTCCGCGTCGAGGTCGGCGAGGGCGGCGAGGGCTCCGCGGGCGTCACCCAACTGGCCGAGCATCGACGCGGTCAGGTTGGCCCGCATGATGTCCATGTTGCCGCCCTGAGCGTCGAAGGCCGTGCTCGCTTCTTCGAGCACGGCGCGGGCGTCGCCGACGCGGCCGACGTTGGCGCTCGCGCGGGCGAGGTTGGCCAACGCGAGT
>DATDOY010000146.1:0-3818 GCA_035293045.1 Acidimicrobiia bacterium
ATCGCGCCGCCCGACGAGAGGCTGACGCGCTCGTTGGCGAGCGTGACCTTGGCGAGATCCCAACCCCGATTGACCTCGCCGATCACGTTGGCCGCAGGGATCCGCACCTCGTCGAGGAAGACCTCGTTGAAGGTGTGGTCCCTTGTCATCTCGATGATGGGCCGGATCTCGATGCCATCGGCGTGCATGGGACAAATGAAGTAGGTGATGCCGCGGTGCTTCGGCGCGTCCCAGTCCGTCCGCGCGATGAGGATGCCCCAGGTCGACACGTGCGCGAGCGAGGTCCAGATCTTCTGACCGGTGACCACCCACTCGTCGCCGTCGAGGACGGCCCGGGTACGGAGGCCGGCGAGATCGGAGCCCGACCCGGGTTCCGAGAACAACTGGCACCAGACCTCGCGGCCCTCGACGATGCCCGGCAGCCACTGTCGCTGCTGCTCCTCGGTGCCCGCATGGAGGATGGTTGGTCCGGCCCAGCCGAGACCGATGGGGTTGATCGGGCGGACGACCCCGTGCTCGCGGAACACCTCGTCGATGGCGAGCTGCTCGAGGGGCGACGCGTCGCGTCCCCAGGGCTTCGGCCAGTGCGGGACCGTGTACCCCGCTTCGGCCAGGTCGGCGAACGACGGGCTGGGATGGTCGCGCAGCCAACCCCGGACGTCGTCACGAAATGCCTCGGCCTCGGGAGGGAGATCCAGCGTGATCACGGGTCCTACTATTGCTGATCCCACAGTCAGTGACGAAGCCGGTCGTCGAGATGACCCAACTCGATGGAGCGGTCGGGAAGGCGAGGGCGTCCATGGCCCGCAGTGTCCGCGCGCTTCGACGAGCGGTATCCGACGAAGAGAAGGAGCACCGGCGCCAGACCATCCTGGCCGCCGCCAAGCGCGTGTTCTCCGAGAAGGGCTACGCGGCGACGACGATCGCCGACGTCGCTCGCGCCGCCGAACTCTCGTACGGCACCATCTACTGGTACTTCGATTCGAAGGAAGAGCTGTTCGACGCCCTCATGGACACGGGGGAGGACGCGCTCCGCAACCGCATCCTCTCCGCGCTCGACGCGGCCGGCCCGGCCGATCTCGAGACGGCGCTGCGAACGTCGGTGCGCGCCACCTTCGAGCACTTCGAGATCGACCGCGACGCCGCCCGCCTCTTGTTCCGCGATTCATACGCGCTCGGTGGGCAGTTCGAGCGCCACCTTCTCAACATCTACGAGGGCTTCATCGACGATCTGGAGGCGACGATCGTCGCCGGCCAGCGCGACGGGGTCATTCGTGACGCGCCGGCGCGGATGGTTGCCTTCGCGCTGGCCGCGCTCATCGGTCAGCTCGCCTACCGCCGTATCACCACCGACGACGGGCTGAGCGCCGCCGATCTCGCCGACTTCGTGGTCAACCTCGTCATGGACGGCCTGCGCCCGTCGCTCATTGACTGACGAATCAGTATGTGCGTAGGTTGCGCGCGGTGGAGCGAGCGACGATCGACGGCCTCGACGTGCGCGTGTACCGCGGTGGCGAAGGTCCGCCGCTGCTCTACCTCCACTCCGGTCTGGGGGAAGCGGGGCGTACCCGCATGGTCGAGCGGGTCGAACAACGCTTCTCGGTGCTCGCGCCCGAGATCCCGGGCTTCGGAACATCCGAGGCCCCGAGCTGGCACCGCGTCGAGGACGCCGTCTTCTTCCTCCGGTGTCTGCTCGACCACTACGAATGGCCGCCGACCCATGCCGTGGGGGCGTCGCTCGGTGGCTGGCTCGCGGCGGAGATGGCGATCTGGTTCCCCCAACGGATCCGGTCGCTCGTCTTGTTCGACCCGGTCGGCATTCGCGTCGAGGGCGCGCCCCTGACCGACGTGTTCCTCGGAAGTCGAGAGGCGACGGTCGCCTCGATGTTCGTCACGGCCCCCGATGACTACGCCGCGATGCTCGGGGACGCGATCCACGGCGACGGCGACGGCGACGGAGACCGGGAGGCCGCCGACGCGATGATCCACTCGTTGAGAGCGATGGAAGCCACCGCCCGCATCGCGTGGAACCCTCAGTTCTGCGACCCGCGACTGCTCGACCGCCTGTCGAGGTGCGCGGCGCCGGCGACCGTCGTGTGGGGCGCCGGCGACGCCGTGGTGCCCCAGGCGTATGCCGAGGCGTACGCCGCCGCGTTCGCGTCGGCGGAACTCATCGTCCTCGACGGCGTGGGGCACCTGCCGGTCCTCGAGGCACCCGAGCGGGCGGCGCAGATCGTCATCGACGCCCTCGCCGGCGTGCCCGCCTGACCTAGTCTCCTCGACGATGGACGCAGCGCGGACCCCGGTGATCGTCGCCGTCGGACAGGCGGTCGGCCGAGGTGAGCCGGTGTCGCCGCTCGGGCTCATCGAACGGGCGTGCCGCACCGCCTTCGACGAAGCGCCCGGAATCGACGAGAAGATCGGTCGCGTCTCGGTCGTCAACATCATGAACGGCGGCGGCAAGGCCCCCGCGACCCTCCTCGCCGAGCGACTCAAGCTCGATCCGCTTCGCTGCGAGACGACGACGCTCGGCGGCAACAACCCGCAGTGGCTCGTCAACCGCGCCGCGGCGGCGATCGCGTCGGGCCAGGGGACGACGACGCTGGTCACCGGCGGCGAGGCCGTGCACTCCCAGCGCACGCGCCCGGAACTGGGCAACGACGCCGACGACGTCGACGGCGTCGACCCCGTGATCGGAGACGCTCGTCCGGGGCTCAGCCCGTTGGAGCTGTCCGCCGGCCTGATGGTGCCCGCCCACGTGTACCCGATGTTCGAGAGCGTGTGGGTCCACCGAGCCGGGCGCAGCTTCGCCGATCACCGGGTGGCACTCGGATGGATGCTGGCCCCGTTTACCCGCAAGGCGGCGCAGCACCCCCAAGCCTGGTTCGACGAGGAGCTCGAGCCCGACGAGATCTCGACCCCCACGCCCGACAACCGACTGGTCGCCGAGCCGTACACGAAGCGCATGAACGCCTTCATCTCCGTGGACCAGGCCGCGGCCGTGATCGTGACCTCGCTCGCCATCGCGCGCGAAATCGGGGCGGGCGGCAACGTCGTGTTCTTGCACGCGGGTGCCGACGCCAGCGACGTCTGGTATCCGCTGCAACGCCCCGACCTCGGTTCGTCGCCCGGCATTCGCGCCGCGGGCCGCGCCGCGCTCACCGCCGCCGCGATCGGGATCGACGACATTCACACCTTCGACCTCTATTCGTGCTTCCCATGCGCGGTCGAGATGGCGTGCGAGGCGCTCGGCATCTCGGAGGACGACGACCGCTCGTTGACGGTGACCGGCGGACTCCCGTACTTCGGAGGCGCCGGCAACAACTACAGCACCCACGCCATCGCAACCATGGTCGACGAGTTGCGGGAGCAAGGTGGGCGGGGCCTCGTCACCGCCCTTGGGTGGTTCGTGACGAAGCACTCCGTCGGCATCTACGGCATCGCTCCGCCCGACGCTGGATTCCGCATGGGCGACACCGAACGCCAGCAGCGCGAGATCGACGGAACGGCAGAGCCCGTGGCGTCGGAGGTGTCAGCGCCGATGGCCGGGACGGTGGTTGCGAGCACCGTTGTCTACGAACGCGCCGGCGGCGTGCAGGCCGTCCCCGCCATCATCACGCTCGACGACGGGCGCCGGGTAGCCGCCACGGCCGATCGGGCAGAGCACGACGATCTCGCTGGGGTCAACCTCGTCGGTTCGTTGGTGCGGGTGGAGGGGAACCCACTGCGATTCCGGGTCGTGCGGGGATCGGGCTGATCGGTGGAGGTCTTCTCCTTCCACCTGATGCCCTACGCATACCTGCCGGACGACTACGAGG
>DATDOY010000147.1:0-2243 GCA_035293045.1 Acidimicrobiia bacterium
CGTGGGGTACTTCCGACAATGCCGCGTCGATGGCGAGCACCTTGTCCGGAAAGGGCACCTCGGTCATGTCGAGCGCAGTCTCGGAAACGTGAGCGGGCCTCGGCGGCGATGAGGAAGGGCGTCGCCGAGGAGGAGCAGGTCGACGAGGCGACGGCCGTGCCCGGCGAGGTCGTCCGGGGGAGGGAGATCGGTGTTCCGTCGTGGGACGCCTCGCACCTCGAGGTCTTCTCCGGCGGCACGAACCAGCCGCCGCAGCGTCGGGATGGACGGCTCGCGCCGGCCGTGCTCATACGCCGAGATCACCGGCTGGGTCGTGCGGGCGCGGTGGGCGAGCTCCGCCTGGGTCAGGCCGTTGCGCACTCGTGTCGACCGGAGCAAGGCCGCCGCGTCCATGCCGAGGAGTATATCGGATTGTCTATGTATGACCAACCCAGGTGAATCGGTCTGATCGACTCGTAAGACCACCGAATGGTGTGAGCGCCTGCCCGCCCATGGGCGGGCAGGCGCTCACACCACGGGTGGCGGTCCGAAGGGTCATGGGGCCTCGACGGCCCAAGGGGGGAGACGCGGACAGGGGGAGCCCCGCGGACAGGGCGGCGACGCGCTCCGCCCGCGGGATGCAGGTTTCTGTCACAGCGGGGCGCGAGTGTCTCTGCATGACATCTCACGCCGACCACCGCCCATCCCGCGACGACCCCTTCGCGCCCGACGGCGACGACCACGATCGGGTCCTCGCGCGAGTGCGGGCCCTCCTCGCCAAGGCCGAGTCCACGCCCTACGAGGCCGAAGCGGAAGCGCTCACCGCCAAGGCCCAGGAGCTGATGACCCGCTATGCCATCACCACCGCGGTGGTGGAAGGCGCCACCGGGTCGGGTCACGATCCGGCGCGCCTCGACGTCGATCTCGACCCGCCCTACGTCGACGCCAAGGCCTGTCTCCTCGGCGCCGTCGCCGGGGCCAACCGCGGTCGGCTCGTCTGGTCGCGGCGGCCACCGCGGGGTTCCGTGTTCGGTTTCCCCGACGATCTCGCCGCCATCGAGTTGCTCTACACCTCCCTTCTCGTGCAGGCGGCCCGAGCCGTCGCCGCCGCCGGATCGCGGCGCGACCCGACCGGCACCTCTCGCACCCGATCGTTCCGCCGCGCCTTTCTCATCGGCTTTGCCGGACGCATCGGCGAACGCTTGACCGAGGCGGCCGACACCACCGTCGCCGACGTTGCCGCGGAGACGGGCGTGGCATTGGTCCCGCTGTTCGCCGATCGCCAGCGGCGCCTCGAGGCTGCGGTGCGGGAGGCCTTTCCCCACTCCGTGTCGCACTCGTTCCGCATCGGCAACGGCGACGGGTTCTTCGCCGGACGGGAGGCGGGGGATCGGGCCACGCTCTCGGGGCGGCCCCTCCGTCCGGCTCCTTCGTCCCTCGGAGCCGCCCCACCGACATGACAGGAGGCCCCCTGCCCGAACCGTCGGCACCACGCAAAGAACCCCTGTTCACGCCGCGCCGGCGCGTCTAGCGTGACCCTCGGCTCGGAGCACAGCCCACGCGCTCCCTCACTGCGAAATCAGCACGAGGAGCGACGCCATGCTCAAGGTCCTGAGGTTTTCCGAGCTTCCCAACGATCCCACGTGGAGCGCGCACGACGATCCGGTCCGTCCGCTCGAATACGGGGCCGTGTTCTGCGATTGTCTGGCCTGCATCGTCGTCTTGATGAAGGCCGCCGTGGCGCAACCCGACCTACCGATCGGCATCAAGTTCCGCAACGCGAAGCGCCTCGTGATCGACGTCGGCGCCCTCGCCGCGACGGGGTTCTCCAGCGAGGAGATCGCCGCGTGCTACGGAGAGGGCGACGACTGGATCCGCGAGATGTGGGTCGCCCTCCACGGTGACCACTGCAAGAGCCCCGGCGAAGCGCACTTGCTGGAGCTGATTCTCGACGCGGGCCTGCCCGAGCCGCAGTTCAACATCGAGGTGGACGGCGACACCGGGGCCTGGCGCCCCGCCGGGCACCGCCGGGTGCGCTACGGCGAGTAGGGCCGTCCTTCGGCGGTACTCTGAACCCAACGCCTCATGAGTCAGGCTCACGACTCTTCCGCGGAGGACACACGATGCACACGCGGCAGAGGAGAGGCGAGTGGCCATCAGCGAAGAAGTGCGGCACAGAATCTACGAGAGCTTTCGGGCGTCGTTCGGTGACGAGGTGGCGAACGGCATGATGGAGATGCTTCCCCCGGTCGGGTGGGCCGACG
>DATDOY010000148.1:0-17520 GCA_035293045.1 Acidimicrobiia bacterium
GATCGCGGCTGCTCCCGAGCTGGTCTCGACGTGGAGGGGTCCGGTGTTGTCGTCCTCGAGCCACAAGAGCGCGTCCTCACAGAACAGCTCCAAACGTCGGGTCGACGGCCTGCTCATGACCCCGTGCCAGACGGACGTCAGGCTGGCGACGGCGCCGCCCTCGAAGGTGATCGTCGCCACCGCGAGGTCCTCGATGTCCTGGTGACCGGCGAAGTTCGCCGTGCGGGCCGAGACCGTGCGCGCGTCACCCAGCAGCCACCGGAGCACGTCGACGTCGTGGATCGAATGTTCGATGAGGGTGCCGGCGCCCGCCGTTTCGGCGTCGGCGCGCCACGTCGATCCATACATTCCGCCGAGCGGAAACGACTGGTCGTCGCGGAACACCGCCGCCATTGGCCGACCGTGGCGTCCGGTGGCCACCTCGGCGGCCAGGGCACGGAACACGGGAGCACATCGCAGCACGAGGCCGACGCGATGGGGCACGTCGGAGAGCGCCGCGCCCACCGCGGCGGCCTCGGCCAGGTCACGCCCCAGCGGCTTCTCGCACATCACGGCACGTCCCGCCGCCGCGGCCGCCGCCGCGACCTCACGATGGCTCGACGTCGGCGTGCAGACCCACACAACGTCGACGGCGTCGATCAGCGTGTCCACGTCGGGAGCCACCTCGGCGCCGTGCACCGACGCGACGGCGTTCGCACGTTCGAGGTCGTGGTCGAACACGGAAACGACGACGCCGTCGACCTCACCGACGTCGCGCAGCGCCCACAGAGCAAAGGAATGGACGCGGCCGATGAACCCGCACCCGACGATGCCGATCCTGAGCACTCCGCTAGTCCCCATCCCGTTCACCGGCGCCACCGCCGGCGTCCGGGCCCCACGAGTGATCGGTGCGGCGGCCCGTTCGGAGTCCGCCGCGGTCGACGAGGGCCGCCGGAGCGACGGCATCGTCGCCGAATCGCTCCCGCACGGCGTCGACAGCGGCGTCGACATCACGTCGGCGCGGGGCGCGGGCGAAGGGCAGCTCCTCTTGGTGGTGGACGCCGTGCTCGAGGTTGGACACCCCGACGCCGAGGAGACGGACGCCCGCGCCGGGGTCGATCCTTTCGAGCAGTTCGGTGGCGTGGTCGGCAAGCTCGAGGTCGGAGTCCGTCGGCTCTGGGAGGGTCACCGATCGCGTGATGGTCTGGAAATCGGAGAACCGCACCTTGAGCGCAACGGTCCGACCCGACAGCCGAGCATCGCGAAGTCGGCGTGCGGTTCGGTGTGCCAGGCGACGAACCTCGAGCGCGAGTTCGTCGCGCGCCACGAGGTCGCGACCGAAGGTCTCTTCGCTGCTGACCGACTTCGCTTCGTGACCCGGCGTCACGGGACGATCGTCGCGATTCCACGCCAGTGCGTAGAGGTGTTGTCCGGCCCCTGTCCCGAGCAGGCGGATCAGCGTGTCCTCGGGGGTGGCGGCGAGTTCTCCCACGGTCGTGACGGCGCGTGCCTCGAGCTTTCGTGCCGTTGCCGGCCCGACCCCCCACAACCGGCTGACGGGCATCGGATGCAGGAACTCGAGCTCCTTCCCGGCATCGATCACGAGGAGGCCATCGGGTTTCGACGCGTCGCTGGCCAGTTTGGCGAGGAGTTTGGTGGTCGCCACTCCCACGGAGCACACGAGACCGACTTCCTCTTGGACGCGTGCGCGGATCGCAGCGGCCACGGCGGGACCATCGCCGAACAAGCGCCGCGCTCCCGAAACGTCGAGGAACGCTTCGTCGAGCGAGATCGGTTCCACCAGCGGGGTGAACGCACGGAAGACCGTGAACACCCGCTCTGAGAACTCTCGATACACCCCGATGCGAGGTGACACGAAGACCCCTTCCGGGCACAGACGCCGGGCGCGGGCGGTGGGCAGAGCGGAATGCACGCCGAATCGGCGCGCCTCGTAGCTCGCCGCGGCGACGACGCCGCGGTTTCCCGTGCCGCCGACGATCACAGGCCGCCCCCTGAGCGACGGGTCGAGCAGTTGCTCGACCGAGGCAAAGAAAGCGTCGAGATCGACGTGCAGGATCGACGGCGGCGGGAGGCCGACCACGCGGGCTCAGCCGATCCGCTCGACGCGGATCGACCGAGGATCGGTTCCTCGCACCTCGTAGCGGTACTCCCGCCTCGCCGACGGGCTCCACCGTGCGTCGAGCCACTCGCCGAGCGGCTCGCGGACCCACGGGTGACAGGTCTCGAGGAGGCCGGCGCGCTCAGGCGCACCGACGAACGCCGCTTCAACCACGATGCCGTCGGGATCGTCGACCGCGAGGAGGCCTTCAAACGCGGTGGCGACATACACATGAGCGTGCAGGTGCCACCCCATGTCGAGGGCGATCGCCGAAACCTCGTAGACGGGCCCGTCCCATCCCGTCACGGTGATCCCGGTCTCCTCGAGCACCTCCCGCGTGAGTCCGCTCACGAGGTCGTGATCGTCGGCGTCGATGACGCCGCCCGGCGGACTCCAGTCGTGGCCACCCCACCGGCGTTCGTTGCGAACGAGCAGCACGCCGTCGGGCCCTTCCACGATGCCCCCGGCGACGGTCCACTCGCGCATGGACCGAAGTTTGTCACCCAGGCGGGCGACGTCCCCGGCGGAGTCGGTCGCGGATCCCCCATCTGGTCACGAGGAACCACGCCTCGACGACGATACGGCCCGACATCTTGGACTTTCCATACTCGCGATCACGGAAGACGATCGGGATTTCGGCGTTGACGGCGCCCGCGCGCTGGAACCGATACAGCATCTCGATCAGGAAGCCGTAGCCGTCGGCGCGGACCGTCTCGTACTCGATCCGCTTGAGCAGGTCGGCGCGCACGGCGCGAAAGCCGGACGTGGCGTCATGCCCCGACAAGCGCAGCATGAAGCGGGCGTACCGATTCGCCCATTTGGACAAGGCTCGGCGATGCCAGGGCCACTCCTCGGGAATGGCGCCCCCTGCGATGTACCGCGCGCCGATGGCATAGTCGGCCCCGGCTTCCACGCGGGCGACGAGATGAGGCACGTCCGCAGGGTTGAATTGCAGGTCGGCGTCCATCTGCACGACGACGTCGTACCCGTGGTCGATCGCCCATGCGAACCCGGCCTTGTAGGCGGGGCCGAGGCCTTCTTTGCGCGCTCGCCGCAGCACGTGCACACCCCCGGCCTCGCGTCCGGCCTGCTCCGCGAGATCGGCGGTGCCGTCGGGGCTGTTGTCGTCGGCGACGAGCACGTCGGCCGAGGGCATGGCGCGCCTCACACGAACGATGACGTCGACGATGTTGTCCGCCTCGTTGTAGGTGGGAAGGACGACCAGGGTGCGCACGGGCGGGCAGCTTAGGATCCCACGGTGTCCCAACCGGGTCTCCAGCCCTCGCTTCGTCCGCCGAGGAAGGCCTTCGTTCTTGCCTTCCTCGGCGTCGTGCTCGCCGGCCTGCTCGGCGCCGCCATCGGGGGCGGACTCGTCGACTCGACGTGCCACTCCTCGCCGGCGAGTGGGGGGGGATGTGGCCCGAACGTTGCTGCCGGCGCCGTCGTCGGAGGGTTGGTCGGAGCGGTCGGGGTGGGGATCGTCGCCGTCCTCGTCCTCCGAGCGATGCACGAGTGGAACGAATACCAGGCGCGCACCGACAACGACGCCGAACCGCCCGCCTCCGCCTGATCCCGGCGACCGATGCCGGGCTCGGCCTCAGTCGAACGACACCGGCGTCAGCCGAACGACAGACGCCGGAACCCTTCGGCGTAGCGCACACCCGCCTGACGACCGGCGTCCTCGGCGCGCTCACGCAGGAAGTCGCGAAACCACTCCCCTGTCTCCACGAGCTGGCTCTCGTGACAAAAGAGAGCGCCGATCTTGCGTTCGATGCTCGGCTCGATGTCCACCCAGCAGTTCGGCTCGAAAGTCCCCGACAGGAACACTTCGCTGACGCTGTGCACCTCGACCCCGGCGCCGAGCTGATCGCGGAAGTAATGCGGGTTGCCCGCCGCCGGTGACACGGCGTCGAGCGTCGCCCACCCGGTCACCCGGTGGTCGCGGTGGTTGTAATACCGATCGCCGAAAAACACCGCGGTGGGATCAGGACACACGATGGCGGTGGGCCGAAGGCGCCGAATCTCCTCGACGATCGCGCCCCGCAGGGCTCGGTCGTTCTCCAACTCACCGTCGAGGTGATCGAGATGACGGTGGCCCGCGAACCCCATCACCTCGCACGCTCGGCGGCTCTCCTCGATCCGCAGCCGGGCGAGCTGTTTCGGGTCCTGCGCCGGATCTTGCGATCCCTTCTCCCCTTGAGTGCACACGAGCAGGTGCACTTCCGAGCCGGTCGTCGCCCACCGCGACAACGTGCCCCCCGCCGAGATCTCGGCGTCGTCAGGGTGACCGTAGACCGCGAGCACGCGATCGGGCGTGGCGTCAATCAGCACGAGGGTCCACGCCGTTCACGACGTAGAGGGGCGCCTCTCCCCGAACGACGCGATGCAGGTTCTCCTGCGCGGCGCCGAGGATGCGACCGACCGCTTCGGTGGCCGTCCCCGCCGTGTGCGGTGACAGCAACACGTTCTCAAGTGTGGTCAGCGGATGACCTGGCGCCAGCGGC
This sequence comes from Acidimicrobiia bacterium, assembly GCA_035293045.1. Taxonomy (GTDB): domain Bacteria; phylum Actinomycetota; class Acidimicrobiia; order IMCC26256; family JACPCJ01; genus DATDOY01. The sequence goes on from DATDOY010000148.1 coordinate 4,603, forward strand.
TCGTCGACGAACACGTCGAGCGCCGCAGCATGGATCTCACCGGCCGCCAACGCGTCGACGAGGGCTCCTTCGTCGACCACCTCTCCTCTGGCGACGTTGATCAAGTAGGAGGACGGCTTCATCCGCTTGAGCGCGGCGCGATCGATGAGGTGGCGCGTGTCCGGGGTCAGGGGCGTGTGCAACGAGACCACGTCGCTATGTTCCAAAAGCTCGTCGACGGTTCCGTACGCCACGCCGAGTTCGGCCTCGGTGGCGGCCTCGGCGCGGACCACGTCGTAATACCGGACCGTCACATCCCAACCGCGGAGTCGCTGTGCCACCTCGCGCCCAATGCGACCGAACCCGAGAATCCCCCACGTCTTCCCGGCCAACTCGAAGTGGCCGCGCGCCCGCACGGTCTGCTGGGGCCACTCGCCCTTTCGGACCTCTGCGTCGAGCCACACCATCTGCTTCATCAACGCGAGCGCCGCCATGATCGTGTGTTCCGCCACCGCCACCGCGTTGGCGCCGCCAACGCTGGCGACGGGAATCCCATGGGCCGCGGCCGCTTCGACGTCGATCTGCTGATAGCCGGCCGAGGGCTGTTGGATGAGTCGACACCGGGTCATCTGCTCGATCACCTTCGCCGACACCGGAACGTGGAACTCGTAATCGCCGATCACGATGTCGGCCGTGCGACACGCGTCGACGGCGGCAGTTTCCGTTCGGGGGTTGACGACCGAAACGTTCACGTCGACGTCGGCGGGAAAGAACCCACGCGCGATCTCGGCGGGGAGCGGCATCATCGAGACCACGTTCCACGTCGTCGGCAGATCACCCATGTGGCCTTCTCCTTCGATCGCTCGAGCCACCGGCCCGCGTTCTGTCCACCGCCGTGCTCATGGAAGCAAACCCAACTCCTCTCGAACCTCGCGGTAGAGGTTGAGGAGCCGGCCTGCTTCGGAGCCGGCGATCAGCGTGTGGACTCGGACGTTGTTGACCGTGGCGCCGGCTCGCAGCAGCAGCTTCTGGAACCACTCCTCGCGCCGGAGGGCGTCAAGCTCCTCACGACGGCCCTCGAGGATGAAGAACCCGGCGACGTCCCCGAGCTGCCCGTCGGCGAAAAAGAAGGGCTTGAAGCTGCTGATGACGCCCTCGGTGAGGAGTCGCCCGAACTCCTTCGACGCCTCGACGAACGCGCCGAGGGCGAGGGGCTCGCGGCCGGGAAACACCGCGCCGAAGCTCATCATGAGGGCTCCGTCGACGTGGTCGTGGGGCACGCTCACCTCAGGAACGTCGTCGCCGGCACCGTCGGGCGTGCGCTCTGACGTGGGACTGCCGTCGTTCATCGCACCGGAACCTACCGGAATGGGCCCAGGGTGCACGTCCCAGACCGTGCCGCCGGTAGGAGGACGGCCGAAAGAAGTCCGTCAGGTTCGGGGCAGTTCCCGGCCTGGAACGGGACCCACCGACGGTGTGGAACACTGGGGATCATGAAGGGGGTCATCTTCAACCTCCTCGAGCACGTAGTGACCGAGGCACACGGGTCCGACACGTGGGAGACGCTGCTCGACGACACCGGCCTCGACGGGGCGTGGACGTCGGTCGGGAGCTATCCCGATGAGGATCTCCTCGCGCTCGTCGCCGCCGCGAGCGCCCGACTCGATATCCCCGCCAACGACCTCGTTCGATGGTTCGGGAAGTCGGCGCTCCCGCTCCTCGCCGATCGCTACGCCGAGTTCTTCGAAGGCCACGCCGGCCTCGCGAGCTTCCTGCCCACGCTCAACGACGTGATCCACGCCGAAGTCCGCAAGCTGTATCCGGAGGCGATCGTCCCGACGTTCGCGTTCGTCGAGGCCAACGACACCCACGTGGTGATGGCGTACGACTCTCCCCGAAAAATGTGCGCCCTCGCCGAGGGATTCATCGAAGGGGCCGCCGAGCAGTTTCGCGAGAAGATCACGATCGACCAGCCCGAGTGCATGCTCCGCGGCGACGCCCGCTGCCTTCTCGTGGTCGACATCGCTGAGAGCCACACGACCTCGGGCGATTGACCGGTGACCGACGCTGACGATGTCGCCCGCCTTCGCCGTCAGCTCGAGCGGGAGCGACGGATCCGCAAACAGGCTGAGTTCATCGCCGAGGACGCGACGCGCCGGCTCTACGACGCCGACCGGATGAAGTCCCTCTTCGTGACGACCGTTTCCCACGAGCTGCGGACCCCCCTGACGCCGATTCTGGGGTTCGCCGAAGGCCTCGCCAACAAGTGGGACACCATCGAGGACGCGACGCGCCGGGACATCGTCGCGCGCATCCATCAGAACGCGGCGACGCTCCGGCTTCTCATCGACTCGCTCCTCGACTTCAGCCAGCTCGAGACCGCGCAGGTCGCCATCTCGCTGGAGACGCTTGCGTTGTCAAAGGAGGTCGAGCGCATGATCGACCAACTCGAGGCCATCACGCGTCGCCACGTTCTCGAGGCGGAGCTCGGCGCCGACGTCATGGTGCGCGCCGATCGCGCCGCCGTGGCCCGCATCGTCTCCAACCTCGTGAGCAACGCGGTGAAATACAGTCCTGACGGAGGTCGCGTCCGGGTCCTCACGAGCGCCACAGAGACGGCGGGACTGCTCGCCGTCGAAGACGACGGCCCAGGGATCGACCCCGAAGAGCGAGAGCGCATCTTCCAGCGCTTCTACCGGAGCAGCGGCGAGACCGTGGCTCGCGCTCGGGGCCTCGGGATCGGCCTCGCCCTCGTGCGCGCCCTCGCAGAGGCCATGGGCGGCGACGCCGGCGTCGAGGAAGCGCCGAGCGGCGGCGCGCGATTCTGGGTGAGCTTTCCCATCGCGTTGCCCGGACCGACTCCGTAGAGACGGGCGACGGGCGCTCAACCCTCTCGCGCGACCTCGTCGAGCGCCGCGATCGCCCTCTCGACATCTTCGTCGTCGACGTCGAGGTGAGTGCAAAAGCGAATCGTCCCCGGGTCGAGCATGCCCACGCGAACCCCCCGCTCCCCCATCCGCATCACGAACTTCTCCGGGAAGGCGCCGACGTCGCAGCACACCATGTTCGTCTCGATCGTCGTGGGATCGACGCTTCCGGGGAAACGCTGCGACACCGCGTCCGCGATGCGCCGCGCTCGCGCGTGGTCGTCGGCCAGCCGCTCGACGTGCCGTTCGAGGGCATGGAGGCCGGCCGCGGCGAGAACACCCGCCTGCCGCATGCCCCCACCCAAACGGCGACGCTGTTCGCGCGCCTCGCGAATGAGCTCGGCCGGACCGGTCAGGACCGATCCCACCGGTGCGCCCAGTCCCTTCGACAGACAGAACATGATGGTGTCGAAGGGTCCGCTGAGGAGCTTCACGTCCACATCGAGTGCGGCGGCGGCGTTGAAGATCCGCGCCCCATCGCAGTGCACCGGGAGCTGGTGGCGCCGGGCGCTGCCGACGACGTCGTCGATCTCCTCGAGGCGCCAGGGCCGACCGCTCCCCGCCTGTGACGTGTTCTCGACACACACCATCGAAATTGGCGGATGGTGATACGCGCTGCTCTCGAGCGCGGCGTCCACCGCGGCGCCGTCGAAGTACCCGCGCTCGTCGGGGAGACCCCGCATCTGGACGCCCGCATTGCGGGCGGCGCCGGCCATCTCATACCGAATCACGTGTGAGCGGGCCGCGGCGAGGGCCTCGGTTCCCGGCCTCGCCTGGATGGCCACCGCCACCTGGTTGCACATGGTGCCCGAGGGCATGAGCAGGGCCGCCTCTTTACCGAGACGCTCCGCCGCAACCTCTTGAAGACGATTCACCGTCGGATCTTCGCCATACACGTCGTCGCCGACCTCCGCGGCCGCGATGGCCTCGCGCATCGCCGCGGTCGGCCGCGTCACGGTGTCGGAACGCAGGTCGACGGTTCCGTCAGGTGCGGGCACGTTGACGCTCGTTCATGGTTCTCGACCTCACGGGTGGACGGGGCGGATCAGGCCCTCTTGGATAACGGTGACAGCCAGTTTCCCGTCGCGGGTGAAGATCAGGCCACCCGCGAGCCCGCGACCGCCCGAGTCGCTGATCGGGCGCTGGCTGTAGAGGAGCCACTCGTCGGCCCGAAACGGCCGGTGGAACCACATCGCGTGGTCGAGGCTCGCCATCATGATGTCGTCGTCGGCTCGCCCGTGCGGAAGCAAGGTGTTGTCGAGGAGGGTGAAGTCGGAGGCGTAGGTGACGACGCAGACGTGAAGCAGCGGATCGTCGGGCAACCGGCCGTCGGCGCGAATCCAGACCAACTGCTCCTCGCGGGGCACGAACTCCCGAGTGAGCCAGATCGGCGTGTCGGCGTGTCGCAGGTCGATGGGCCGGGGGCGATCGATCCACTCGCCCAACTCGTCGCGATAGTGCTCCACGCGTTCGCGGAAGGTGGGGAGGGACTCTGGGTCGGGCGCCTCGACCATGTCGGCCTGATAGTCAAGACCGGACTCGTCCTTGTGGAACGACGCCTGGAGGTTGAAGATCGCTTTGCCGTGCTGGATGGCGACGACGCGCCGCGTGGTGAACGACCGGCCGTCGCGAATGCGGTCAACCTCGTAGACGATGGGCACCCGGGGGTCTCCCGGCCGCAGGAAGTATGCGTGGAGCGAGTGGACGGGCCGGTCCTCGTTGCCCGCCACGTCGGCAACGGTTCGGCCGGCGGCGACGAGCGCCTGGCCCGCAACCTGCCCTCCAAACACGCGTTGGCGCTCCTCGTCGGGGCTGACACCCCGAAACAGGTTGACCTCGAGACGCTCGAGATCGAGGAGGGCGACGAGATCGTCGAGCGCCGTGCCCATCGCCCTACCCAAAGAAGGCGCCGGCCACGTCGTACAGGCGCATGTCGACGGTCTTCAGCTCCGCGACGCCCTCGCTCAGCGGCACGCGGATGATGTGATCACCCCGGAGCGCGACCATTTTCCCGTAATCGCCCTCGTTGGCAGCATCGATCGCCTCGACCCCGAAGCGGGTGGCGAGCACGCGGTCGAAGGCGGTCGGCGTGCCCCCCCGTTGGATGTGCCCCAAGATCGTCACGCGCGTCTCGAAACCCGTACGGGTCTCGATCTCCTCGGTGAGCGTGTTCCCGATGCCGCCGAGCCGCACGTGGCCAAACTCGTCGAGCCCGGCCTCTTGGAGTGCCATGGTGCCTTCCTTCGGCACTGCGCCCTCGGCGACGACCACGATGGAAAAGTGCGCGCCGCGCTGGTGCCGGTGCCGGATGTGGTCGCACACCTCTTCGATGTCGAATGGCAACTCGGGGATGAGGATCACGTCGGCGCCCCCGGCGAGGCCGGCCCAGGTGGCGATCCACCCGGCGTGCCGCCCCATGACCTCGCACACCATCACGCGGTCGTGCGACTCGGCGGTGGTGTGCAGCCGGTCGATGGCGTCGGTGGCGATCTGCACCGCGGTCTGGAAGCCAAACGTGAAGTCGGTCGCCGAGAGATCGTTGTCGATGGTCTTGGGAACGCCGACGATGTTGACGCCGTGCTCCTCCGAGAGCCGGGTGGCGACCCCGAGCGTGTCTTCCCCGCCGATGGCGATGAGCGCGTCGATGTGCTCGCGCCGGAGCGTGTCGAGCACTTGCTCGGGGCCCGTGTCGGTCTTGAAGGGGTTGGTCCGGGACGTGCCGATGATCGTGCCCCCGCGGTGCAGGATCCCCCGCGTGCTGGCGATGGTGAGGTCGTCGTACTGGCACTCCATGACGCCGCGCCAGCCGCCCCGGAAGCCGACCAGGTTGTGGCCGTAGCGGCCCTCGCCCTTGCGTACGACCGCGCGGATCACCGCGTTAAGCCCGGGACAGTCGCCGCCACCTGTGAGCACGCCCATTCGCATGGGGCACATCGTACGATCCCGGGAATGACTCCACCCTCCGCTGCCGACCGCTCGGGTCCTTGGGTCCTCGCCCTCGATGCCGGAACCACCGGCGTGCGGGTCATCGCCTTCGACGAGCACGGGCGACCGGGGCCGTCGGCCTACCGCGAGTTCCCCCAGTACTTTCCGCAACCCGGATGGGTCGAACACGACGCCGTCGAGATCTGGGCCGCCGTTCAGGACGTGCTCGGCGAGGTGGCGGCGGCGATTGGCGGCCAGTCCGTGGCGGCGATCGGCATCACCAACCAGCGCGAGACGACGGTCGTCTGGGACCGACGAACCGGTGAGCCCCGGCATCGAGCCATCGTGTGGCAGGACCGGCGCACCGCCGAGCGCTGTGACGAACTCAAGGCCCAGGGTGCCGAGGACACGGTGCGAAAGCGCACGGGGCTCGTGCTCGACCCGTACTTCTCGGGGACCAAGCTCGAATGGCTCCTGACCACCGGCCGAGTGGCAGCCGACGAGGATCTCGCGTTCGGAACGGTCGACACCTGGCTGCTGTGGAAGCTCACCGGCGGCGCCGACGGCGGCGTGCACGCGACCGATCCGTCCAACGCGAGCCGCACGCTCCTTTACGACATCGGCGCGCTGGCGTGGAGCGACGAGCTCCTCGAGTTCCTCTCGGTCCCCCGGTCGTGTCTCCCCGACGTCCTGCCATCGAGCGGCCGGTTCGGCGTCACGGCACGCGACGCCGCGGCCGGGCTCGCCGTCCCCGTGAGCGGGATCGCCGGCGACCAGCAGGCGGCCCTCTTCGGGCAGGCCTGCTTCCACCCCGGGATGACCAAGAACACCTATGGCACCGGTTCGTTCGTGCTCATGAACGTGGGCGACGCGATGCCGGCGCCCGTCGAAGGACTCCTCACGACCGTCGCCTGGCAGCTTTCGGAGTCGGGCTCGACGCGACGCCACGTGGCGTACGCGCTCGAGGGCGCCATCTTCGTGACCGGCGCCGCCATTCAATGGCTCCGCGACGGACTCGGCGTCATCGCCGACGCCGCCGAAACCGGGCCGCTGGCCCAAAGCGTCGAGTCGACCGACGGCGTCTATTTCGTCCCTGCGTTCACCGGCCTCGGCTCGCCGTACTGGGACCCCTACGCACGCGGCACGATCGTCGGCCTCACCCGCGGAACATCCCGCGCCCACCTCGCCCGCGCCGTGGTGGAGGCGATGGCGTACCAGACCCGCGATGTCGTGGAGGCCATGCGCGCCGCCTCCGGCACGGCGGTCGCGGAGCTGCGCGCCGACGGCGGCGCGTCGGTGATGAACTTCCTGTGTCAGTTCCAGGCCGACCTCCTCGGCGTGCCGGTGCGACGCCCCCAGGTGCAAGAAACCACCGCGCTCGGCGCGGCGTATCTCGCCGGGCTCGCCGAAGGCGTGTGGGGTTCCACGACGGAGCTCTCCGAGCACTGGCTGCTCGACGAGGCCTTCCAACCCCGACCCATCGACCCAGGTCTCTACGAAGACTGGCGCCGCGCCGTCGAGCGCGCTCGGGCATGGGACCGCCCCGACGGCGTGCCTTCTTAGACGGCGATTGGCTCCGGTCGTGCGTCGAGGGTGGCGACGAGCACCGGCTCGGACGGCAGGTCCTGCGCCGTCTTGGTGGCGTAGGTGTCGACGTACTCCTGCTCGGAGAGTGCGCGGATCTCGAACATCACTTCGTCGGTGATCTGCCGCAGCACGAGACGATCGCCTTCTTGTCCGGCGTGGCGCGTCACGTCGATGGGACGGCCGAATCGGACGGTGACCGTGCGGAAGAACCGCGGCATGGTGCGGTCAGGGGGTTGGATGTCGTACGTGCCGATGTGGCCGACGGGCACGATGGGTGCGCCCGAACGCAGCGCGAGCCGAGCCACCCCCGTGTGCCCCTTGTGGAGGCGGCCATCGCGCGAGCGCGTGCCCTCGGGGTAGATGCCGAACACACCGCCTCCGCGCAGGACATCGAGCGCCGACGCCAGCGCGCGCTCGCTGGCGCTTCCTCCTTCCCTGCGGATCGGGATCTGACCCACGCCCCGAAAGAACCATCGCGTCTTCCACGAGTCGAAGTACTCGGCCTTGGCCACGAACGTCACGCGGCGGCGCAGCACCAGCGGGATGAAGATCGAGTCGAGGAACGAGAGGTGGTTGGCGGCGAGGATGACCGGCCCGTGCGTGGGGATCTGATCGCGGCCCTCAATACGGACACGGAAGAGCACGCGGAGCACCGGTGTCAGCACGACCTTGATCACCCAATAGAGCACGAAAGGAGTCTGACAGGTTCGAGACGCGGTCTGCCGGGAAGGGTGCCGTCTCGCTCAGGCGATCCGCTGCGCCGGCGACTGGTGAACGGCCGGCCCCGCGGCCAGCGGAACCACAGGTGGAACGCGTAGCTCCAGGGCGTCGACCTGCTGGTTCTCCCAGCGCCGGACATCCTGTTCCCGGCGAGCGTTGTCGAGCGCGCGGGCGTTCCCAAGCAGGTCGAGCAGGTCAAGCGTGTCGAAGAGCGTGTCGGCGAACCGCATCAGCCACGCCTGGAGGTGGGTCCTCGTCATCGTCACCGTCCCCTCTCCCCTGGTCGGTCTTCTTCGTCGGCCCGGCCGCTCCTCGTGGCCACGGCCACCCCCCGGAATCCGGAGCAGGAGGAGCATGGGGAGCACGGTACGCGGGCAACGTTGCTGGCCGGCTTCGACGCCGTGGCGTTCGCGTATCGACCCGGTGAATGTTCTCTGACGAGCGCCCCCGACGTTTCTTGACCGTGCGGTCAAGAAACTCGTACGCTTCGCCGCCGATGACCGGTCCGAACGGGCGCCGCCTCACGTCTCGTGGCCAACAGCGCCGCGCCGCGCTCATGGCTCGCGGCGCCCAGTTGTTCGCCGAAAAGGGCTACCACCCCACCTCGGTCCAAGAGATCGTGGCCGCCCTCGGCGTGGGCAAGGGCGTCTTCTACTGGTACTTCTCGAGCAAAGAGGAGTTCTTTGTCGAGATCCTGAAGTCGGCCCAGACGGACCTGCGCCGGCGCCAACAGGCCGCCATCGGCGACGAGACCGAGCCGATCCGGCGGATCGAAGTGGGCATCGAAGAGTCGCTCCGCTGGTTCCGAGAGCACCGGGAGATGTTCAACCTCTTCCAGTTCGCGGTCACCCAGGAGAAGTTCGCCCCCATCCTTCGCCACGGTCAACAGGTCGCCGTCGGCGACGTCGCCCGCCACGTCAAAGACGCCATGGCCGAGGGCGACATCAAGGACCAGGATCCCGATCTGCTCGCCCAGGCCATCGTCGGGGTGATGTCGCACCTGGCGCGGACGTACCTCTACGAGCGCGACGAACCGGTCGACCAGGTGGCGCAGGGGGCGACCGCGTTCTGCCTCCACGGCCTCTTGGGCTGACGGGCGCGGTCAGCCGAGTTTTTCGAGGCCCTTCCGCAAGCCGCGCACGGCTTGTTGGATGCGCTGGTCGTTCTCGACGAGGGCGAACCGCACGTGGTCGTCGGCCTCACCGAACCCGATGCCGGGCGATACGGCGACTTTCGCTTCGGTGACCATGAGCTTGCAGAACTCGAGGCTGCCGAGGTCGCGGTAGGGCTCGGGAATGGGCGCCCACACGAACATCGTGCCGCGGGGCTTTTCGACCTCCCAGCCGATCCGGTTGAGGCCGTCGCACAGGGCGTCCCGACGCCGCAGGTAGATGTCGTTCACTTCCTTCGGGTATTCCGGGGCCTCGTTCAGAGCGACGATCGAGGCGATCTGGATGGGCTGGAACGTCCCGTAGTCGAGGTACGACTTGAGTTTGGCGAGCGCGGCGACGACTGCGGGGTTCCCCACGAGGAACCCCACGCGCCACCCCGCCATCGAAAAGCTCTTGGTGAGCGTGTACAGCTCGACGGCACACTCCTTCGCACCCTCGACCTGGAGGACGGACGGTGGGACGTGGCCGTCGAACGCCGTCTCGGCGTACGCGAAGTCGTGGACCAGAATCATGTCGCGCTCGCGCGCGAACTCGACGGCCTCGCGCATGAACTCGAGGTCGACGCACATCGTCGTCGGGTTGTGCGGGAAGGAGATCAAGAGCACGCGCGGCCGCGGCCACTGGTTGTCGTACGAGCGCTTGAGGTTGGCGATGTAGTCCTCGTCGCGACCAATGCGCACCTGCTGCGCCTCCGCGCCGGCGAACAGCGGGGCGTAGAGGTGGATGGGATACGACGGCGTGGGCACGAGGGCGGAGTCACCCGGCTGCAACAGCACCCACATCAGGTGCGAGAGGCCCTCTTTGGCGCCGATGGTGGTGATCGCTTCGGTCTCGGGATCGAGCTCGACGCCGAACCGGCGGAGATAGAGGTCGCAGATCGCCTTGCGCAGGTTGGGGATGCCGCGGCTCGCGGAGTAGCGATGGTTCTTCGGGTTGACGGCCGCCTCGGCGAGCTTCTCGACCGCGACCGGAGGCGACGGGATGTCGGGGTTGCCGAAGCCGAGGTCGATGACGTCGTCGCCCGCACGGCGCGCTTCGGTCGTGAGCGCGGTGATGATGCTGAACACGTACGGCGGCAGGCCGGTGATGCGGCGGAACTCAAAGCCGGACATGTGAACCGACGGTACCAGAGCACGCGGTCGGCCCCGGTAGCTTTCGCGACCATGCGCCAGGCTGTCGCGTCATCTCGGAACGCAGGCCGCTTCGACGCCGTCCTGCTCGACGCCGGCGGCGTGCTCGTACTCCCGCACCACGACGTGCTCGCCGACCATGCGCTCCGACCGCTCGGCATCAACGTCGAGCCCGAGGCCCTCAACCGAGCGCTCTACGAGAGCGGTCACGCGCTCGGGTTCTGGCCCGTGGGCGACGATCCGGTGTGGGAGGTATGGACTCGCGCCTACTTGCGATCGATCGGGATCGAACCGGGCGATGAGCCGATCGCGATCCTCATGAGCGCGTTCAAACGGCTCGACATGTGGACCAGCCCGGCGCCGGGGGTCGCCGGGGGCCTCCGCGCGATCGCCGCCACCGGAGTCAAGATCGCCGTGGTCTCCAACGCCGACGGCCAGGTGGAAGCCGACCTCGCCCGCCTCGGAGTGTGTCAAGTGGGCGAAGGAGCCGGGGTCACCATCGACGCGGTGGTGGACTCCTCGGTCGTCGGGGTCGCCAAGCCCGACCCGCGCATCTTCCACCTCACGCTCGAGCGCCTCGGCGTCGCCCCCGAGCGGGCCGTGCACGTCGGCGACATCATCGGGGCCGACGTCGCCGGTGCCACCGCGGCGGGCGTGCATCCGGTTCATTTCGATCCCTACGGGCTGTGCGGCGCAGATGACCACGACCACGCGGCGGGCCTCACGGAAATCGCGGACCTCGTCGGCGCCTGAGGGCGGGCGCAGGCGAAGCTGACCCGGCTCAGCCGAGGGCGGGCGCGATGGCCTCGGCGACCACGGCGGCGTTGTCGCGATCCGCCGGCGCGATCGGCGCGAGCACGATCCACTGCGCTCCCGCGTCCACGAACGCGCGGAGTCGTTCGGCCATCGCGTCGAACGGCCCGACGAGGACGTCGTCACGCTCGGCCGCCTCGGGCCACCGCGACTCGCGCAGTTCGACGAGGCCCCCCCACGTCACAGCCACCGCGCGCTCCTCGCGCTGCGCCGCGGCGCGAAGGCGCGCCACGCCCGTCGTGAACTCGTCCTGATCGACGTTCCACGCGTTCCAACCGTCGGCGAGGGCGGCGGCGACGCCGATCACCCGATCGGAGCGCCCGCCGACCCAGATCGGATAGCCCCGGCCCGCGAGGGCCTCGACGGTGGCGGCGAGGGCGGCGAGGCGCGCGGCGGGTTCGTCGGTCGGGAGCCCGAACATCTCGTTCTCCGGATCGCTCAGCGCGTCCCCGGCACCGACGCCGGCAATGAGCCGGCCCGGCGCCACCCGTGCGACGGTGTCGAACACGCTTCGCAACACGGCCGGGGGGCGAATGGTGGCGCGGGCCATGAAGGACCCGAACCGGACGCGCTCGGTCTCGACCGCGAGCGTCCCCAGCACCGGCTCGAGGGCCAACGAGGGCGCGTCCGCGTCCGAGGCGATTCGATACAGGTGGTCGTAGGTGAACACGGCGTCGATTCCGGAGGCGTCCGCCGCCCGCGCCACCGCGACCAGCACGTCGGGATCGTCGACGAAGGTCGGGAGCGTGAGGCCGATCTGTGGGCGCACGGCGATCAGGTCACCAGGTCGCGCGCCATCGCGGCCGCGCCGATGGCGCCACCCTCGACGCCGAGCGACGCCACCACGATGTCGACCCGTTCCCGGAGGGTCGGCGCCTCGACGCCGCGCCAGAAGGCCTCGCGAATGGGCCCCAGGAGCGTCTCGCCCATCTCGATGAGGCCGCCGCCAATCACGATGACCTCCGGGTCGAGGATGTTGGTCAACCCGGCGAGGCCGACGGCGACCCAGCCGGCGTACTCGGTCAAGAGCGCGAGCGCCTCGCCGTCACCGGCGCGCACCGCCTCGGCGACGTGTTCGCCCCGCACGTTCTGCGGTTCTCCCCCCGCGAGTTCCACCGCGGCCGCGAGACGACCCGAGGCAGCCGCTTCGCGTGCCATCCGCCCCAGCGCGGTGCCCGACGCCATGGCCTCCCAATGCCCCGGAACGCCGCACGCGCACATGGGACCGTTCTCGATGACCTGGAAGTGGCCGACCTCGGCCGCATACCCGTGGGCGCCCCGGTACGGGTGGCCGTCGGCGACGATCCCCGCCCCGATCCCGGTGCCGAGGGTGATGACGAGCGCGTCCCGCACGCCGGCGACCGCACCGTGGACGACCTCGCCCCACGCCGCGGCGTTGGCGTCGTTGTCGACGGCCACCGGAAGGCCCACGCGCTCGTGGAGCAGCGCTCGCAGCGGGAACCCCTCGCGAAAGGCGACCACGTTGGGGCCGTAGGTCACCGCGCCGTCAAGGGTGATCATGCCCGCCGCCCCCACGCCGACGGCGTCGATCGGCTCGCCGCCCGCGAGGGACTCCGCGAGCGACCCCAAACCATCGATCAGGGCGTCGGCGGTCGTCGGGGTGGCGATGCGATCCTGCGCCACGACGACACCCGCGGCGTCGAC
>DATDOY010000149.1:0-14456 GCA_035293045.1 Acidimicrobiia bacterium
GCTCCCCCGGAGCCGATTCCCAGCCAAGAACGGGGGCTTGTAGCCTCCGCGTCGTATGAGCGAAACGCAGCGGACCCTCGTGTTGTGCAAGCCCGACGCCGTCGAGCGCGGCTTGGTCGGAGAGATCATCGGGCGCTTCGAACGCAAGGGCCTGCGCATCGCCGAGCTCCGGATGCTGACGGTCGACGAGGCGCTGGCGAAACGCCACTACGCCGAGCACGTCGACAAGCCCTTCTTCCCGGAGCTACTGGAGTTCATCACCCGCGGTCCGACGGTGGCGATGGTCGTCGAGGGGATCGAGGCCGTCACCGTCGTGCGCACGATGATGGGTGCCACCAACCCGCGTGAAGCGGCGACGGGCACGATCCGCTCCGACTTCGCCATCGAGGTCACCGAGAACCTCGTCCATGGTTCGGACTCACCCGAATCCGCCGCCCGGGAGATCGGCATCTTCTTCGGATAGATCTCTCGGGAGGGGGCGGAGCGCTTCACGGGGGAAGACGCATCGGAGGTGGATGGGGCCCCGCTTGCGGGGAGGTATCCGGCTTCGATGCGTCGCAGACCCTGGAACCCGACTTCGCGCCGCCGCCGTCCGCTTTCGTGTGCACTTGGCGTCGTGATCGCGTCCGATTCGTCGGAATCCAACGACGGAAACTGCACAAGGAAACGCTCCGGGGCCCTCGGAGTGGCCACGGGTTGACGCGGATCGCAGTCACGCTGCCACGCTCCGTCGACGCACGGCTGGACGCCACCCGGGGTTGACCCCTACCCTCGTACACTCTCACTCCCGACCGGGAGTTTTTTCCTGTGGCGGAATCCGTCTTTTCTTCGTTGGTCGGCCGTGACATGGCCGTCGACCTCGGCACCGCGAACACGCTGGTGTACGTCCGAGGCCGGGGGATCGTGCTCAACGAGCCATCTGTGGTCGCCGTCAACACCAAAGACGGCGGCCGCCCCCTCGCGGTCGGAATGGAAGCGAAACGGATGATCGGCCGGACGCCCAGCCACATCCAGGCCATCCGACCGCTGAAGGACGGCGTCATCGCCGACTTCGAGATCTGCGAGAAGATGCTCCGCTACTTCATCCAAAAGGTCCACCAGAGCCGGTGGGCCAAGCCGCGGATGGTCATCTGTGTCCCGTCGGGGATCACGGGGGTCGAGCAGCGGGCCGTCCAGGAAGCGGCGGAGTACGCCGGGGCGCGCAAGCCGGCCTACATCATTGAAGAGCCCATGGCCGCGGCCATCGGTGCCGGCCTACCGGTCCACGAACCGGCGGGCAACATGATTGTCGACATCGGCGGTGGCACAACCGAGGTCGCCGTCATCTCGCTCGGCGGCATCGTCACGAGCCAGTCGATTCGCATCGGTGGCGACGAACTCGACGACGCCATCATCAACTTCATCAAGAAGGAGTTTTCGCTGGCGCTCGGAGAGCGCACGGCGGAGGAGATCAAGATCGCGCTGGGCTGCGCGTACCCGCTCGAGCAGGAGGTCTACGCCGAGATCCGTGGCCGCGACCTCGTGACCGGGCTTCCCAAGACCGTCGTGGTCTCGACGGCCGAGATCAGAGAGGCCATCGAGGAGCCGGTGGCCGCCGTCGTCGACGCCGTCAAGGACACCCTCGACAACACGCCCCCTGAGCTGGCCGCGGACATCATGGAGCGGGGGATCGTCATGACCGGCGGCGGGGCACTGCTGCACGGCCTCGACGCCCGCCTCGAGGCCGAGACGGGCATGCCGATCATCATCGCCGAGAACCCGCTGTACTCGGTGGCGATCGGATCCGGGCAGTGCCTCGAGGAGTTCGAGGCGCTCAAGCAGGTCCTGATTTCCTCGTCGTACTCGTAGCTACGCACGCAACCACGGGGAGGACACGCGGCCGGTGGCCGTCTATCGACGAAGCCAGCGCCGGACGGTGCTCGTACTGCTGGTGCTGACCTCGATCACGCTCGTCACGCTCGATCTTCGGGGCGGCAGCGACGGGCCCATCGGGTTCGTACGCCGCACGGCGCGGGACGCCTTTGCGCCCGTCGAGTCGGGGGCCGACGCCCTCTTTCGACCCCTCGGTGATTTCCTGGACGGGATCTCCCGGTCCGGCTCGCTGAAATCGGAGAACCGTGCACTGCACAAACGGATCGACGATCTCGAGGGCCAGCTCGCCCGAGCGGGCGGGCTCGATCGCGAGAACGAGGTGCTCCGGAAGCTGCTCAACCTGCCCTTCGCCGGCGAGATCGAAACGCTCGCAGCGAAGGTCGTCTCGTTCGCTCCGGGCAACTTCGAGTGGACCGCGACCATCGACCGCGGCTCGCGAGACGGCATTGAAGAAGACATGCCGGTGGTGAGCGGCGAGGGCCTCGTCGGGCGCATCATCGAGGTGAGCGACACTCGAGCGAAGATCCTCCTCCTCACCGACCCGAGAATGTCGGTCGGCATCCGCCTTGCGGGCGTGTCTGACGAGACCGGCGTGACCACCGGGCTCGCCGGGAAGGACGTCCTGCAGGTCGACCTGATCGATCCCGACACGCCGGTCGACGAGGAGGAACTCGTCGTCACCTCGGGTCTGCAACAAGCGCGCTTCCCTCCAGGCATTCCGGTGGGCACGGTGGTGTCGGTCAGCACGCGGCGGGGAGCGCTGCAAAAGGACTTGCGGGTGCGTCCGCTCGCCGACCTCGAGCGCATCGAGTTCGTCGAGGTGTTGCTGTGGAAGAACGGTTCGCCCGTGGTCGACGACGCGACGCCCAGCGGTGACGTCGCGGAGACCTCGATCCCCGAGAGCAAACCCGCGGCAGCCGACGGGGCTGATCGGCCGTGAACCCCGTCCGCCGCCGCGTCGGCGCCGTCACGTTGTTGATCGTCACCCTGCTCGCGCAGAGTTCGTTCTTTCCACACTTCCGATTCTTCGGCGTCATGCCCGACGTGCTGATCGTCGCCGTCGCCGCGGTCGCCGCGCGCGAGGGAGCCGAGGTGGGGGCCACGTTCGGCTTCACGGCCGGAGTCCTGATCGACCTTTTCCTTGAGGTCCCGCTCGGCCTGTCGGCCCTCAGCTACGCCGTGGTCGGATACGGCGTCGGCACCCTGCACACGGGAATCATGCGTTCGACGTGGTGGATCGGGCCGCTCCTCGGAGGGACGGCTTCGATCGCGGCGGGGAGCCTCTTCGTGCTCGTCGGCATCATCCTCGGTCAGGACCACCTCCTTTCGCTGCGGAGTTTCACGGTGATCCCCACGCGCGCCATCTACGACGGGGTCGTCGCCCTCCTCGTCTTCCCCCTCACCGCACAACTCCTCGGCCCGGCCGAGGACGAGCTTTCGCCCTACGAAGCGTGACGGATCGATGAACGAGACGAGCCGCATCCGAATCCTCATCGTGGGCGTGATCGTCATCTCGTTGTTCAGCGCGCTCTTCGCGCGGCTGTGGTACCTCCAAGTCATCTCGTACGAGAAGTTCGAAGTCGCGGCCGAGGGAAACCGCATCCGCTTCGTCCCGCGTGAGGCGCCGCGAGGGCGCATTCTCGACCGGCGCGGTCGCATCCTCGTCGACAACCGCACCGCGAACGTCGTCGCCGTCAGTCGCTCGCTGGTCGGGGACGAGCGCGACCGCGTCGTCGCCGAACTCTCGCAGTTGCTCCGCCTCTCGGTCGCCGAGATCGAGGATCGCCTCGAAGACTTCCGTTACGCCGACTTCCGTCCCATCCCGGTGGCCACGGAAGTCGACGAGGCGACGCTGGTGGCGATCCGCGAGCGCGAAGACCGACTTCCTGGCGTCGAGGCGATCCAGTCTCCCGTGCGCGTCTATCCCCATGGCTATCTCGGCGCCCACGTCCTCGGTTACGTCGGAGAGATCAACGACCAGGAGCTCGAGGAGCGCGAGGACGAGGGATACGAGCTCGGCAACACGATCGGCAAAGTCGGCGTCGAGCGCGCGTACGAAACCGATCTGCGGGGGACGCCCGGCGTCGAGCGCTACGAAGTCGACCGGTCGGGCCAGGTCGTGCGCGAGCTCGGAGAGGAGGAGTCGCAGCAGGGCGACGACATCCAGTTGGCGCTCGACCTCGACGTCCAACGGTCGGCCGAGATCGCGCTCGAGTCGTTCGTGCAACTCGCTCGCGGCCAGGGAAAGCCCGCCACCGGCGGCGCCGTCGTCGCCCTCGACGTGACCACGGGCGGCGTGGTGGCGATGGCGTCGTACCCCACGTTCGAGCCGTCGGGCTTCGTCCACGGCATCAGCAACGAGACGTGGGAGCGGCTCAATCGACCGGACTGCAACCTCCCGCTCAACAACCGCGCCATCCAGGGCCTCTACCCACCGGGCTCGACCTTCAAGATCGTGACGTCGCTCGCCGGCCTGCGCACCGGGATGATCACGCCGGAGACGACCATCGTCGACCAAGGGTCGATCGAGATCGGCGACCGGCAGTTCCGCAACGCCGGTGGGAAGTCCTACGGGCGCGTCGCCCTGCCCCGCGCCCTCACGGTGTCGAGTGACGTCTACTTCTATTCGCTCGCCAAGGCGATCGACGACCTGTCCGTCGGCCAGGAGGAAGAGATCCAGAACGTCGCCCGCCTCCTCGGCTTTGGGGAACCGACCGGGATCGAGTTGCCGTTCGAGCAGGACGGACGCGTGCCGGACCGCGAGTGGAAGCGCAGCGTCCACGCCGCCAATCCCGACGCATTTCCCGAGGGGAACTGGTTCACCGGCGACACCGTCAACATCGGCATCGGCCAGGGTGACCTCCTCGCGACTCCGCTCCAAGTGGCCACGGCGTACGCCACCCTCGCCAACGGTGGGTTCGAGTACGAGCCGCACCTCGGCGCACGGGTCATCGACCGGTTCGGCGCCGTGCTCCGGGAGGTGGATCCCGAGGTCATCAGCGAGGTGCCGATCGACCCGGCGTGGCAGAGCGCGATCCTCGGCGGCCTGCGGGGCACCGTCGCCCACCAGGAGGGCACCGCGTTCAACGCCTTCCAGGGCTACCGGGGCCCGGCGGTCGCGGCCAAGACCGGCACCTCGCAGATCCGGGGTCGCGAGGACACGTCGCTCTTCGTCGGGATGTTCCCGGCCGACGCGCCGAAATACGTGGTGGTCGCCGTCGTGGAGGAGGGGGGTGCCGGGGCCGACATCGCCGCGCCGATCGTCCGGCACGTGATCGAGACGATTGTCTCGACCGAAGGCGATCCGCAGCTTCCGCCGATCGGCACGGTGATCGCACCGCTCGGGTCCACGAGTGCGCCCGTTCCCGAGCAGGGGGCGACGGCCGAGCCCGTACCCGACGGACTCGTCCCCGATGAGACGGCGGCGGCGGGGTGCGCCGGGCCATGACCGTCAGCTCCGTCCCCACGCGCCGCCACAACCCCATCGTGTTCGCGGACTGGATCCTCGTCGGCGCGTCGCTGCTGTTGTCGATCATCGGCCTCGTGATGGTCTATTCGTCGACCCAGCACCGCCTGGCGTTCCAGGGTGAAGACGCGAACTACTTCCTCGTCCGTCAAGCGAGCTTCCTCGTGCTCGGCCTCGCGTTGATGGCGTTGATGATCTACGTCGACTACCGGGTCCTTCGCGACCTCTCCCCGGTGATCTATGCCGCAGCCATCGGCGTGTTGTTCCTCGTGCTGTCGCCCCTCGGGACGGCAACTCGCGGTGCGCAGGCGCGTTTCGATCTCGGCCTGTTGCAGTTCCAGCCGTCGGAGATCAGCAAGATCGTGCTGATCCTCGCCGTGGCGTCGTTCTGCTACCAGTACCGCGGGGATCTCGACGCGTGGCGGCTCGCCCAGGCGCTGGGGATGGCCGCGGTGCCGATGGGCCTGATCCTCCTCCAGCCCGACCTCGGCACCGCGATCGTCATCGCGGCCACGCTGCTCGGAATCCTGCTCGTGGCGGGGGCGCGTCCGCGGCACCTCGGCGTGATCCTGCTCTTCGGTGCGACTTCGCTCGTCGGCGTGGTGGCGGTTGGAGCGCTCGAGGACTATCAGGTCGATCGTTTGACGAGTTTCGTCGACCAGTCATCCGACCTCCAGACCTCGCGCTACAACCTCCAGCAGTCGAAGATTGCGATTGGCTCGGGCGGCGTGTTCGGCAAGGGCCTCGGCAACGGCAGCCAGACCGGCCTGTCCTTCGTTCCCGAGCAGCACACCGACTTCATCTTCACTGCGGTGGGTGAGGAGTTGGGCTTCGTGGGCTCGTCGCTCATCCTCGCCTTGTTCGGGGTGGTGGTGTGGCGAACCTGGCGGATCGCCCAGCTGGCGAAGGATCCGTTCGGCACGCTGGCGGCGACCGGCGTTCTCGTCATGATCGCCTTCCAGGTGTTCCAGAACGTCGGGATGTCGATGGGCATCATGCCGATCACGGGCATCCCGCTGCCGTTCCTCTCGTATGGTGGGTCTTCCATGCTCGCCTCGCTTGCCGGAATCGGCCTCGTCGTCAACATCGGCATGCGGAGATATACGTGATGGCCGGAGTGTTCGATCGACGTCCGCGGCAATCGATCGCTGTGCGTGTGGCCTTCGTGGACCACTCGGCCCCGGCACGCCGGGCCTTCTGTGCGTGTTTCGCCGGTCCGAGCGCTGCCGGCACTCACACTGGCCTTCGTCTCGCGCCAAGTTCGCCGGTCGCCCTGTGTGAGTGCCGGCGGTCGCGCTCCGACCGGTCGCCGAAACACGCACAGCGACCAGTTGCCGTCAGCGTCGACTGCACATTGAGCGCATGACCACCTCCCTCTGGCCCGAGATCGAGCCCCTGCTCCCCGGCGTGGAGAAGCCCGGCCGCTACATCGGGATGGAACGCGGCATGCAGCGGCCGCGCCACGAGCTGGGCCTGGTCCGGTGGCTCCTCGTCTACCCGGACAGCTATGAGGTCGGCCTGCCCAACCAGGGCCTCCAGATCCTGTACGAGATCGTCAACGAACGTGACGACGCCCTCGCCGAGCGGGCGTACGCGCCATGGGGCGACATGGAGGCCGCGCTTCGGGGCCGCGGCCTGCCGCTCTTCTCGCTCGAGAACCATGTCGCGGCGTCCGAGTTCGACGTCATCGCGTTCAACCTGGCGGCCGAGCTCACCTACACCAACGTCGTCAACTGCATCGACCTCGCCGGGGTCCCCGTGCGAGCGGCCGATCGCACCGCCGACCAGCCGCTCGTGTTTGCCGGAGGGCACTGCGCTTTCAACCCCGAGCCGATGGCCGACTTCGTCGACGCCTTCGCCATGGGCGACGGCGAGGAGTTGGCCGGCGAGATCACCGACGTGGTCCGCCGCTGGACGGCGGCGGGCCGGCGTCATCGCGAAGAGGTGCTGCACGAGCTGGCGACCGTGCCCGGCGTGTACGTGCCATCGATGTACGACGTGTCGTACGACGGACCGTTCCAGCGGCTGACGCCCCGGTACGCGGACGTCCCCGCCGTGGTGGACAAGCGCACCGTCGCCGACCTCGCGGCGTGGCCGTACCCCAAGCAGCAGCTGGTGCCGCTCGTGGAGGTCGTTCACGACCGCCTCAACGTCGAGATCTTCCGCGGTTGCACCCGCGGGTGTCGGTTCTGCCAGGCCGGGATGATCACGCGCCCGGTTCGCGAGCGTCCGTACGAGCAAGTTCGTTCGATGGTCCAGGGCGGCCTGGCTCGGAGCGGCTATGACGACGTGTCGCTCACGTCGCTGTCGAGCGCCGACTTCTCGGGCATCGACGGACTCGTGGCCGACCTCGTCAACGAGCAGTCGGGCTGCGGCAACGTGGCGTTGTCCCTACCGTCGTTACGCGTCGACGCGTTCACGGTGGGCATCGCCGCCGACATCCAAAAGGTGCGCCGGACAGGCCTGACCTTCGCGCCCGAGGCCGGCACGTGGCGCATGCGTCAGGTGATCAACAAGCTGATCACCGAGGAGGACCTGTACGCGGCGGCGGACGCGGCGTACTCCGCGGGCTGGCGCCGGGTGAAGCTCTATTTTCTCACGGGGCTGCCGACCGAGATGGACGTCGACACGCTCGGCATCGCCGAACTGGCGCGCAACGTCGTCGAGATCGGGCAGAAGCACACGCGGAAGGCCGCGTGCACGGCGTCGGTCGGCGGCTTTGTGCCGAAGCCGCACACCCCGTTCCAGTGGTTCGGGCAGAACGGCATCGACGAACTCCACCGCAAGATCTTCCTCATCAAGGACGCGCTGAAGGGCACCCGCGCCGAGGTGCGGTGGCACGACCCGCCGGCGACCTACGCGGAGGGAATCGCCAGCCGCGGCGACCGCCGCGTTGGCGCCGTGATCGAGCGGGTGTGGCGCCAGGGCGGGGTGTTCCAGGAGTGGAGCGAGCACTTCGCGCTCGGTCCGTGGCTTGATGCGATGGCCGCCGAGGGCCTCGATCCCGAGTGGTACGTCACCCGCCACCGTGAGCACGACGAGCCGCTGCCGTGGGACCACATCTCGGCCGGGCTCCACCGCGACTTTCTCTGGATGGACTGGCAGGCGGCGCTGGCCGAGCACGGCTTGCCCGACTGTCGCTGGACCCCGTGCTACGACTGCGGAGTGTGCACCGACTACGCGCTCGAGCACGTCGTCGCGTCGGCGGTGCCGCCCGCGGGCGGGAGCCAGGGGACGGGGCAGGACCTCGCCCGGGGCGGAGACGTGCCCGTCGCCATCCTCCCGACCCGGAAGCGGGCGGTGGCGCGGTGAGGCGCCGGCGATGAAGGGCGAGCGGGGAGTTCCCGTCCGGCTGCGATTCACCAAGCGGGGGAGGGTGCGGTTCATCTCCCACCGCGACGTGGCTCGGGCGTTCGAGCGGGCGTTTCGCATCGCGAGGGCGCCGCTGGCCTTCACCGAGGGGTTCAACCCCCACCCCCGCATCAGCTTCGGGTTGGCCCTCCCGACGGGCACCGAGAGCGACGCCGAATACCTCGACGTCGAGCTGACCGAAGAGACCGACCTCGACCGGTTCGCCGCCGACGTCACCGAGGCCCTGCCCGAGGGAATGGGTGTGACCGGCGTCGAGTTCCTCGCGGCGAGGGCGGCCTCGCTCCAGCAGGGTGTGACGTCCATTTCGTACCACGTCGAGGCTTTTTTCAGCGACGATGGCGCATGGTCACCCTCGGACGTGGAAGCATGGGTGCAGGACGTGCTGGCGGCCGATGCTCTCGTCGTGTCGCTCAGGCGCAAAGGCAGGGAGGTCACCGACGACCTCCGTCCGGCGATCTCAGCCCTCGAAGTCGAGGGGCCCGAGGCCGGCTCGCCGCCAGCCAATCCGCCGTCTCACGACGCGACGGCAATCGACACGAGGGCTACATGCGTCAACGTGAAGCTCGAACTCTCTACCCAGCCGAGGAACGTGCGCCCCGAAGAGGTGCTCGCGCTCGTGGGTCCCGGCTGTCTCAGTGCACGCAAGGTCTTACGGATCGAACAATGGATCGAGCGCGACGGCTCGCGGCTCACGCCGCTGGAGGCCGACACGCGCCCGCGCGCCGGGATTGGTGCGCGATGACGAAAGGTTTCGGAACCCCTGATGTCCGACGACAAGCAGCCGGACGCGCCCGCGTCCTCGCAGGAACGACCGAAGAGGGCGGAGTCCACTAGCGACACCGACCCGGGCAACGGAGGGATCCGCCGACCCCAGATCGGCGATACCCGACCCGCTCCCACTGAGTCCCCCGCGGCGGGCGGGGGCGACCGCAACGCCTCCACGGCGTCTGGTGCCGGAGGGGACGACGGTCCCGGGGACGGCACTGGCGCCCCCCGAACCGGAAGCCGACGCCGCGGCCGCCGCGGCGGTCGGGGTCGTGGTCGTTCCGGTTCCGGGTCGGGCGCAGGCCGGGCGCCGGGTCAGCCGGCGACCCAAGACGACGGCGACGCGCCCATCAGCGAGTCCCCGACGGGTCGAGCGAGGTCGGAATCGTCCTCCGGGCAGGGACGCTCTCGAGCCGGCGGATCGACCGGCGGATCGGGCTCAGCCAGGAGTTCGGGCCAGGGCGGCCGCAGCGGTGGCGCAGGAACCCGCAGCGCCCCGGCCGACGAGCTCCGGCCGGTCCCGCTCCCCGATCTTGCTCCCGAGGAAGACTCCGGCGAGGAGGGCGCGTCCTCGGGGGGACGCCGCCGGCGCCGGCGCGGGCGTCGGGGTGGGGGTGGGGCGGCCCCGCGCGCCGAGGTGCAAGAGGGCATCCGGCACACCGGGCGCTACCTCATGTGCGTGCACGTGAAGCCCGGTGTCGCCACGCACGTGGCGCTCCTCGAGGGGCGAGCGCTCGTCGAGCACTACATCAGCCGGCCCCAAGACGACACGACCCAGATCTACGGCAACATCTACTGGGGCAAGGTCCAGAACGTGCTGCCGGGTATGGAGGCGGCGTTCGTCGACATCGGCACGCCGAAGAACGGAGTGCTGTACCGGGGCGACGTCACTTACGACGCGGGCGAGTTTGAGGGCGGCCGCCCGAAGATCGAGCGCATGCTGAAGAACGGGCAGATGGTGATGGTGCAGGTCACCAAGAACCCGATCGGCTCGAAGGGGGCCCGCCTCACCCAGGAGGTGAGCCTCCCCGGCCGCTACGTCGTGATGGTTCCCGATCAGGCCGACACCTACGGCATCTCGAAGCGCCTCCCCGACGACGAGCGGCGCCGGCTCCGCCAGGTGCTCGACGACATCCGCCCCAAGGACGCCGGGATCATCGTGCGCACGGCCGCCGAGGGGGCCAGCCGCGAGGAGCTCGAGCGAGACCTCCATCGCTTGCGTTCTCAGTGGGGTGAGATCAAGACCCGAGCCAAGGGGAAGTCGGCCTTCTTGCTCCACCAGGAGCCCGACCTCGCCCTTCGGATGATCCGTGAGGAGTTCAACCGCGAATACCGGGGGATCCTCATCGACGACCACAACCTGTACCACCAGGTGCGGTCGTACGTGGAAGACGTGTCGCCCGACCTCGCGGATCGCATCTCGATCTACGACGACGCCGAGATTCCGCTGTTCGAGCGGTACCACGTGCAGGAGCAGCTCCAAAAAGCGCTCGACCGGAAGGTGTGGTTGCCGTCGGGCGGGTCGCTGGTGATCGAGCAGACCGAGGCGCTCACCGTCATCGACGTCAACACGTCGAAGAACGTCGGCCGGTCCAACCTCGAAGAGACCGTCTACCAGAACAACCTCGAAGCGGCGGAGGAGACCGCCCGCCAGCTGCGGCTCCGCGACATCGGCGGGATCATCGTGGTCGACTTCATCGACATGGAGATCGAGAAGAACCGCAACGACGTGCTGCGCAAGTTCAAGGACGCGCTGAGCCGGGACAAGACCCGGACCCAGGTCTACGACATCTCGGAGCTCGGCCTGGTCGAAATGACCCGGAAGAGGGTGGCAGAGGACCTCGTGGAGTCCTTCTCGACCACCTGCCCTGCCTGCAGCGGCCGCGGCCTCGTCTTGGAAGAAGAGCTTCTGTAAACTGTCCCCTTCCACGAAATGACCCTGGAGTTGAGCGCGCGCATGTCGTCCAAAACGCTGACAGCGAAAATCGAAGAGAAGACCGGAAAGCCCGGCGCGAAGACCTTCGCGGTCATCGCCACCGGCGGGAAGCAGTACAAGGTCGAGAAGGGCGACGTGATCGAGGTCGAGCGCCTCGGCACGGCCACGGGCGAGAACCACACGTTCACGCCGGTCATGCTCGTGAGTCGAGGCAAGGTGCGGGCAAGCGCCAAGGACCTCGAAGGCGCGACCGTTACCGCCAAAGTGGTGGGCGAGACCAAGGGTCCCAAGATCACGGGCTTCACCTACAAGCCCAAGAGCAACAGCCGGCGGCGGTGGGGCCACCGCCAAGGTCTCATGCAGATCGAGATCACCGATATCAAGGTCGGGTCGTCCGCCAAGGACACGGAATCCGGCGCAGAGAAGGAACAGGAGTAGGGCGATGTCGAAGAAGAAGGGCGCATCCTCGACCCGCAACGGGCGCGACTCCAACGCGCAACGGCTCGGCGTGAAGGTCTTCGCCGGGACGGTCGTCACGGCGGGTTCGATCATCGTCCGCCAGCGGGGCACGCACTTCCACGCCGGCCACAACGTGCGCCGGGGCAACGACGACACCCTGTTCGCGACCGCCCCGGGCGCGGTGCAGTTCGGTCGGCGCGGCGGCCGTCGCGTGATCGACGTCGTCGCTGCCACCTCCGAGTAGCGGCGCCGTTCGCTGGTCGTTCTTCTGTTCGCCGGAGCGCTGCTCGCGGCGATCGCGGTGTGGGTTGCACTCACGTTCAACAAGCTCGTCGCGGCGCGCAACAACGTCCGCGAGGCGTGGGCGCAGATCGACGTGCAGCTCGCCCAGCGCAGCGATCTCGTGCCCCAGCTCGTGGCCGCCGTCGAGGGGTATCAGGCCCACGAGCGAGAGGCGCTCGAGGCGGTCGTCGCGGCTCGCACCCAGATGGTCAACGCGCAAGGGCCGCGCGCGGCCGGCGAAGCCGACACCGTGCTCGAAGGCGCGCTCGGGAAGTTGTACGCGCTCGCCGAGGCCTACCCCGACCTCAAGGCCAACACCAACTTCCTCGACCTCCAGGCGCGATTGACGGCCCTGGAAGAAGACATCGCCTCGGCGCGCCGCTACTACAACGCGCTCGTCGAACGATTCGCCACGCTCCGCCAGTCCTTCCCCAACGTGATCATCGCCGGACCGCTGGGGTTTCGAGCGGCCGAATACTTCAAGGCCGAGGGCGACGACCGCTCCACGCCGAGCGTCGCCGGGGAGACGGCGACGTCATGAGGTACGGGCTGCGCTTCGCGCTGGCGACGGGTGCATTCCTCGCTGCGTTCGCGGCGCCGGGCCACGCGGCGGGGCCGACGCCGACCTATGTCGGCTTCGAGGCCGTGTACGAGATCGCCCCCGACAGCACCATCCGGGTCACGGAGAGGATCAACGTCGACTTCGTCGGGCAGCGCCACGGCATCTTCCGGGACCTTGACGTCAAGGTGCCGATCGAGGGTGACCCCGATCACTACCGCGTCTATTCGGTCGCCGGCGTTTCCGTGACCCGCAACGGCGTCGACGAGCCGTTCGAGAAGATCGTGAGCGGTACCCAGGACGAGCGTGTGCAGTACAAGATCGGCGACGCGGACACTTTTATCAGCGGTCCACAGGAGTACGTGATCCGCTACCGCCTCACCGGCGCGCTGGACTCGTACCCGGATCACGCGGAGTTCTATTGGGACGTCACCGGCCACGGCTGGGAGTCGTCGTTCGAGACCGTGACCGCCGTGGTCATCCCGCCGGCCGAAATCTCGCGAGTCGCTTGTTTCGCCGAGGCCGAGGGCACTCGGCCCCACGTGGGGTGCCTGACGGCCCAGAACAACGGCAACGACGCCCGGTTCGCCGACGACTTCCTCGGAAGCTACGAGGAGATGACGATCGTGGTCGGGTTCCCGTCGGGGAGCATCGACGTGCCGCCCCCCGTGCTCGAAGAGAAATGGACGCCCGCCCAGGCGTTCGAGCCGACGCCGGCCAACGTCGGCGTCGGTGTGGCGGTCGGCGGCGGGCTGTTCGCCCTGCTGTTCCGCGCCCTTCGCCGCGGGCGCGATCAGCGCGCCGTCACGCTGCGCGATCCGGGAGACGGGAGCACCGTGTCGGGCATTGCGCTCGACGCCGGCGACGCGCCCGTGCAGTTCCGGCCTCCCGAGGGTCTGCGGCCCGCGCATCTGGGCTTGCTCGACGACGAGGTGGTCCATCCCGTCGACATCGGTGCGACCGTCGTCGACCTCGCCATCCGTGGGCACCTGCGAATCGAGGATCGCCGCGGGCCCGACGACGACGATCCCGAGTGGGTGCTCGTCCTCGGTGGGGGCGGGGCTCCCGACGACGAGTTGCTCGACTACGAGCAGCGGCTTCTCGTCGGCCTCGAAGGGCAAGCGCAGGACAATGAGGTCGTCTTGTCGGAGCTGCGCGGCGAGTTCGCCTCCGACTTCGCTGAGGTCAAAGAGCAGATCTACGACGACGCCATGCGGCGCCAATGGTTCCGCACCCGCCCCGACACGGTGCGGGCTGGGATGATCGTGCTCGGGGTCGTGGCGATCGCCGTGGGAATCGGCACCATCGTCGCCACCCAGGTGCTCCAGTGGAAGCTGGCGTTGGTGGCGATCCCGTGGATCCTCTTCGGGCTGGCCAACCTTGTGATGCACAAGCGGTTTCCGTCCAAGACGCCGGCGGGAACGGAAGCCCTCGTGCTCACCCGCGGGTTCAAGAAATTCATCGAGACGGCGGAGAAGCCCGAGATGAACTACGCCGTCGAGCGCAACGAGTTCGTGAAGTACCTGCCCTACGCGGTGGCGTTTGGCTCGGTTGAGGCGTGGTCGCGAGCGACGCGGGGACTCGACGTCGCCGCCGCGACCTCGGGCTGGTACGCCGGGCCCGGCTTCCACAGTTGGGGTGCCTTCGGCTCGGGTTTCGGCAGTTTCTCGTCGAATGTGGGGTCAGACATGTCGTATTCGCCGTCGAGCAGCGGTGGCGGCTCCGGCTTCAGCGGCGGGGGCGGC
>DATDOY010000150.1:0-17427 GCA_035293045.1 Acidimicrobiia bacterium
GACGTCACGGGTGGCCGCTACGAGGAGATCGATTATCACGCCACTGGTTCAGGCAGCATTCACGCCCGCAACTGGATCAAGGCCAATTGGCAGGAGGATCTGAGCCGCGACGCGATGGTGGAACTCGCCGTCAACGCGCTCTACAACGCCGCTGACGAGGACGCCGGCACCGGCGGCCCCGACGTCGTACGCGGCATCTACCCGCAAGTCGCCACCATCGACGCCACCGGCTTCACCATGCTCGAGGACCTCGAGGTGGAGACGATCACGCGGGCGCTGCTCCAGCGGCTCGCCGACTCCGCGGAGCAGGGAGGGGACAACTGATGGGCGTTCCCTTCTACGTCTCTCCCGAGCAGGTGATGAAGGACCGGGCCGACTACGCCCGCAAAGGCATTGCCCGCGGCCGCAGCCTCGTGGCGCTCGAATACTCCGACGGCATCGCCCTCGTGGCCGAGAACCCGTCGCGAACCCTGTTCAAGATCTCCGAGATCTACGACCGCATCGCCTTCGCCGGTGTGGGGAAGTACAACGAGTTCGACACCCTGCGCATCGCCGGGATCCGTCACGCCGACATCCGCGGCTACTCCTACTCGCGTGACGACGTCACCGCGCGGGGTCTCGCCAACAACTACGCGCAGGTGCTCGGCAACATTTTCACCCACGAGATGAAGCCGTACGAGGTCGAGATCCTCGTCGCCGCCGTTGGCCGCGACGCCGACGAACCCGTCGAGATGTACCACATCCTCTACGACGGCACCGTCGTCGACGAGCACGGCTTCACCACCCTCGGCGGTGAAGCCGAGGCGATCGGCGAGCACCTCCAGACGAGTTACGCGGAAGGCCTCGACGAGGCTGCGGCGATCCGCCTCGGCGTTGCCGCGCTTCAGTCGCCGGAAGGAACCGACGACCTGGCGGCGGACGACCTCGAAGTCGCCGTGCTCGATCGCTCCAACGGCCGACGGGCCTTCCGCCGCCTCCGCGGCGAGCCCCTCGCCGCCGCGCTGCAAACGTCGTAGCCCCAAGCAGGGCCGCGGGGCCGCGCCGCTAGTACCCCCAGACGGCCCGAACGGCGATCACGACCAGCATCGTCGCCACCGTCGCGCCGATGACGACCCGGCCCAGCAGCGTCCACCGGGGTGGCGCAGGCGGGCGGTGCGCTCCCACGGCGTCGTCGATTTCGGTGGCGAGCATCACGAGACGCGCGTCCTCGAGCTGGTCCTCGGGCACCCAAACGCCGATTTCGGCCATGGCGCCGACCATGAAGGGGTACGGGCCGTCGAGCGAGCCACGCAGGTCGGGTTCGAGGCCTTCGGACTCGAGGCGGGCAGCGATGACCCTCGCCTCGAACGCGTTGGTCGTCGACGTCAGGAGCACGCTCATGGGCGCGTCGCCGTTCTCGCCCTTCGGCACGGGACCATCGTACGAACCCCGTAGGCTGGGTGCTTCGCATGGAACGACGCATCATGGGGCTCGAGAATGAATACGGCGTCACCTGCACGCTGCGCGGGCAGCGGCGACTCAGTCCCGACGAGGTCGCCCGCTACCTCTTCCGGCGCGTCGTGTCGTGGGGCCGGTCGAGCAACGTGTTCCTCGAGAACGGAGCCCGCCTCTACCTCGACGTGGGCAGCCACCCCGAGTACGCCACTCCGGAATGCGACTCGGTGCATGAGGTCGTCGTGCACGACAAGGCCGGCGAACGCATCCTCGAAGGGCTCCTCCGTTCCGCCGAGCAACGCCTGCGGGAAGAAGGCATCCGGGGCGAGATCTATCTCTTCAAGAACAACACCGATTCGGCGGGCAACTCGTATGGCTGCCATGAGAACTTCCTGGTCGAGCGCGAGGGCGACTTCGCCCGTTTCACCGACATCCTGATTCCGTTCCTCGTTTCCCGACAGGTCTACGCCGGAGCGGGGAAGGTCCTCCAGACCACGCGAGGCGCGATGTATTGCATCGCCCAGCGCGCCGAACACATCTGGGAGGGCGTTTCATCGGCGACCACCCGATCGCGGCCGATCATCAACACCCGCGACGAGCCCCACGCGGACGCCGAACGATTCCGCCGGCTCCACGTGATCGTCGGCGACTCCAACATGAGCGAGTACACGACCTTCCTGAAGGTCGGGACCACCGCCCTCTTGCTCCGCATCCTCGAGGAGGACAAGGGATCGTGGCGTGATCTCTCCCTCGAGAACCCGATTCGGGCCATTCGCGAGATCAGCCACGACATGACGTGCCGGCGCAAGGTTCGCCTGGGCAACGGCCGTGAGCTCTCCGCCATCGAAATCCAACTCGAGTACCTCGCGCGCGCCCAGAAGTTCGCCGACCGGCGCGGCCTCAACCCCCTCGAGGAGACGGCGCTCAAGATGTGGGAGCACGTCATGGCGGGCTTGCAGACCGACCCGCTGTCGCTCAAGCGCGAGGTGGACTGGGTCATCAAGTACCACCTCATCGAGGCCTACCGAAACAAGCACGACCTACCCCTCACGCACCCGAAGGTCGCGATGATGGACCTCCTCTACCACGACGTGAACCGGACCCGTTCGCTCTACTACATGCTCCAGCGCCAGGGACTCGTGGACCGCGTCGTCGACGACAACGAGATCAACGAGGCGATGACCACGCCTCCCCAGACCACGCGTGCCCGGCTCCGCGGCGAGTTCATCCGAAAGGCCAAGGCCAAAAAGCGCGACTACACCGTCGACTGGGTCCACCTGAAGCTCAACGACCAGGCGCAGCGCACGCTGCTGTGCAAAGACCCCTTCAAGGCCCACGACGAGCGCGTCGAACGGCTCATCGCCAGCCTGTAGGCGGTCGGGATCGCAGTGCCCAACTACGCCACCGGTCGGGTGACCGAGATCCACGAGGAGCGTCCAGGCCTCCAGAAGATCGTTGTGGACATCAGCGGGGAGTCGCAACGGGCCTACGTGCTCACCCAGCTCATCGATGAGGTTGGCGTCGGCGACCACGTGGTGGTCAACACCACTGCGGTCGACCTCGGCCTCGGGACCGGCGGCTGGCACTTCGTCCACTGGAATCTCGCGCGTGAGGGGCTCCACAACCCCGGACCGGGTCACATCATGAAGATGCGGTACACCAGCCTTCAGGCAGACACCGGGTGCGTCGAGGAGCACGACGAACGGCTCACGGACGCGACCTCGATCGACGGCATGCCGGTGATCCACTGCGCCCTCCACAGCCAGCTTGCCGCGGCGGCAGCTGCCTTCCGCGAGCGAGCGCCTTCTCGTCGCCTTGCCTACGTGATGACCGACGGCGCCGCCCTGCCGCTCCCGCTCTCCGATCTCGTCGCCGAACTCCGTGAGCGGAGACTGATCGACGTCACCGTCACCGCCGGCCACGCCTTCGGCGGCGACCTCGAAGCGATCAACGTTCATTCGGCGCTCGCGGTCGCACGCCACGTCGGCGAGGCGCACGCCGCCCTCGTGGCGGTCGGCCCTGGCATCGTCGGCACCAACACCGCGCTCGGCCATACCGGTCTCGAGGCGGCGACGGTGGTCGATGCTGCGAACGCCCTCGGCGGAACCGCCATCGCCGCACTGCGGGTGTCGTTCGCCGACGAGCGGGAGCGACACCACGGTGTGTCGCACCACAGTCGCACTGCTCTCGGGATTGTCGCCCGATCGCGCGCGGTCGTGCCGGTGCCGCTGATCGGCGGAGATCACGAGAACCGGATTCGCACCGACCTCAAGGCGTCCGGAGTGGAAGAGCGCCATGACCTTCTCTCGGTCGATCCTGGCGACGTGCTCGCCCTCTTCGCGCGCCACAATCTGGTGGTGTCCTCCATGGGTCGTCCCGCGGTCTCCGATCCCGCGCTGCACGCGTGCGCCGCGGCAGCCGGGATCGTGGCGGCCGAGCGGGCCGTGGGCTGAGGGGGACCGGTGGCCGATCGCTTCGAACGCCTCACCAACCTCGTGGCCGTCCTGCTTGCGACGCCGAGACCGCTGACGCTCGAGGAGCTGGTATCTCGAGTTCCGGGCTATCCACCCGATGCGCAGTCGGCCCGGCGCCAATTCGAGCGCGACAAGGACGCGCTGCGCGAGCTCACCATCCCGATCGAGCTCGTCGACGACCCGCAGGGCGATCTCCCTGGGTATCGGATCGATCCCCAGGAGTACGAGCTGCCCGACCTCGATCTCACGCCCGATGAGCGCGCCGCCCTCCACACGGCGGTGGCGGCCATGCGGCTCGAAGGGGGAGAGGGCCGCGAGGCGCTGTGGAAGGTCGGCGGTGACGCCGCCAGTGAAGCGCCGACCCTAGGGGCGCTCCCGAGCGTTCCGGCGCTGCCCGCGCTCATGGAAGCCACGCGTCGGCGCGTGGCGGTCCGATTCACCTACCGCGGAGACCGCCGCGTCGTCGAGCCCTACGCCGTCGTCTTCCGTAACGGCAACTGGTACCTGATGGGCCACGATCTCGATCGCAACGAGCAGCGCTCGTTTCGGGCCGACCGAATCGACGGAGAACCCGCCCTGGCGAAGGAACCGACCGTCGAACGGCCGGCCGACTTCGATCCCGACGCGCTGCTCCACGATGAGCCGTGGCGCTACGGCGACGAACCCGCGATCGAGGCGCGGGTTCGGATCGACCCGGTGATGGCGGCCTGGGTGACCCAGCGCCTTGCGGAGGACGCCGTCGTGGAGCACCTCGGCGACGGCAGCGTGATCGTCCAGCTCACCGTGACGAACCGCGATGCGTTTCGCTCCTTCGTGCTCGACCTCCTCGACCATGCCGTCGTGATCTCGCCCGACGAACTGCGCGACGAGATCGTCGACTGGCTCCGCAAGATCGTGGCGGCCGCGCCGTGACCCGCCCCCAGGCGGCCACCCGGCTCCGTCGGACGCTCGCCATGCTGCCGTACATCGCCGCCCGGCGTGACGTCACGATCGGCGAACTGGCCCGGGTCTTCGGCGTGTCGGAGGAGACGATCCGCGACGACCTCGAAGTCCTGCCGTACTGCGGACTCCCGCCGTACACGCCCGACCGCCTCATGGGCGTGGTGATCGCCGGCGACATGGTGAGCCTCAGCTTCGCCGAGTACTTTTCGCGCCCTCTGCGCTTGACCCCCGCCGAGGGTTTCGCTCTGGTCGCCGCCGGACACGCGCTGCTGGCCGTCCCGGGAGCCGATCCGGGGGGGCCGCTGGCGAGCGGACTCGCCAAGCTCGAGGACGCCTTGGGGGCACACAAGGTGCTCGACGTCGCCCTCCCCGAACTCGACCACCTCGGGGAACTGCGGAGCGCCGCCGAGGTCCACGAGCGAGTGGAGATCGACTACTACTCGTCCGGTCGCGACGCCCAAAGCACGCGAGAGATCGACCCATACGGTGTCATCTCCCTCCGTGGACAGTGGTATCTCAAGGCGTTCTGTCATCAAGCGGTCGGCGACCGTCTGTTCCGCGTCGACCGCATCCGCTCCATCAAGCGAACGGGGAGGAACTTCGAGCCTCCGCCCGACGTCACGCCGCCGGACAACGTGTTCCACGCCTCGCCCGAGGACACGCGGGTGACCGTGGACCTTCCCGCGTCGGCCCGCTGGGTGGCGGAGAGCTTCCCGGTGGAGTCGGTGGAGGAGCGCCGGGGGCGCGTCGTGGTCACCTTGGTCGTGGCGGCGCGCCCGTGGCTCGAACGGGTGCTGCTCGCCGTGGGCCCGGGGGCGAAGGTGAAGACGCCCAAGGAGTGGCGATCCGTCGCGGCCGAGGCTGCGACGCGCGTCTTGTCACGGTATGACAACCAGTCCTGATCTCGTCGGCAGGTCTCGGTCTGCGAGGATGCGCCCCCGTGCGCGCTGACCTGCCTTACGATGCTGACGATCCCGACTCGTTCGCCGACCTCGACGAGACCGGCGATGTGGCGCGACGCGGACCTCTGGCACGAGCGATCCCCAACCGCTCGACGAGGCGCATGGTCGAGTGGGTCATTCTCGTGGTCCTCGCCCTCAGCGCCGCTGTCTTGTTGCGGACGTTCGTGGTGCAGTCGTTCTACATCCCCTCGACGTCCATGGCGCCCACCCTCAAGATCGGCGATCGCGTCCTGGTGAACAAGTTGGCGTATCGCTTCGGCGATCCCGCCCGAGGCGACGTCGTCGTGTTCGAGGCCCCTCCCGGTGAGGGGAGCGAGAAGATCAAGGATCTGATCAAACGGATCATCGGCCTTCCCGGCGAGACCATCGAGGGGAAGGACGGGCACGTCTACATCGACGGCGAGTTGCTCCGTGAGCCCTGGCTACCGGCGGGCATCGAATCGCGTACGTTCCCCGCCGAGTCGATTCCACCTGACCGGTATTGGGTGCTCGGAGACAACCGCTTTGATTCACGCGACTCGACGTTCTTCAAGTCGATCCCGCGATCGTCCGTCATCGGCAAGGCCTTCGTGCGCATCTGGCCGTTGTCGAACTTCGGCGGGTTGTGACCGCTTGCCGAGGAGTCGGGCTCGGCTAGAACTCGGGCCGCTCGGCGCTTTCGGTCCACTCGGCCACAACACCAACCATGCGATCGACGTCATCGCAGTACACCGCGTCCACGCCGAACCGCAGGACCTCCCGGAGATGACGGACCTCTTGGGCATCCCATGCGAACGCCCTGACGTCGAACCGGTGGAACAGGGCGACAAGTCCTCGCGTCCATTCCGTGCGGTGCATGTTGAGCGCGTCAATTTCGGATTCTGCGAGCGTCGCGGCGTGTCGCTCCATCGTGTCGAAGATGGCCCGTCGGGTGGTGGAGTGGACGAGGCGCACGCGCCGCTCACGCGCCCGCAGGTCGCGGAGCAGGTCGAGGTCAGGGGAGCAGAGCCACAGGCGGTCAAGCGCCGACCGCTCTCGGGCGACACCGATCACCGGGTCCCCGGCGTCCGCGACCTTGAGGTCGAGGCTGACGTGCAGGTCGGCCCCGATGGCGTCGTAGAGCTCGGCAAGAGAGGCCAGCCCGAGGCCTGACAGGGTGTCGAATGAGAGGGCGGCGACCCTTGATCGCCGTAGACCTCTCCGAATGACCGGCTCGTGAATCAGGACGGGAACGCCGTCCGCGGAGAGGTGAACGTCGCTCTCGACGCCGGACGCGCCGCGTTCGCGCGCAGATCGAAAGGCGGCGATGGAGTTTTCGGGACGGTCAGCAGAGCCGCCTCGGTGGGCGAAGGTGATCGGCGTCACGAACCCGCATCGTCGCGCGACTTAGCGGGGCCGCTCCGGTTCGAGGGCTGTCGGCTCGGCAATCCGGGTGCGGACAGGCAGCCGGAAGAAGAACCTGCTCCCTTGGCCGAGGCGCGAATCGCAGTCGAGGCGCCCGCCGAGCGACTCCACTAGCCGCCGGGAGAGGTACAGCCCGATGCCGGTACCTCCCTTGCGCCGCGTCGAGGAGGCGTCGAGCTGCTCGAACGGTTGAAACAGGCGCTCGAGCTCGCCCGAGAAGATCCCCGGACCCTGATCGACGACCGCAACCTCCACGGCGCCGTCCTTGCCTGTGACCTCAACGGTCACCGGACCCTCGGAGTATTTGAGCGCGTTGTCGACCAGGTGGCGCGTGGCGTGTGTGACAAGCCGGCGGTCGGTCGGGGTCGTCGTGACCCCACCAAGGCTGAGGCAATGGACCTGGCGCTCGGGGTGCTGGGCGGCGAAGCGATCCACCACGTGCTGGGCGAGTTCCATGACGTCGCACGACTCGATGCACCCGCCGTCGCGAGGCCGCTCGGTCGACATGAAGAGCAGGTCGTTGATCAGGTCCTCGAGCCGCTCCGTCTGAGACAGCGACTTGCGCAAGAAGAGGTCGTGCTGCTCGGGGTCCAGGGCGTTACTCCGAGCGAGGACGGTCTCGATGAAGCCCTTCGCCACCGTGAGCGGCGTTCGCAGCTCGTGACCGATCACAGAGACGAAATTGTCGTGGGCCTCCTCGTGCTTGCGCCGCGAGGTCAGGTCCTCGAAGGAGACGATGGTCCGCAGTCGCTGCGGTCCGTCCTGCATGCGGGACACCAGAGCGCGGACCCGGCGCGGCGGCGTGCCGAGGTCGAGCTCTAGCTCTGTGGCGACGTCGCCGTCGAGTACCGCGGCCTCGAGTTCGGCGCTGCCGAGCAGCCCACGCGCGCCGCGCCCGCAATCGAAACTGCCCGACAGGCCGAGGAGCTCACAGGCGGCGGCGTTGAGGCGAAGGAAACGGCCCTCCGCGTCCAGGACGACGACGGGTGCCACGGTCGCCTGGACGACGGCGTCGACCTCGCGGTCACGCCGCTCCAGCTCGGCCGCGACGAGCACATGGGTGAGCCGGGTCCCGACATGGGGAGACACCGCCGCGAGGAGGCGCGCCGCCGCAGGAGCGTCCTCGGGTGCCACAAGGAGGGCGACCAGGCCGACTCGCGGCTGCGTCTCCGACCCTTCGATGATCGGCACGCACACCATCACCACCTCGTGACCGCCGAGTTCCACCGTTTCGGGCGCGGTCGGGGGGAGTGGTCGCTCGCGCCACCGGGTCACGAGCTCGAGAAACTCGGAGCGCCCCACGAGGGCGGCGAGGTCGTGGCGTTCGATGCCCTGGTAGCTGGCGACCTGAAGCCGGCCGTCGTCATCGAGGCACACGAAGGCCGGGCCCACGGTGAAGCGTCCAATGGCGTCGAGCGCGGCCTCGGCCACCGCCGAGCGAGACGTGGCCTCGGTGAGCACGCTGAGCGCCTCGAGCGGGGCGGTGGAGACGGTCTCAACGCTTTGTCGGGCGAGGACCAGGAGGATCAGGGCAGCAGCCGTGTCGAGGGGTCCGGGGTCGAGGCGCTCCGAGGGTCCAGCCACCCCGAGGGCTCCGACCACCTGCCCCTGTGAGATGAGGGGAACGGCCCCGGCGTTGATGCCGTCGACGGGGTTGCTCCGACGCGTCGGCACGCCCTTGGCGACGGCGTCGGCGACGGCGGAGCGGAGACATGCGTCGGGAACGCAGTGGCTGGCGAGATCGACGATGCGATCCCCACGACGGGCGATCGCGAGGGCCTGGTGGCCGCCCGCCTCGCGCGCGACCACCTTCAGCGCCTCACGCAACACCCCGTCTGCGTCCACGCCGGATGCGAAGAGGTGAACCGCCTCCTCGAGGCCCGGCGTGGGCCGCCCGCCAGGAAGGTCCATGCCGACATATCGGCGCGCACCTTCCGTGCCTAAACCCGCGCGGTGTGATTTTTGACCACGGAGCGAGGGATCAGAAAAGTCGCCTCAAGCTGATTTCCCGAGCGACCGATGCAGGACAGGAGAGTCGAGGGGTCCGCATCGGGACCCCAGGGAAGTGGGACCGGGCCGAGTCGCCCGGAACGGGAGTAAGGGGCCTCAAGGTGACGACCATTCGTGCGAGCTGCCCGGAGTGCGGTGACGTTCAACTGCAGCCGGCCGACCTGGTGGTCCGGGTGTGCGCGGACGACAACGAAGGGTCGTACTGCTTCAACTGCCCGGAGTGCGGCTTCGGCGTTGCGAAGGATGCCAGCGCCCGAATCGTCGAGCTGCTGGTCTCCACGGGCGTCCGCATGGACGTCTGGCGTCTCCCGGCGGAACTCCACGAGTTGAAGTCCGGACCCCGCCTGACCCACGACGACCTCCTTGACCTCCATCTCCTGTTGCAGGAGGACACGTGGTTCGACCGCCTCGTCGCCCTCGTCGACGGCAGCGCGGACCACGAAAACGCCAACTAGAGGCGTTCTCCTCGTTACCCTGGACGGGTGACGCCCCTTTGGTTCGTCCCCGCCGCGGTCCTGATCGCCGGAGTGCCGTTCGTGGCGATGGCGATCGCCCGCGTCGCCGCTGAGATCCGCACTATCCGGCGTTCGATCACCCGCCTTGCGGACGACCTTGCGTCCGCGTCCGGTGATCTTCGCTCGTCCACGGTGGGGTTCCGCACGTCGTTCGACCGAGTCGACCGGGTTCCCCTCCGCCGACGTGCGTGACGCCGGCTCCGAG
Organism: Acidimicrobiia bacterium; assembly: GCA_035293045.1. Taxonomy (GTDB): domain Bacteria; phylum Actinomycetota; class Acidimicrobiia; order IMCC26256; family JACPCJ01; genus DATDOY01. The sequence goes on from DATDOY010000150.1 coordinate 9,926, forward strand.
CCGCGAGAGCCCGCCGGTACCATGGAGTGACCTGTCCGCCTGCTTGACGCCCCGAGATCTGGCGTTGGGAGAAGCGTGCCCAACATCGGCCCTGCCGAGATCCTGGTGATCCTCGTCGTCGCCCTCCTCGTGTTCGGCCCCGACAAGCTCCCCGACATCGGGAAGCAGGTCGGTCGCGCTGTCCGCGAGTTCCGCAAGGTGCAGGCCACGTTGCGCGACGAGGTGCGGGACGTCCTCGAACCCCGGCCCACCCCGGCCGCGGCCGCGGCCCCCCATCCACCCCAGCTGCCGCCGGTCGCCGAACCCGCCGCGGATTCCATGACGGCTGAGGGGGCGGCCGCGGACCAAGGCACACCTCCGAGCGGAGACCCACCGGGAGCCACGCCCTCTGCTCACGAGCCGGCCGGCCCAGAGGGTCCGGCCCCGGAGCGGTCGACCTGACCTTGCGACGCCGCCCGAAACGAACGTCCGCGCCCGACGAGGGCGGTGCTGAGACGTCCGCTGGTCCCGAGGACGACGCGACGGCCATGACCGTGGTGGAACACCTCACCGAGCTCCGCCGCCGCATCTTCGTGTGCCTCATCGCCGTCGCGCTGGGTGCGGTGGTTTGCTTCGTATTCTTCGGAACGATCCTCGACGTGCTGCTCGAGCCGTATACCGAGATCACCGGGAAGAAGTCGCTGATCTTCACGGACCCGTTGGAGGGCTTCTCGACGCGCCTTCGCGTGGCGGGCTACGGGGGCCTCGTCCTCGCGTCGCCCGTGGTGCTGTGGGAGCTGTGGAGGTTCATCACGCCCGGCCTCTACAAGAACGAGAAGCGCTACGCCGTTCCATTTCTCGTCTCGTCGATCGCGCTGTTCCTGCTCGGCGGATTCGTTGCCTACGAGACGCTCCCGAAGGCCCTTGATTTCCTGCTCACGATCGGCGGCGACGAACTCACGCCGCTCCTCACCGCGGGCAAATACCTGTCCTTGGTGTCGTTGATGACGATCGCGTTCGGCGTCGCGTTCGAGTTCCCGGTCGTCCTGACCTTTCTGCTGATCGCCCGCGTGATCACGACCGCCCAGCTGCGCAGCATTCGCCGCTGGGTGGTCATCGGCATCGTGACCTTCGCTGCCGTCATCACCCCGAGCGCGGACCCGTACTCGCAGTTGTTGATGGCGGTTCCGATGTACGTCTTCTACGAGCTGGTCATCGTGATCGGGCGAATCCTCAAGCGATGATGGTGACGGCGTGACCGCGCCCATGCGAGCCGCCGGCGCCCTGCGGGCGGAGTTCGAGGCATCGCTTCCGTTTCCCCTCGACGAGTTCCAGGCCCGCGCCATGGATGCCGTCGATCGCGGTGAGTCGGTCCTCGTCGCTGCGCCCACCGGATCCGGGAAGACGGTCGTCGCGGAGTACGCCGTCGCCGCGGTCCTCGCGGCGGGGAACAAGGCGTTCTACACGACGCCGATCAAGGCTCTCAGCAATCAGAAGTTTCAGGATCTGCGCGCCGAACACGGGGCCGGCCGCGTCGGACTCCTGACCGGCGACAACTCGATCAACGGCGACGCCTCGGTGGTCGTCATGACCACCGAGGTCCTGCGCAACATGATTTATGCCGGATCGCCCGCGCTCGACCGGCTGGGCGTCGTGATCCTCGACGAAGTGCATTACCTCCAGGACCCCTATCGGGGCGCCGTGTGGGAGGAGGTGATCATCCACCTCGATCCGGCCGTGCGGTTGGTCTGTCTGTCGGCCACGGTGTCGAACGCGGAGGAGTTTGGCGACTGGCTCGCGACCGTCCGAGGCCGCACGGAGGTCGTCATCGAGGAGCGCCGCCCCGTGGAGCTCGTGCACCTCTATGGGGTGTCGCTTCGCGACGTCGACGAGATGCTCGTGCTGCCCGTGTTCCTCGAAGAGCGGGGTTCGCTGGTCCCGAATGGACGGGCGGGGGAGTTCGATCCGGTCGGCCCGGGCCGCCGTGATCGCTCGGGCCCGACACGCCATCGTCGCGCTCGGGCGGTCGCACCGCGGCGCGTCGACGTGGTCGACGAACTCGCAAGCCGAGAAATGCTGCCCGCGATCTACTTCATCTTCAGCCGGGCCGCGTGCGACGACGCCGTGACTCAGCTGCTCTCGGCCCGAGTGCGACTCAACAGCGACGGCGATGCCGAGCACGTTCGCGCTATCGCTGAGTCGCGATGCGCTGGCTTGAGCGACGCGGACCTCGAGGCGTTGAACTACGGACCCTGGCTGACCGCTCTCGAGGCGGGCATCGCCTCGCACCACGCAGGCATGGTGCCCCCGATGAAGGAAGCCGTGGAGGAGGCGTTCCTTCGGGGCTTGGTGAAGGTCGTGTTCGCCACCGAGACCCTGGCTCTCGGCATCAACATGCCCGCGCGATCGGTCGTGATCGAGCGGCTCACGAAGTTCACCGGCGAGCGACACGAGTTCCTCACCCCGGGCGAGTACACCCAGCTGACCGGCCGAGCGGGCCGTCGCGGGATCGACGACGTCGGGTACGGCGTCGTGCTGTGGAACCGGTTCGCCCGCTTCGATCAGATCGTCGGCCTGGCGTCGAAGCGGACATACGAGCTCCGCTCCTCCTTCCGACCCACCTACAACATGGCGGTCAACCTGGTCCGGCGCTATGCGCGCCAGGAGGCTCACCACCTCCTCAACCTCTCCTTTGCCCAGTACCGCATCGATCGCGAGGTGGTCACCCTCGAGCGTCAGACGGACGATCTTCAGCGTCGTCTCGACGAGGTGCGTGCGGCGGCGAGCTGCGAGCGGGGAAACGTGGAGGATTACCGCCGGCTTCTCGCCGATCGCGACCACGCCGAAACCGGTCGATCCCGCGACGGCGAACGCGTGAACGCCGTCGTCGGCTTGCGCGCCGGCGACGTCGTCGACGCCGGCCGCGGCGTGGGCCGGGTCGTCATCCTCCAGCGATCCTCGGGTCGCGGGGGGAGCCCTCGGATCATGGCCCTCGATCAGCGCGCCCGCATCGTGCGGCTCGGACCGACGAGCTTCCGAGAGCGTCCGCGGGTCATCGGGCGCCTCCGTCTTCCCGAACCCTTCCGACCCAAGAGCCCGGCCTTCCGGCGGGAGGTGGCTCACCGACTCGGACGCGCCGACTATGCCCCGCCGCGGTCCCGCCGGGACGAGGTGGATCGCACCCGCGAGCGTGGGGACAACGGCCCGCGTGGGGACCGACGACTCAGTCGTCATCCCGTCGCCGCCTGTCCCGACCTCGGTCGCCACCTCGACGCCGCCCGGCGCGCGGAGCGTCTCGAACGCGACTACGAACGCGTGCGAACCCGGGCGGCCGGCCACGGCGGCGCCCTCTCGCGCCGCTTTGACCTCGTCCTCGAGCTCCTCGATCGGCGAGGATACGTGCGCGGTTGGAATCTGACGGACGCCGGTGAGTGCCTGAGTCGCATCTACACGGAAGCAGATCTCCTGATCGCAGAGGCGCTTCGTGAGGGCGTGTTCGACGGCCTGAGCGCGCCGGAGGTGGCCGCCGTGGCCAGCGTGTTCACGTATGAAGCGAGGGGTCCGGACGAGGCGGCGGCTGCTCGATGGCCTACGGCGGAGGTTGCGCGGCGTGTCCGTCGGATCGACGACCTCTGGTTATCCCTGCGAGAGCAGGAAGCGGCATCGGGCCTGCCGGAGACGCGGCCGCCCGACGGGGGCTTCGCCCTCGCCGCCCATGGATGGGCCGCGGGTCAGGACCTCGACGACATCCTCGCGGTCGAGGAGCTGACCGGAGGCGACTTCGTACGGAACGTCAAGCAACTGAGTGACCTCCTCCGCCAGATCGCCGACGCCGTGGCCAACCCGGACACAGCCCGTCGAGCCCGGGAGGCGTCCGATGCACTCTTTCGCGGTGTGGTCGAGGCGTCATCTCGCGTCGGCGCATGATCCGACGCGGCGAAGAGTGGGCCGAGCCCGTCCCGACCGTGGAGCCCACCACGGTCGTTGGGGGCGACGCCGACCTGGCCCGGGCGGCTTCGGAAGCCCGTGGAAGACCGTTGCGGTTCGATCCTCGGTCCGATTCTGACCTCGCTCGTGTCCTGGGCCTCGCCCACGGGGACGGCGAGGCGGTCGGTCTCGCGGTCGACGCGATGGACGTGGGGGATCTCGGTTGGTGCGTCAACGCGGTGGTGGTCGGAACCGCACCCGACCGCGTGCGGTGGTGGCATCGCCGGCGCGAAGCGCGCGTGGTCGTCGACGACCGTGAGGCGTTTGTCGGGCCGGCCTTCGCCGTCGTCATCGCCAACGGGCAGTTTCTTCGCGGATGCGACCTCGTTCCGAAGGGCCATCCCGGAGACGGAAGGCTCGAGGTCCAGGTCTATGCCGTCGAGCCTCGCGAGCGCACCGAGATGCGTCGGCGCCTGAGCGGGGGCGGCCACCTTCCCCATCCCGGCATCCACCAGTTTCGCGGGCGGCGGGTGTCCGTCTCCTGTGCTCACGCGCGGAGCCTCGAGATCGACGGCCTCCCGGTCGAGCCGATGGACACCGTCTCAGCCGCCGTCCTGCCGGGGGTCATCCGCCTTGCCGTCGGCAACCTGCGAGGACCGCCTCGTGGCGAGTGAGCCGCCCCTCGTTGGGCGCCCCGTGAACATCGGCGACGTGCAGGTGACGCCCGTGAGCGACGGGTTCTTGCGGTTCCGCCCGACGGACTTCTTTCCCCGGAGCAGCGCTGACACGTGGGAGGTCGAAGCGCACCGGGCCTGGTTGGATGGTGACGGGATGCTCGTGCTCCCCATGGCGAGCTTCGTGATCCGTGCCCCGGGAACGACGCTCCTCGTCGACTGCGGCCTCAACCAAGACGACGGAGATGACTGGCGGGGCGGTCGACTCCCGGATGCACTGTCCGCAGCCGGCCTCACTCGCGACGAGATCGACGTCGTCGTGTTCACCCACCTACACGTCGACCACGTCGGCTGGGCGACCGATGCGGGGAGTCCGTTCTTCCCCCGGGCCACCTACCGGTGCCACGGGGCGGATTGGGAGTGGAGCGCGACGGCGCAATCGGGACTCCATGGGGCGCGGCTCGCGGGACTCGCCGAGCGCCTCGATCCGATCGGCGACGGCGAACGGCTCGCCCCGGGCGTCACCGCCGTCGCAACGCCGGGGCACACGCCCGGGCACATCGCCGTCGTCGTGTCCGGCCCCGGCGAGCGGGCGTTTCTCCTCGGCGATGTTGCACACTGCCCCGTCCAGCTCACGCCGGGGGACTGGAAAACGTGGGGCGACGTCGACCCGGTGGGGGCGGCGCGCACGAGGGACCGTCTGCTGCGAGAGATCGAGGGTGACGACATCGTGGCGTCGGCCCATTTTCCCGAACTCCATTTCGGTCGTCTCGTCAGCGCGGGGGAGGGGCGGACATGGGTTCCGCTTTCGTAGAGTCACGACCATGACCTTGAAAGAGCGGGCGGCGGCAGCCGTCGACGCCGTCGCACCCGATCTCGTGGCCCTCTCGCACGCCATCCACGAGCGACCCGAGTTGGCGTACGAGGAACGGTTCGCAGCGGGCGCCCTCGCCGACGCAATCGAGGCGCACGGCATCGACGTTGAGCGGAGCGCCTTCGGCCTCGATACGGCGTTCGTCGCCCGGGCGGGCGGAGAGGGCGGGCCGCACGTGGCCATCTGCTGCGAGTACGACGCCCTCCCGGGCATCGGCCATGCCTGCGGCCACAACGTGATTGCCACGGCCGGACTGGGTGCCGGGTTGGCACTCGCCCGCCTCGCCGTCGAGGCTGGGGGAAGGGTCAGCATCCTTGGGACGCCCGCCGAAGAGGGCGGCGGTGGCAAGATCCAGATGGCCGAACGAGGCGCGTTCGAGGGCGTGGACGTGGCGATGATGGTGCACTCGGCCGGATCAGACCTGCTCGCCCCCGAGATGCTGGCCATGATCCAGCTCGATGTTCGCGCCCACGGCAAGGAGGCCCACGCGGCCGGATTTCCGTGGCGGGGGCGGAACGCCCTCGACGCCATCGTGCTCGGATATGTCGGCGTCGCGGCGCTGCGCCAGCACATCCATCCCTCGGAGCGCGTGCACGGCATCATCACGCACGGCGGCGAGGCATCGAACGTGGTCCCCCGGGTTGCCGCCGCCCGGTTCAACGTCCGCTCGTCAACGGTGGACCGACTCGAGCGCCTCAGAGCGCGAGTCCTGGCGTGCTTCGAGGGAGCCGCGGCGGCGGCTGGCTGCGAGCTCGAGCATCGATTCCTCGGGCCGTACGCCGACCTCGTGACCAATGCACCGCTCGCCGCCGCCTATCGCGCCAACGCAGAGGGCCTGGGGCGCGTGTTCATCGACCCCGACGAGGTGAAGGTGCCGGCGGTCGGGAGCACGGACATGGGCAACGTCAGTCAGATCGTCCCCGCGATCCACCCGATGATCGCCGTGGCGCCACCGAACGTGCCCCTCCACACCGAGGAGTTCGCCTCGTATGCGGTCTCCGAGCAGGCCGATCAGGGCGTGGTCGACGGGGCCAAAGCGCTCGCCATGACCGCGATCGACGTCTGGACCGACCCTGAACTCCTGGCCCGGATCCGCTCCGCCTTCGCCGGCGCAGGGGCGATCGGGGGTCGGGCATGAGGTCCCCCTGGGCCCCCGGTTGCCACCGGTAGCATCAGCGGTCCCATGCGCTACGTCGCCGAGGACTGGACGTCCGAAGAGGCCGAGATCCTTCGGCGATATTTCACGAACCTCGATGAGCCGGTCTTCGCGCTCGTCAATCTCCCGGAGGTCGTGAAGGGCGCGCTCTTCGCCCGCTACTCCCGCACCCACAAGAGCCTGCGGCGTCTCTTCCTCGACGAGTTCGTCGAGGAGCTCGACATCACGGGCGACGAAACCATCGACGCCACGGTGGGGCTGCGGCGCGCCGAGGAGCTCTACGAGCGAGTGTTCTTTGAGTACGGCGACGACTCGGTTGCCCAGCTCGGTGGCGTCCACCTCGCCTGCGAACAGGCGTCGAACCTCCTCACCAAGATCCTCGAGTGGGGCCGGCTGATGGCGTACCTCGAGCAGTCGACCCGGTACATCCCGTATCAGGAGCGTCTGGCCGGGCGGTACCGCTACTGGCGTGATCCCGACGTGCTCGGTTCGCACCTTGGGGCGCGCTACGTCGCCGATCTCGACGCCATGTTCGACTCCTATTCGGAGATGTATCCGCTGGTCGAGGAGTGGGCCAAGGAGCGATACCCGAAGGGACCGGACGACTCCGACTTTGTGTACCGCCAAACCATCAAAGCCAAGACGTGCGACGCGCTCCGGGGCGTGCTCCCGGCCGCCACGCTGGCCAATGTCGGAATCTACGGGACGGGGCAAGCCTACGAAATGCTGCTGTTGCGGATGCGGGCGCACCCCTTACCGGAGGCCCGGTGGTACGCCGACCTCATGCTCCGCGAGTTGCGGAAGGTCATCCCGTCGTTTCTCAAGCGCGTGGACCGCGAGGACCGAGGGGTCGCCTGGGCGGGGTACATGACCGACACCCGTCGGGAAACGC
>DATDOY010000151.1:0-3072 GCA_035293045.1 Acidimicrobiia bacterium
CAGCGGCACGTACACGGCGAGCATCACGAAGTAGGGCGGGATGATGCGGATGGCCCGACCCTTCACGAACTCAGCGGTCGCTCTCGCCAGCGTGGGGTTGCGGCCTCGAATCCCTTTCCAGGAGAACCAGAGGAGAAACCCCGACAGCACGAAGAAGAGGTCAACCCCGAGCCGCCCGCCCCCGAGCGGCCACCAGAACCAGTCGACGCCGTCGGTGCGGATCTTGCGAGACGTCCACCCGCCGGTGAGCTTGAAGGCGTGGTACACGACGACGGCGACGATCGCCATGCCGCGGATGCCGTCGAGCGCCGGCCACCGGGTGCGTTCGGCGACGGCCGTCCGGAGGGCCCTGGGAACCGCCGTCAGCGCCGATCGCATTCGCGCAACCCCTTAACCGTCAGCCTCCGCGCCGAGGTATCCCTCGCGCTCGAGGTGCAGCAGGATCTCCTGCGCCGCCTCCTCGGGGGTGACGTCGGTGGTGTCGATGACGTGGTGGGCGTCTTCGGGCTCCTCGTAGGGGTCGGAGATTCCCGTGAACTCCTTGACGATGCCCGCCCGCGCCTTGGCGTACAGGCCCTTGCGGTCGCGCTGCTCGCACACCTCGATCGGCGTGTTGACGTGCACGAGCACGAACCCGCCCATCGGCTCGATCATCTCGCGGACTTCCTTGCGGGTGGCGTCGTACGGCGCGATGGGCGCGCAGATGGCGATGCCGCCGTTCTTGGTGATCTCGGAGGCCGCGTACCCGATGCGCTTGATGTTGAGGTCGCGGTGCTCGCGTGAGAACCCGAGCTCCGACGACAGGTGCTTGCGCACGAGGTCGCCGTCGAGGAGCGTCACGGGGCGGCCACCGATCTCGAGCAGCTTGACCATGAGGGCGTTGGCGATGGTGGACTTGCCGGAGCCCGAGAGCCCGGTGAAGAAGATGGTGAATCCCTGGTGCTGGCGCGGCGGGTAGGACCGGCGCAGCTCGGCGCTGACCTCGGGATAGGTGAACCACTCGGGGATGTCTCGGCCCGTGTTGAGGCGATCCCGAAGCTCGGTGCCCGAGATCGAGAGCGGACGCGTTCCATCCGGCACCTCGTCCTCGGGGAAGTAGGTGTCGAGGTCTTCGACGTAGACCAGCATCCGGAACGGGACCATTCGCACGCCGAGCTCGCCCTCGTATTTCAAGAGCAGCTCCTGCGCGTCATACGGACCGTAGAACGGCTGGCCGGAGCCGTCGGCGCCGGGGCCGGCGTGGTCGCGGCCGACGATGAAATGGGTGCAGCCGTGGTTCTTGCGGATGATGGCGTGCCACACAGCTTCACGAGGACCGCCCATCCGCATGGCGAGGTGGAGGAGCGACAGGGTGGCCGTGTTTCGGGGGTACCGCTTCATCACGGCCTGGTAGCACCGGGCCCGCGAGTAGTGGTCGACGTCGCCAGGCTTGGTCATGCCGACCGACGGGTGCACGAGGACGTTGGCTTCGTGCTCTTTGGCCGCTCGCAGGGTCAGCTCGACGTGGGCGCGGTGCATCGGGTTTCGGGTCTGGAAGGCGACGACCTTGCGCCATCCCAGGCGGGCGAACTCGGCCCGCAGCTCGGCCGGCGTGTGCCGCAGTTCGCGGAAGTCGTAGTGGATCGGCAGTTGGAGGCCCTCGATGCGGCCGCCGATGTAGACGCTGCCGCCCCGATTCAGCACGTAGTTGGCCCCGGGGTGCGCCGGGTCCGTCGTGCCGAACACCTCTTGCGCCTCGTGGGCGCGGTCGGGCTCCCAGACGTCGTCGACGTGAAGGGCGGCGAGCATCACGCCCTCGGGGTCTCGCAGGGCGACGGTCGCGCCGACCTCGATGCCGTCGGCGAACTCGGGCGAGACGTCGAGGGTGATCGGGATCGGCCACAGGGTCCCGTCGGCGAGCCGGAGGTCGCCGACCACCGCGTCGTAGTCGGCTCGGGTCATGAACCCGCGCAGAGGAGAGAAGCCCCCGTTGAGCAACAGTTCGAGGTCGCAGATCTGGCGATCGCTCAGATCCCACGACGGCCAGTCGACCGAGGCGTCTTTGAGTTCGGTCGCCCGGGCGGGCTCGACGACGAGGTCGACGAGGGTTCCGCCGTGGGGTTCGATGAGGTGATTGTGGGGCACCCGGGCATGGTACGAAAATCCGACCAGATCACTCAACTTTTGGGGTCGGCCCGACGGGACCGCGACGCTGATGGCAGGCTGCCGGGATGCGATTCGGGATCACCATGTTCGCCACCGACGTGTCCATGCGGCCGGACCAGTTGGCGATCGCGGTCGAGGATCGGGGCTTCGACGCGTTCTACGTTCCCGAGCACACGCACATCCCCTCGAGCCGCCGCACGCCGGCGCCGACCGGCGACGCCGACCTGCCCGAGGAGTACCGCCGTACCCTCGACGTGTTCGTGGCGCTGGCGTGGGCCGCCGCCGCCACCGAGCGGATTCGCATCGGGACGGGCATCTGCCTGGTCGCCCAGCGCGACATCATCGTCACCGCGAAGGAGGTGGCGACCATCGACCACCTTTCCGGCGGCCGGTTCGTCTTCGGGATCGGCTACGGATGGAACCGTGAGGAGATGGAGGATCACGGCGTCGATCCCTCCCGCCGGCGCGACATCGTGAGGGAGAAGGTGCTCGCCATGGAAGGGTTGTGGGCGCAGGACGAAGCCGCATTCGACGGCGAGTTCGTTCGCTTCGAGCCCTCGTGGTCGTGGCCCAAGCCGGTCCAGCAGCCCCGACCCCCGGTGCTGCTCGGGGGCGCCCCCGGCCCCACGCTCTTTTCCCATATCGCCGAATACGGCGACGGCTGGATGCCCATCGGCGGATCGGGAGTCGCCGCCGCGCTCCCCGCGCTGCGCGACGCGATGGACGCCGCGGGCCGCGACCCGGCCGGGCTCGAGGTCGCCACCTTCGGTTCCATCCCCGACCCCGGCAAGCTCGAACACTTCCGCGAGATCGGGGTGACCGAGGTGATCCTCCGCGTGCCCTCGGCACCCGACGATGTGGTGCTTCCGTTGCTCGACCGCTACGCGACCCTCATTCCGCGCTGACTCCCACCACGGTGTGAGTGCC
>DATDOY010000152.1:0-15835 GCA_035293045.1 Acidimicrobiia bacterium
TGGGACCCCGATCCCGCCGAGCGTCGACCGCTGGTCTCGATCATCCCGCCGGCAGAACCCGAAACCAGGAACCGCGGTGACGTAGCGTGGTGTGAATGGCCGCCGAGCGCGTTGTCCTCTTTCTCGCCCTGGGTCCGACGCGTCAGCTGGGGGTACGGCCCTGAGCGCCTCCCCGGCCGTCATCGCCCGGCTGTACGACGCGTTCGGTCGCGCCGACGTCGACGGCATCCTGGCGTGTTACGTCGACGACCTCGTTTTCCACGTCGCGGGACCCGATCCCGCCGCCGGAGACCACGCCGGCCAGGCCGGTTTCCGAGCGGTCCTCGAGCAGTACCTCCCGTTCCTCGATGACGTGCAGCACCAGGTGCTCGACACCGTGGAGGACGCCGGTGATCGCATCGCGGTGCGACTTCGGTTTCAGTTCAACGCGGGCGGCGAACACCTGACGAACACCGCGCTCCACATGCACCGCCTCGACGGCGATCGCATCGCCGAGACGTGGATCATGAACCTCGACGAAGAGGTCACCCAGAAGTTCTGGGACGAGCACCCCGACACGTAGCGCATCGGGGCCGGCGTGCCGCTTACGCGGAATGGCCCGCTGGCTCCGAATGGCAGTGTCCCTGGGCGTGTGCGGGTGGCGGTACGTCGAGGGCAGGGTTCTCGTCGAAGAATCCGAAGGGCTGGAGCAGGAACCCAACGCGCTCGACCGGCATCACCGGGAAGTCTTCCGGTCTCGGCACATGAATCAGCCCGCACGTGTACCAGAGCACGACGTCGGCGTTCTCGAGCGGGCGGTCCGCCGCACAGAAGGCGGGGAGTCCCGCCCCACCCGGGTTGAGGTTGGGGAGCCCGGCGGCGCGCGTCTCGCTCTCGGCGTAGGGGGTCACCCAGAGGTTGTGGCTGGCAAACGTGGCGCGCTCGGCGATGCGCGAGTCGGGCGCCGCGAGGAGCAGCGGCGAATTCCCCGGAAGCAAGCGGTAGCTGGTCGGGGCGCCGACGCGATTGCGCCTGTCCGTGTTCACCACGCGCCAGTGCCGACCACGGAAGGGATCGACGTCGCGTTGGGCCTCCGACTCCCGTGACAGCAACGTCGAGTGCGATCGGAAGGCATTCCCGTACGGGTTCTCGGGGCCCGTGGGATCGGGTGCGACCTCCACCTCGTAGACCGAGTTGGCCGCGCCGTCGACGTCGAGGTCAAGGCGGAAGCAGAACAAGTGTTGGTGGTTGGGCGCGGCGACGCCCGGCGCCACCTCCGGCGCGTTGGGGTCGACGTCGCCCGGCACGACGCCCTGGGTCTGGAGGATGCCCGTGAGCTTCACCTCCATCTCCACCGTGCCGTCCATGTAGAGGTACCAGTAGAAGCCGTACTCGTAGTTGCCGACGGTGTGGATCGAGCTCACGACGAGTCGCCGGCTGCGGCGGATCTCGGGCTGGAAGGTCTCGAGGTCGAAGTGCTTCCAGAGGATCGAGAAGTCCTCCTCGTGGAGGCAGATGGCGTTCTTCACGATCTGCGTCTCGCCGGCGTCGGTGACCTGGGGGGAGTCGAAGTAGTGGATGACGCCGAGGCAGTCGCAGCCGAGTTCGAGCGAGTTGAGGAGCGGGTACCGCCCGAGGCCGAGTTCGCCCGAGTCGAAGGCGTTCTTCCACCGGTGCTGCGGACTCGTTGACCCGTAGGGAACCACCATCTCGCCGAGCGAGGCGCGGTAGAGCACCGAACGCTCCTGGGGCTCGGTGCCATCGCCGCCGCCGCCGAGGCTGTCGTCAAGGTAGGTGAGCGTGTGCAGGGTGAGCCCGTCGGTGGGATGCATCGAGACCCGGAACCGCCACTTCTGCCACGTCACCTCGTTGCCCTCGACGGCATAGCTCGGGCCGTCGGGTTGCACGATGTCGATAGCCTTGAGGTCATCGCGGAACTTGGCCACGGAGTTGGCGTGGTAGTTCCGGCAGTCCTTCGGGACTGGGATGTCACCGACGTCGACGAGGTCGACCACTTCCCGGGCGACGGTGTCGACCGTCGCCACCACGCCTTCGATCGGGTGCGCGTAGCCGTTGTCGTGCTCGTCGTGGCGCAGGTAGGAAACGACACGGACGACGCGGCGGCCGTCCCACGCGTCGCCGAAGTTGCCGGCGGGCCACGGATCGCACTGCACCGCGTCGAAGTCCTCGACGCCGCGCTTCCGCATCGCCGCTTGCCACCCGGCATCGTCCTTGGCGATGAAGATGGCGTCGAAGAGTTCCTCGAACAGCACCATGTGGTGACCGTCCTCAACGGCCCACGACACGACCTCTGCCTTGGTGAGCGAGACGGTCGCCGTGGCGCTCTCGCCGGTCGAGCGATCGACGACGAACGCGACGGCGCGACGGTCGTGGCCGTTGCCGGAGACCCAGCCGAGGACCTCGTCCTTGGGCGGTTCGGCGAGCGTCACCGCGGCGAAGCGGTGCAGGTCTCCGACGTGGCCCGATTCCCGGAGGATGCGCACGGCGTCGGCGATCTCTCCCTCGCTGAGCGGCTCGAGTGGGTGCGTGGCGTTGGTCATGGAGTGATTCTCGCGGGCGTGGCGGTCCGACGCCCGTCCGGCCCCGGCGTACCCTGTCCGCCGTGGACGCCGACGCGTGTCGCGATCTGGTCCAGCGCTACTACGGCGAGCTGTGGAACGAGTGGCGCCTCGAGCTCATCGACGAGCTGCTGGCCCCCGACCTGCACTTCCGGGGCTCGCTCGGGACGGTCCTCGACGGTCGCGACGACTTTCGGGGGTATCTCCTCGGAATCCGCCAGGCCCTGCCTGATTTCCACCACGACCTCGAGTGGGTGGTGGCGGAAGAGGGCGAGGACGGGAGTGGCGGCGCGGCCGCGGCCCGCATCGTGTACTCGGGGACCCACGAGGGCGACCTGTTCGGTGTTCCCGGCACCGGACACCGGATCAACTACCAGGGAGCGGCGTTCTTCCAAATGGCGAGTCGCAATGGGAGCTCGCAGGGCGGGTCCGGCTCGCCGGCGGTCATCACCGAGATCTGGACGCTCGGCGACATGTCGGCCGTCCGCCGGCAACTTCTCGGCACGGCCACGTCGTAGCGGGCGGTCACGAACCGGGGCGGTTCGCCTCCTGTTGTTGCATGTACTCGGCGGCGCCCTTGATGAACTCCTGGAGGTTGCCGGCGCGGCCGGTGACGATGTCGGCGAACCACGCCGGCACGTACGCCTCGAAGATCCCCGCCTCCATCTGGGCGACGACCGCCTCGACCACGTCGGTGGGCGGAAGCCGTTCCATGTCGCCGACGAGGTGGGGATCGTTGTCAGGAAGGTCGAACAGGCCGGTGTCGATGACGCCAGGGAACACCACGTGTACGTCGACGGGTTCCCCGTGCAGCTCCGCGGCGAGCGACTCCGAGAACGCGGTCAGTGCCGCCTTTGACGCGGCGTAGGCGGCCTCGCCCGGCGGACTCAGACGGCCGGCGATCGAGGAGATGTTCACGATGCGCCGTACCGTGCCGTCGGCGCGTGAGCGTTCGAGCATGCGGGGTAGGAGCGCCATGATGAGGCGCGCCGGCGACAGGTAGTTGAGGCTCATCACGCCGTCGAGCTCGTCGAGGCGCGTGCCGAGCACTTTGCGCCGCTTCGGCATGCCCGCGTTGTTGACGAGCACGTCGACGCCGCCGAGTTCGTCGTCGGCCCGTTCGGCGAAGCCGGCGATCCCGTCGAGGTCGGCGAGGTCGACGACCCACATGCGCGAGTCGGGTGTGTGGTTGCGACAGACCGCGAGGACGTCGGCGAGCGCGTCCTCCCTTCGGGCGCAGATGCCCACCGTCGCGCCCCGTTCGGCGAATCCCACCGCGAGCGCCTCACCGATGCCGGTCGAGGCCCCCGTGATGAGCGCCGTTTTGCCTTTGAGTTCCCAGGACATCGCCACAGCCTAGATTTTGCTCGTGCCGATCGATCCGTCCGCGCTGTCGCTCGAAGGAAAGGTCGCCGTCGTCACCGGCGCCGCTCGGGGCATCGGCGAGGCGATCGCGCGCACGTTTGCCGACTTCGGCGCCGACGTCGCGATGTGCGACCGCGAGCCGGAGCTGATGGCGGCCACGGCCGAGAGCGTGCGGGCGGTTCGCCCGCGATGCATCGACGGTGTTCTCGACGTGCGGGACGGGGCGGCGGTCGAGTCGTTCTTCGGCGCGGTCGCCGGGGCGTTCGGTCGGGTCGACGTCGTGGTCAACAACGCCGCGGGGACGTTCCGAGCACCGTTCCTTTCCGCCTCCGCCAACGCCGTCGACGCGCTCGTCGCCGAGAACTTCACCAGCGCCACCCACGTCATCCGCCACGCTGTTCCGCTGATGAAGGACGGCGGGTCGATCATCAACGTCACCTCGGTGGAGGCGCATCGGGCGGGTCCGGAGTTCGCCGTCTACTCGGCCATGAAGGCGGCGATGGAGAACTTGACCAAGACGCTGGCGCTCGAGCTCGGCGACCGCGCTATCCGCGTCAACGCCATCGCCCCCGATCTCATCGTGACGCCGGGGACGGGAGAGTTCGCCGCCGATCCGCCCTTGCGGCGGCTCGGGACCCCCGACGACGTCGCCGGGGTGGCGCTGTTCTTGGCGTCGACGCTGTCCGGGTACATGACGGGGTCGACGGTGCACGTCGACGGTGGCACCTGGGCCGCCGGTGGATGGCGCCGTCGCGCCGACGGCGGGTGGGATCCGTAGCGCTTATGACGCCAACAAGTCGCGGCCGACGGCGTCGGGCAAGGACAGCTCGAGCAATCCGGCGACGGTCGGGCCCCAGTCGAGCGCGCTGACGGACCCGGCAGCCACTTGTTCGGCCAACGCGCGCGCTGCGGGGTGCCCGCCGCTCACGAGCGCCACCTGCTCGAGCGTGGTCGGGTTTCCGTGCATGCCGCGGTACTCGGCTTCGAGTCCGGCGATGGCGAACCACCATCCCGGTTCGGTCCACGCCGACCACGTGTCGGGGGCGACCGGCTCCCACCCGGCGCAGCCCTCGACCTCGCCCAACCACGCCGGCTCGTGGTCACCCTGGAAGAGGGCCGAGCCCCCGTCGGGAAGCCCGAGCATGCCGCGCTCGCTCGCGAGTGTGAAGGCGTCGAGCGGCGCCGGGTGCGTGAGGGTCTCCATGGTGTGGTCGCTCACGACGATCGCCACGGTGTCACTCCACGATTCCGCCATGGTCTCGCGCAGGCCGGCCACGAGCGCGTCGGTGGCGCGGTAGCCGTCGATGGCCTCGGGAGCATCGGGTCCGAACACGTGCCCGACGGTGTCGGGCCCGTTGACCTGGGCGAACACGAAGTCGTATCCGGCGGCGATGGCCTCGGCCACGCGAGGCACGAGGTCCTCGTCGGCAATGTAGCCCTTGGCGTCGCGCGCCGATCCGTGGGGAACGCGCCCATCAGGAGGCCAGTGGGAGTCGGCGCGATCACCGGCGACCACGCCGACGAGATGCTGGTCGCCGACCACGAGCGCCGACGAGCGTCCGGCGTCAAGGCACGCGTCGAAGAGGGTGTGGCCGTCCACCCCGACCGACTCGGCGGTCGTCGCGCGGCCGTCGACGAAGAACCAATTGGCGAGGATCCCGTGGTCGACCGGCGGCCGTCCTGTGACGAAGGTCGCGTGGTTCGGATAGGTGGCGGCGGGCATCACGCCGGTCGCCCGACCCGGGCGTTGCCCGGCCTCGCCGGCGAGCGCCCAGAGGTGCGGCGTGATCTCGGGGGAGAGGTGGCGGGTCGGCTGGCCGTCGAGGACGACGAAGAGCACACGGGTCACGACAACAGGGTGCCACGCGGAGCCAGGGGCGTTCTGGGCCGGGCGAGGCATCTGACCGCGGAGTGCTTCTAGCCTTCGCCCATGACGACCATCTGGTACGAACACGACGGCGACCTCGGCGCACTCGCGGGGGCGCGCGTTTCGGTGGTGGGATACGGCAACCAGGGCCGATCGTGGGCGCTGAACCTCCGCGATTCAGGACTCGACGTCGCCGTGTGCGTGCGCGCCGACGAGACCCGCGCGCAAGCCGAGCGCGACGGCTTCACCGGACTCGACGTGGCGGCCGCGAGCGACGCGGACGTGCTCTGCGTGCTCGTGCCCGACGACGTCATCCCGAGCCTCCCGATCTCACCCCGGGACGACGCCCTCACGATCGTCGCGAGCGGATACACGCTCGCCTTCGATCGGTTCACGCCCGCCGGAGATCTCGCCATGATCGCCCCGCGCATGCTCGGACCCGAGGTGCGCCGGTGCTACGAGGAAGGCGTCGGTTTCATCACCGCGGTGGGCGTGCATCGCGATGTGACGGGGACCGCGCTCGCGCGAACTCTGGCTGTGGCGCGAGCGATCGGGGGTCTTCGCCAAGGCGGGATCGAGTTGACGCCGATGCAAGAGGCGGTGATCGACCTCGCCGTCGAGCAGGCCTTGGCTCCCGCGCTCCAGCACGTCCACACCACGTTCGTGCGCGTGATGATGGAGCGCGGCCTTCCGCTCGAGGCGATCCTCACCGAGATCAACCTGTCGGGCGAGATGGAGCGGACGATGCGGCTCGTCCGCCTCGAAGGCTATGCGGCGCAGATGGAGCACCATTCCCCGACGAGCCAGTACGGCCAGCTCTCCCGCCGCGACGAGTTCGCCCATCTCGACGTGCTGACGCGGATGCGCGAGATCGTCGACGGCATCGAGTCGGGCGCATTCGCCGACGAGTGGGACGCCGAGCGCGACGCCGGATACCCGCGGCTCGCCGCGCTGAAGGAGGAGCACGTCGGCGACGCGGTGCGGGGGTTCGAGGCGGATCTTCGGTCCCGTCTCGGCGAGTTGGCTCAGGTCGAGCCGCCGACCTGACGGGAGGACACGCGATGCCAGGGTTCATGTCGTTCGTACTCGACTGCGCCGATCCGGAGGCGCTCGCGCCGTTCTGGATGGAGGCGCTGGGTTACGTGCGCCTCGAGGAGGGGGAGCCGATCGCCCTCATCAAGGGAGAGGGCGGGGTCGAGGGGCCGGTCATCCTGCTCCAGCGCGTTCCCGAGCCGAAGGTGGGCAAGAACCGCATGCACCTCGACATCCACACGCCTGATCTCGATGGGGAGGTCGACCGCTTGATCGCGCTCGGCGCCACGCGCCTCGAGGGCGAACAGGGAGACCGCGGCTGGTGCTGGATCGTCATGGCCGATCCGGAAGGGAACGAGTTCTGCGTCTGCCGACCGCCGCCGGCGTGACCTTCCGTAAAGGTCAAAAGCCGTCGGGCCTCTGAAGGGCGAAGTTGACCTTTACGTGATCTTCGGCCGGCTCACGCGTTGCGTCGTTGGGTGTTGACGGCCTTGCAAGGAGACTCAATCCGACGCCGGTGAGGATGGCGAAGAACACCGTGCCCGTCCATAGTTCGGCCGACCACCCGAGGCCCCAGACGGCGTGGTAGATGGCGAACCACGACGTCCACATCGCCGCGGGGACGACGACGAGCGTCGCCCGGAGGGAGGCCCCGCGGGAGAGCATCATGTCGGCGGCGAGCCCGCCGGCGACGGCTGCTCCTGCGAGCCAGATCTGGTCGAATCCGGACTCGATGCTCATGAAGAGCGCGACGCCGCCGAACACCAGGGTGAACGTGCCCCGAGGCGTCTCCCACCGCCGGGCCGTCCACGTCAAGGCGCCGATGAGGAGGGCGTTGGTCAAGAGCACGGCCGTGAGCCCCACGACCTGCATCTGCTCGGTGGCGAACCCGCCGAAGATGTCGTGGTCGAAGACTCGGAACGCGCTGGCGAACTGGGTGAAGAAGGCCAGCACCGCGACGGTGGCGGTGAGCCCCCCGATGGCGGGGAGGAACCTGGTCAGGGTCGGCGCGCGCTCGCCGCGGGCGATCATCGAACGGATCGCATCGGTGGTGAGCAGGAGACCGCCGGTCATCAACAGCAGGTGGGTCGGGCTCAAGAGGGCCTCGATGTCGACTTCCACGCCGAAGACCTGGTGCCAGACGCCGTCGGCGACACCGCCGAGGGCGAACAGGCCGTAGCCGGCAAGGATCAAGCGGGGCGGCGGGGTCGCCGTGCCGGCGGCGCGGCGGCGGACTCCGACCGCTGAGAACCACAGCACCGAAGCCACGAATCCCGAGTAGAGGATGAAGTGCCACGGGGTGAAGAAGTCCTCGGGCTTGTCGACGTTGTGAGCCCAGCCGTCGACGAAGAGGCCGGTGACGATCCACAGGGTGAAGACGGCTCCGGCGATCTCGTCGCTGCGCGCCTGACGGTCGGCCACGAGGGCACTGGTCGGTGTGCTCATGCGATCACGGTACTGATCGTTCCGCAACGGGTCATCGTGCGCGGGATCGATTTCGGTCTCCTCCCTCGGGTGGAGCCGAAACCCTTCACGGGGCGGATGACCTGCGGTTATGCCTCCCCTACGCTGGCGTTGTGGCGCAGGCAGACCCGTGTGAGAAGTTCGATCCGGCTCGCCTCGAGTGGCCATGGTGGATCCCCTGGATGACCGTGATCGGCGCTGCTGGCGTCGGCGTCGAAGCGATTCGGGCTCGCGCGACCGAGTGGGGCGCGGGGAGCCTGACGCTGGCAGCGCCCATGGTCCTCCTTGCCATCCTTCCGCTGCTGCTCGACGCGCTCGCCGGGCACCCCGACCGCGGCTCTGGCGATCCGATGAGCCGTCTTTTCCTGCCGCGCCTGCCGTGGGCCGCCCTGATGATCGCCCCGATCATCGTCGTGGTGATCGACTCGCCCACCGACACCGACTTCGCCCCGTTCATCCTGGTGTTGATGTGCATCCAGGTCGGGGCGGTCGCGCGCGTCGGGGAGAGCCTGACCGCGATGGCCGTCGCCTCCGGTTCGCTCGTTGCCCTTGAGTTGACCCGCGAGTTCGACGGAGCCCTGATCTGGGTGTTCGGCAACTTCGCCGCGTGGGCGGGCGGCATGGCGGTGCAAAAGAGCCTCGTGCTGGTGGAGCAGGAAAAGGCGCGCCACGCCGACCAGATGGCGAGCGCCACGCAGGACGAACGCCGCCGCATCGCGCGCGAAGTTCACGATGTCGTCGCCCATTCGCTGTCCGTAACGATGCTGCATCTCACCGGAGCCCGGCACGCGCTCGAGTCGGGCGGCGACCCCGCCGAGGCGGCCGAGGCGTTGCGCGATGCCGAGCGGCTCGGGCGCGAGGCGATGAATGACATCCGTCGCACGGTCGGACTTCTTGCCGCCCCCGACGCGGGTGGCGATACGACGCCGATGCCGGGTGCGGTCGACATCCCCGCGTTGGTGAGCGAGTTCGCGTCGGCCGGCCTCGAGGTCGAGTGCGAAGTGCAGGGCGACGCTGCGGCGGTGCCGACGGCAACCGGCCTGGGCCTGTACCGGATCGCGCAGGAGTCGCTGGCCAACGTGGCCAAGCACGCGCCCAGCGCGCCCGTGCGCCTCGTCCTCGACGTGTCGAACGGGCAGACGTCGCTGGTGGTTCACAACGCGCGAGCGAACGGCGTGGCGCCGGCGAACGGAGACCGCGCTGGCAGGGGCCTGGGATTGCGGGGAATGGAAGAGCGGGCCCGGTTGCTCGGCGGAACGTTCCGCGCCGGTCCTGACGGCGACGGTTGGAGTGTCGCCGTCGAGGTACCCGCCGACGCCCAAGTCCCGTCGTCCGACCGCTCGCCGTGAGGACGTCGTGATGCGCGTCCTGCTCGTCGATGACCAGGAGCTGGTGCGGTCGGGTTTGCGGCTCATCCTCACGCCGCGCGACGGATTCGAGATCGTGGCCGAGTGCAGCGATGGCGGCGAGGTGGCACGGGCCGTCGACGAACACAAGCCCGACGTCGTGATGATGGACCTGCGCATGAAGCGCATGGACGGCATCGAAGCGACGCGCTTGCTCCGGTCGCGCGAGTCAGCGCCTCCGGTCGTCGTATTGACCACGTTCGACGACGACGAGTTGCTGTCGGGGGCGCTACGGGCGGGCGCAGCCGGCTTTGTTCTCAAGGACGCACCCGCCGAGGACATCATCCGGGCGGTTCGCACCGTGGCCGACGGGGAATCGTGGCTCGACCCGTCGGTCACGGGACGGGTGCTCGACGCGTACCGCGGCCGGGCCCCTGTCGTCTCCTCAGACGGCGCGGCCGACCTGACCGACCGGGAACTCGAGGTGCTGCGGCTGATGGCTCGCGGGCTGAGCAACGGCGAGATCGCCGAGGCGCTGTTCATCGGCGAGGTGACCGTCAAGAGTCACGTCGGACACATCTTCACGAAGTTGGGGTTGCGGGACCGCGCCGCCGCCATCGTCTACGCGTATGACCACGGCCTCGTGGCACCCGGCGGTTCGTGAGGCCCGAAAGCAAGCTTTGCGGGCGGCAGCTTCCGGAGGCGACCACGGCCTCGTGGCACCCGGGACCCCTGGTTCTTGACTGGGAATTGGCTCCCAGGGAGCCAATTCCCAGTCAAGAACGGAGGAGTTTCGACGGGTCGTCGCTGAAGTCGCGCACAGAGTCCTTGACGCGCAGCGCCACTTCGGCGCGGCCGGGCTGAAACGTATGGCACACGCCGAGCATGAACTCACCGACGTCGATGGCCGCGGGCAGGTCGTCCCAGGGTGTGTGCCGGCCCATGGAGATCTCGCACGCGCGGCGGAGCACGAGGGCGAGCTCGGCGTCGGCGGGGGAGAGCGAGGCGGTGACCCATGCTTGGAAACCGCCACGCAGGCGGATGCCGGTGAACGGGTCGGGGCCCTCGACCTCGATCCCGGCCACGTCCCACGCCAGCACCTCGACGCCGTCGCATTCGAGCCACGCCCGGGTGCGCCATTCGGCGTCACGATCGGGCACCACGGCGAGGTACTCGCGTCGTGTGTCCCCCCGGGCGGCGAGGGCGACGGCAAGGCCGGCGAGGTCGAACAGGTGCGTGCAGTTGGCCTGTGGGGCGACGTACTCGGCGATCGCCGTGCCCCGCGCGCTGAGCGGGACGCCCGCGAGGGCGCGCAGTGGTTCGATCGCACCGGGGCACTCCGTCCACGGGAACCGTTCCGCGCGCCCCTCGCAGGTCACGACGCGCTCGCCGTCGTGGGTCAGCGTGAGGCCGAAGCGATGGAAGTCGTCCTCGAGACCGGCTTCGATCGTGCGCTCGTCGCGAGCGACGAGGGAGATGCGACGGAGATAGGCGCCCGGGAGGTCTCCGGGCGGGCGAGCCTGGGTCACGCGCTGCGACCGAACCCGGTGGGGTAGTTGCCTCCGCCGAAGCGTTCGTCGAGCGCGTCGTAGTCGATCGACCATCCTTGGCGGGGGAGCTCGTCGACGAACTCGACCGACCGCGGCTTCTTGTATGACGCGATCTTCGAGCGCACGTGTTCGATGATCTCGTCCTCGCTGGCGGCTTGACCATCGGCGAGGACCACGATCGCCTTGACGCTCTGGTGCCACTTCGGGTCGGGAACGCCGATGATGGCGGATTCCTTCACCGCCGGGTGCGCGTTGATGGCCTGCTCAACTTCGGCGGGGTAGATGTTCTCCGCCGCCGACTTGATGAGGCGCCCCTTGGGCGCAACGAAGCTCAGCGAGCCGTCGAGTTCGCGGCGGCCGATGTCGTTGGTGTGCCACCAGCCGTCAACGATGCGTCGAGCGTTCACCTCGGGGCGGTTGTAGTAGCCGTTCTGCACGGTGAGTCCCCGTGCCACGATTTCTCCCGGCTCGCCGAGGGGCACCTCGTGGCCGTCGGGGTCGACGATCTTCACCTGGAGCGCGGGCGACGGCCGGCCGGCGCTTCCCGCCTGATCGCCGCCCCACGCGTTGAAGGTGAGCATCCCCATGCACTCGGTTTGGCCGTATCCGGCGGGCTTGCGCGCCCAAGGGCTGGTGTCGACGGTGATCATCTCGTTCCACTCCGGCTTGCCGGGAAACGTTCGCAAGCTCTTGAGGTCGTACTTTCCGTTGCTGTTGACCTCGAGGATCTCGTCGATCGTGGGGCCGATCACGAACGCGCCCGTGCATCGCTCGTCGTTGATGAGACGGCACAACTCTTCCGCGTCGACGCGCGGCGTGAAGACGTTGGTCCCGCCGAAATGGAACGTCGCCATGGTGGTCATGAACGTGGCGATGTGAAAGAGCGGACCGCAGTTGAGATACACGTAGTCGCTCGTGATCTCCTGCAGCATTCCCATGACGAGATCCTGCACGGTCACCGCGACGTGGCTGAGCTGCGCGGCGTTGGGCGTCCCTTCGAAGGCGGCCGTGTACATGAGGAGGACGGCCGAGCCGGCGTCGACGCCGAGGCCGGGGTCGTCGGAGCCGGCCGTGCTGAGGGCGGCTTCGTAGGACTCCGGGCCGTCGATGTCGTGTTGAAGCCACGCCGCGCTCGACGACGTCTTGGCCCGTGCTTCACGAACGGCGGGTCCGATCTCAGCCTCTTGCCAGATGACGACCCGCGGGTCGAGGTCGTCGAGGATGAACGCGAACTCGTCGGAGCTCTGGCGCCAGTTGGCGGGGCAGAACGACGCGCCGAGTTTGGCGGCGGCGAGGAGCCCCTCGAGGATGCGGTGGCAGTTCTGGCCGAGCCACAGGACGCGGTCGCCGTGTTCGACGCCGCGGTCGAGGAACGCGTTGGCGAGGCGATTCACCCGATCGTCGAGTTGGGCGAACGTGGCGCGGCGTTCGCCGCACACCGTCGCCGTGCGCTCGGGGTAGGAGCGCGCGTGCTCGCGGGCGACGTCGCCGAGGGTCAGTGAGTGGAGGAGATCCATGCGCCGTATGGTGACAGAGACCTGACGCCGGCGTCAGGTTCGGCGGGGCCTCTCGGTATCGTGGGGCCGATGGAGGCCGCCCGCTTCGATGACCACCGCGTGCCGCGTCACGACATTCCCTCGGGCGGCGGCCGGAGCGGCTATACGCTCATCGATGGGCGTCAGGTGCATTACCTCGAGTGGGGGCGCCGGGGCGCGCCGGCCGTCGTGTGCCTCCACGGTGGAGGCCAGACCGCGTACATGTACGAGGAGTTGGGGGGCGCGCTCGTCGATCGTTACTGCGTCCTCGCCCCCGACCTCCCCGCGCACGGCGATTCCGACGCCGTCCCCGACATGGAACGCCAGTCCATCGCCGCCACCATCCGGCCGCTGCTCGACCACTTCGGCATTGACCGCGCCGCCTTCGTGGGGGCGTCGCTCGGGGGCGTGGTGTCGGTCACCTTCGCCGCCGCGCACCCCGAGCGGGTGGTCGCGGTTGCGCTGATCGATATCGGCCATCAGCTCGAGGAGGAGGGAGTCCTCAAGATCATCGCGTTCATGAAGGCTCACGAGAGCTTCGCCTCGCTTGACGATGCGGCCGCGGCCATCTCGGAGTACCTCCCGTATCGGGGCGAGGTGACGCCCAAGCGGCTCACGCGCAACCTTCGCCAGCGCGACGACGGCCGGTGGGAGTGGAAGCACGGGTATGGCCGGGCCCTTCGTGAGCAGGGCCCGATCAGTGAGTCGAACTGGCGAACCGTGTTCGACGGCCTCGACGACGACGCCCGGTCGCTGACCTGCCCAGTCCTACTGTTGCGGGGAGGGGAGAGCGACGTGCTCTCGGACACCGGGGCAGGCGCCTTCGTCGACCTCATCCCGAACGCCCGCCTCGAAACCGTCGAGAAAGCCGGCCACCTGGCCGCCGGCGACAATCCCGTGTCGACGGTTGGCCTGATTGCCGGCTTTCTCGATGCGCGGTCGGAGTAGAGGACTGACTAGACCTCTTCGGTCGTGGGATCGATGACCGCGTCGACCTTCGACACGACGGTGGCGGGGAATCCGGTGCACCGTGCGTGCTCCTGGATGACATCCTCGCTGTCCGCGAGGTAGACGCAGTA
Organism: Acidimicrobiia bacterium; assembly: GCA_035293045.1. GTDB lineage: Bacteria > Actinomycetota > Acidimicrobiia > IMCC26256 > JACPCJ01 > DATDOY01. Next base: position 13,797 of record DATDOY010000152.1, read on the forward strand.
GATCTTGTCGGCGGTCACGTAGCTGTGCTCCCACTGGATGTCAGGCGCCAGCTCCCGGAGGATCTTGTTCGACGTGCCCGCGGCATCCCGCAACTCGGCCCCCGACAGCTTTCCGACTCCTGGCATCTCTCGCTCGATCACGAACCTCGGCATGTTTCTCTCCCCTTTGTTGTTCCCATCGAACCCATTGCCGTCCGGCCCGTGGTACCGTACTTCGAGTACGGATTCTTCGTAACTATAGTATGTATAATACATACCGAGAGTATGGCTGTCAAGACCGAACCGCCCAACAAGTCGAGAAAGGCCGTCCAGGGGAAGGCGACGCGCGATGGCCTGATCGGTGCCGCCCGCGCCCTCTTCGGGGACCGTGGCTACGCGGAAACGGCGCTCGACGAGGTCGTGGCGACGGCGGGCGTGACCAAGGGGGCGCTGTACCACCACTTCTCGGGGAAAGAGGATCTCTTCCTCGGGGTCTTTCGGGCCGTGAAAGACGACCTCAACCGCCAGTTCGGCGACGCCCTCGCGGAGCCGGAGCCGTGGGACGACCTCGTGCGTGCCTGTCGAGTGTTCATCGAGGTGCACACCGACCCTGCCGTGCAGCGCATCGTGCTGCTCGACGCGCCCGCGGTGCTGAGCGCGGAGACGATCCAGGATGTGGATCGGTCGTCGGGCGCGGTGATGCTCCGTTTTGGCCTGCGTCGAGCGATGAACCGTGGCGTCATCGAGCGGCAACCGCTCATGACGCTCGCCGCGGTCCTGTCGGGCGCCCTCACCGAGGCCTGCGTCATGGTGGCCCGATCGGAGAATCCCGACGAGGCGCGCGCGGAAGCGGTTGCCGTCGTCGAACGGTTGTTGGCGGGGTTGCGCGTCCCGGAGGTGTGATCAACCCACACCGGTAGGGTGTGGGGCATGACGGCTCCCGCCGAGGTTCGTTACGCCCGAACCACGGATGGCATCGACATTGCGTACACCGCGTTCGGGGAGGGCCCGGACCTCCTGATGGCCATGGGTTTTGTGACCCACCTTGATCTCATGTGGGATTTCCCGTGGCACGCCGGGATCCTCGGGTTCGCGAGTGATCACCGGGTGATTGTGTTCGACAAGCGCGGCACGGGGCTTTCGGACCGTTCGCTCGGGTTTGGGAGCCTCGAAGATCGAGCGCGCGACATCGACGCTGTCCTTGACGCGGTCCGGTCGGAGTCCGCCATCCTCTACGGCATCTCCGAAGGCGGTCCGATGTCCGTCGTGTTCGCCGCCAGCCAGCCGGAGCGGGTGCGCGGGCTGATCATCTACGGGAGCATGGCGCGCTCGATCCGCGCCCCCGACTATCCCTTCGGGCTGTCGAAAGAGAATGCCGACGCCGTACTCGGGCGCGTCGAGCACGTGTGGGGCACGGGTCGGGGCTACGAGGCCTTCGTGCAACACCCCCCGGACATCGAAGGCGCCCGTCGCGCGCTGGCCGTGTACGAGCGAGGCGCGTGTACGCCGCAGATGGCCCGTCAGATCCTGCAGCGGAACGTCGAAATCGACATCCGAGAACTGCTGCCCGCGGTGACGCAGCCCACCCTCGTCATCCACTGCGACGCCGACCCGCTGATCCCGGTCGAGATGGGTCGCTACATCGCCGACAACATCCCAAACGCTCGCTTCGTGGAGATCGAGGGCGACTTCCACGGAAGTTGGCGGCCCGCGGATTGGGTGCATATCGGTTCGGTCGTGCGAGCGTTCCTCGCGGAGTTGGATGGGTTCAGCCGTTCGCCGCGTGCCGATCGAGTCCTGGCCACAGTCCTCTTCACCGACATCGTCGGCTCGACCGAGCGCGCCGCCGACCTCGGGGACGCCGCCTGGCGCGCGCTCCTCGACCGCCATGATGCGGCAGTGACGGAACAGGTGGGCCGCTTCGACGGCCGCCTAGTGAAGATGACCGGCGACGGGATGCTGGCGTCGTTCGAGGGACCGTCGCGCGCCGTCTTGTGTGCGCGTGCCCTTCATGGCATCGCGACCACACTCGGCTTTCCCATTCGCGCCGGCGTACACAC
>DATDOY010000153.1:0-5158 GCA_035293045.1 Acidimicrobiia bacterium
AACACGGAGCTCCCGGCTCCCGACGCCGTCGCCTCCCGACGCCGTCGCCTCCCGACGCCGTCGCCTCAGGCCGGCCGCGTGCTCCGAACACTCACGCTCCTCACATTCGTGGCCGCCGCCTTCCTGGCCATTCGCCTCTTCGTCCCCAGCGACGACGTAGGGCGCCAGGAACCGACCTACGAAGACGGTGAGCTCAGCGTCGCCGACGCCATCTCGATCGCCCGAGGAGACCCGCTGGCCGTACGTGGGTACGTGTTTGCGGGCCCAGGGGCCCGAGAGCTACGGCTGTGTAACTCGCGGGAAGGCAGCGACCCTCCGCGGTGCATCGGCCCCTTCCTGTCCCTCTACGGCGTCGACGCCGGTGCTTTTGGGATGCGCGAGGACACCGACGACGCCGAGGGGCCGTTGAGGTTCTCCCCCGAGGAAGTGCTCGTGACCGGGCCCGTGAACGGCACGGCTATGACCGTCCAAGTGGTGCTCGGCACCTAAAGAACTCACGCGGCTCCCCGTGGTCTCGGGTAAGGCCGCGGGGCTGGATGGACAGGATCACTGCAAAGAAGAGAGGGGCCCGCCCGAAGGCGAGGCCCCTCTCGTTCAGTTCAGATTCCTTACCAAGACGCTCGCTCCTAGAGCAGGATCGCGTCCGGGACCGTCCAGGTCTCACCCGGCTGGGGCTGCTCGACGCATGGGTCCGTCTCGCTGAAGAAACCGTTGTTCTCAACCGACTTCTGCAGTGAGCCACCGGCGGGGAATCCGTCGTCAGACGGGTCTTCCGGCGTGCCACCGTCGAACAGGTAGAGCCCCTCAGGTGCGGCCGGGCTGTCGGGGTTCGGCGCGAGGACCTCGACCTTGTTCTGGATGACCTTGTCGAACTCGTCCGGTGCGCCGAGGTCTTCCCAGATCAGGCCGAAGGCGACGTGCCTACCGCCGCGCTGGAGACCCGTGTAGCTGTTGGTCTCGACGTAGAGCCACAGACCTTCCTCATCGCCGGCTTCCAAGCTGAGGATGTTGATGTCGAGCCCCGTGGTGTCCTCCAGACCGCTGCTGTCCGGGCCGAGGGTCGAGTCCGCCACGTTGATGTATTGGCGATCGTCAACGTAGACCGTCTTGTTGCGTTCGTTGTTGGCCACGCCGTCGGTGTCGCCCGGCCACTGCTCGTTGGACACCTCGTTGGGCTTGGTGACTTCGTCGCCCGGCTCACCGTCGAGGTTGAAGAACGATGGGCTGTCGGCCCCGATGGGGGTCACGCCGCCAGGAATGACCATGAGCGTGCCGTCCTGGCCGTCGACTGGGCATGCGCCCGCCGTCGTGCTCGTGACGCCGATCGCGATCCCCAGGCTGACCGTGACCAAACCGGCGGCCGCGCACAACCTTCCAATGCGAACCATATCTGCCTCCCCTGGCCGCCACGCTGCGGCCCCTTAGTGGACTACGGACCTCGAAGCCCCCGCCCCGAGTTACTTCTAATACGCATCAACCCGGGAAACGACGCGCTCAAGACATTGGAAATCTAGGAAATTTTGCGGCCTTTGTCGATTTTCGACGTTTCTAGGAGGGGGGCTCGGGCTCAATGGAGCGCAGCCGGAGGGTGAATTGTTCAGGTATGCCCTGGGGCGCTCCATCGATGGTCGCCGCTCGCGTGCCTGACGACTCCAACAACATCTTGCGCTCGACGGAGACGACGTCCTCCGTGCTTGCAACCTCGACGAGCACGACCGGCGTGACCGTCTTGACCTTGGTGGTGGTGGTGGTCGTTCGCGTGATCACGTACCCGTCAACGAGCCGACCGCCCACGTCGACACGTCGCGTGCCGGTGACCTCAGCGTCTTCGGTGCGACGGCGATGCGCCGCCTCGGTATCGCATTCGGAATCAGCTTCCCAGGAGTCACCGACCGTGAGCGGCAGCTTCAGGAGGAGGTACCCCGGGTCCCATACACAGACGGCGCCGACCTGATCCTCCCGAGCCCGCTGTTCGACTTCCTCGTAGTACCGATCGGCAAGCCACACCACGAGAGCACGCGTGGCCTCAGACCCGCTGTAATACGAGGTCAACTGACGGAGCCATCCAGTGTCCGAGGAGTGGTCGCCGACATCGTAGGTACGCGTCGAGGATCCGCTTGCGACTTCGGTGTAGTCATAGGTGTACCGGCCCTCCTTGGGAACGTCCGAGCGGCGGATGGGCCTGGAGAGATCGAACTTCGGTGGCGCGGATTCTTCGTTCGATCCCCCGAGCGCTCCGCCATCGCCCGGCCCGCCGGCACCCGATCCACCTTGAGCCGAATTGCCCGCCTTCCCGGGCTCACCGGTTGGCGCACCCGACCCTGACCCGTTGGCGCCACCGTCCGGCGACCTCGACTCATTGGCCCCGCCCCCACCGCATGCCGACAGCGCCAGGGCGAGCGCGCACAGGCAAGCGGTTAGTCGGCGGAACGACAGGTGCGTCATGACACCCATTCTTCGGCATTGGCGAGCGCGATGCCTGTCGGGCGAGACTTGACTCGCCAGTCAAGTGCAAGGACCGAGCGACACGCGGAGGAGTCGGGACGTGGCCATCACCCAGGAGAAGGTGCAGCCGAAGGGAGCGGACGAGCTCCGCGAGGAACTGCGGGCGTGGCTGGCCGACCAGTGGGATCCCGAGATCACGGTAAAGGAGTGGTGGGCGCGGCTCTTCGAGGGCCGGTGGAGCGCGCCCTCGTGGCCGGTCGAGTGGTACGGGCGGGGCCTCTCGGGTGACCTGGCGCGCGTGGTGAGCGAGGAACTGCGCGCCGCGGGCGTTCCGGCGGGCCCGGGCGGGCTCGGCATCATGCTGGCGGGGCCGACCATCGTGACCCATGGCACCGACGAGCAGCGCGAGCGCTACCTCCCCGCCCTCCTCAAGGGAGAAGAGGCGTGGTGTCAGCTCTTCTCTGAGCCCAACGCGGGGTCTGACCTCGCCGGGCTCCAGACTCGCGCCATCCAAGACGGCGAGGAATGGCTCGTCACCGGGCAGAAGGTGTGGAGCTCGGGCGCGCACACCGCCGACCTCGGCATGCTGATCGCCCGGACCGACGCCGACGTCCCCAAGCACCAGGGCATCACCTACTTCGCCATCGAGATGGACCAGCCCGAGATCGAGGTGCGGCCCATCCGGGAGATGACCGGACGCGCGTTGTTCAACGAGGTGTTCATGGACAACGCCCGGGTGAAGGCGGGCTGCGTGATCGGCAGGCTCGGCAACGGGTGGGCCGTGGCCAACACCACGCTGGCCAACGAGCGCTCGGGCCTCGGCGGCGGCAGCGACGCCGCCGGCGGGTTCCCGGCGGGCCCCAAGGGCGGCCTGCTCGACCGCCACGCCGGCGACATCGCCCCCAAGCCGGGCAAGACGTTCCGCACCGGAACGGGCGCGGCCTTCGCGGCGGGGTCGGGGCTCATGATCGGCCAGGCCAAGGAACTCGGTCGCAACGGCGACCCCGTCATCCGCCAGGAACTCGCCAAGCTCTACTCGCTCGAGCAGATCTCGAAGTTCACGTCGCTGCGGGTGAAGGCGGCATCCAAATCAGGAAAGGGCCCGGGGGCCGAGGTGTCGACGATGAAGCTCAACATGTCGCGCATCACCCGGCTCGGGCGCGAGACCGGCCTCGCCATCCTCGGCGCGCACGGGATGCTGATGGGGCGCGAGTCGCAAAGCGGCGGGATCGTGCAGGAGATGGCGCTCTTTTCCCCCGCCCCGTCCATTTACGGCGGGACCGACCAGATCCAAAAGAACATCATCGGCGAACGCGTCCTCGGCCTCCCCCGCGAACCGCGCGACGACAAAGACGTCGCGTTCAAGGACCTGATGCAGAACCGCCTCGACGCCACGGGCTGAGCGGCGCCGTGGATCTGTCGGGCGCCTGGCTCGCCCGCCCGGGCGAGGGCGATCTCCACCAGCGGTTCCTCGAGCCCGACTTCGACGACGCCGACTGGGTGAAAGCAGCGGTGCCGGGGCACTGGCGCGCCGTCCCCGAACTCGCCGGCTCCGACGGCCCGGTGCTGTACCGGCACCGCTTCGACGCTGGGCCGCCCGACGGCGGCCGGCGACGGTTCCTGACCTTCGAGGGCCTTTTCTATTACGGCGACGTGTGGCTCGACGGCGGATACCTCGGCGCCACTGAGGGCTACTTCATGCCCCACAGCTTCGAGGTGACCGAGGCGACGCGCTCGCGCACCGACCACGTGCTCGCCGTGGAAGTGGCGTGCCCGCGCCAAACGGACCGGGGCGCCAAGCGGCTCATCACCGGCGTGTTCTCACACTGGGATTGCCTCGACGCCGAGTGGAACCCCGGCGGCATCTGGCGGCCGGTGCGCGTTGAGGAGACGGGTCCGGTGCGCATCGACGCGCTGCGCGTGAAGTGCAGCGAGGCCACCGCCGAGCGGGGTCGATTGCGCGTCGACCTCACCCTCGACGCGGCGCGCGAACTCGTGGTGGACGCGACGGCCGTCGACAGTCGGCACGGCGATCCGCTCGACGTGGTGGTGCGAGCACGGCTCACCGGTCCGGGCGTGGAGCTCGAGGTCACGAGCGAAGAGCAACTGGCCGACGGGTGCAACCGTCGCGAGCTGCTCGTCGAAGTCGACGATCCGCCGATCTGGTGGCCGCGTCGCCTGGGTGACCAGCCGCTGTGCGACCTCGAGGTCACGGTCGAAGTCGGCGGGGAGCCGAGCGACACGCGCCGCGTGACGACCGCCTTTCGCGAAGTGCGCCTCCACGACTGGACGTTCCACGTCAACGGCGAACGCATGTATGTCATGGGTGCCAACCACGCGCCGACGCGCATGGACCTTGGCGAGGCCACCACCGAGGAACTTGAGCGCGACGTGCAACTCGCGCTCGAAGCCAACCTCGACATGCTGCGCGTGCACGCGCACGTCACGCTGCCTCAGTTCTACGACGCCGCCGACCGCGCCGGACTCCTGCTGTGGCAGGACTTCCCGCTCCAGTGGGGGTATGCCCGCGGGTTGCGCAAGCAGGCGGCCCGGCAGGCGACGGCCATGGTCGACGCCCTCGCCCACCACCCGTCGATCGTGACGTGGTGCGCACACAACGAGCCGCTGGCGGTGGAGATCCCCACCGGCGCGCCGGTCACCGCGAAGGTCGCCGCCAAAGTGGGAGCGTCAATGTTCGCGCCCACCTGGAACA
>DATDOY010000154.1:0-8517 GCA_035293045.1 Acidimicrobiia bacterium
AGGATGCAGGCGACCTTCGGCGCAGCGGTGGTGGTGTAGCGGGTCATCGCCGCGCCGATCCCGAACGCGCCGGTTGGGCGTTACCCGGCGCGGCGCTCGGTGGCGTTGTGGGCGTGCCGGGCGTGGACCCAGGCCGCGAACCGCTCGACGCCACGGATGACATGGGTCGTGCGGATCGAGTGGAAGACGTCGAAGGCGTGCTGCGCGCCCTTGAGCTCGGCGTAGGCGACGGGTTGTCGGGACGCCGCGCGCAGGAGCCCGACGAACTCGCGCGCGTCGCCAACCGGCGCCAGCACGTCGTGCGTCCCGTGGATGACAAAGAACGGCGGAGCGTCCGCGTGGACCCGGTCCACGGGCGAGGCCTTGGCGAAGGCGGCGGGGTCGTCGCGAAGGCGGTGTTGCATGACGCGCTGCTCGATGAACCGCACGAATCCCCAGCCGTCGAACTTGGAACGTGACCCGAAGCGGTTGGTGAAGTCGTAGACGCCGTAGAACGGCACCGCGCCTTGCACCGACGTGTCGGCTGCTTCGAACCCGGGCTGGTACTCGGGATCGTTCGCAGTCAGGGCGAGGAGCGCGCTCAAGTGTCCGCCGGCTGACCCACCGCTGACGACGACGAAGTCGGGATCACCCCCGTACTCGGCGATGTGCTCGCGGACCCACGCGAGGGCGCGCTTGGCGTCGACGAGGTGGTCGGGGAAGGTGCCTTGCGGTGCCAGCCGGTAGTTGATCGAGACGCACACCCATCCCTGCGCCGTGAGATGGGTGAGCATCGGGAGCGCTTGCTGCGCCTTGTGGCCCACCATCCAGGCGCCGCCGTGGATCCACAGGAGAACCGGCGCTTGGGTGACCCCGTCCCTCGGATACCAGACGTCGAGCAGGTTGCGACGCCCGTGGGGGCCGTACCGCAGGTCCTTGGCCCGTCGGATGCCGCCCTGGCGAAAGTAGAACGCGGTGGCGAGGCGAAGCCTGGGGAGTCTGGACCCGGGGAGTGCTCGATCGCGCGCGGCGTACGCGGCCTCGACGTCGGCGTGGTAGTCGTCGCCGAGGGCCTCGTGGAGGGCGTCCTCAACCTCGTGTTCGACCTTGTGGGCGGCGCGGACAAGGCCGATCAAGCCGGCCCACGATGCGACCGAGATCGCCAGCCCGAGCCACCCGGCCCAGTCGCTGAACGCGCCCAGGCGAGCGAAGATCACCGTGGCGACCACCTGCCACACCAAGTGGTGGGCCGCCAGTTCCGTCGTCAACCAGTGAGCGAAGAACGAGACGCCGACGCCGGGCGGGAACCGGGAGGGGCGATAGGCGAGTGCCGTGAAGGCGGCGCCGACGAGCGCGACCGCCAGGAAGGCCGAGGGTGCGGTCACGTCGCCGATGCGGCCTTCTTCAGCTCGTCGAAGGCGTCGGGAATGTGTCCCGCGAGACGCCAGACGTCGGAGACCGCCTTGGGGCACGCCACGATGCCGAAGCCGACGGAGTCGAGGTAGCTCAACACGGTGATGTTGAGGCCGGCGCCGTCCATGATCGGGCCGAGCGGGTTGAGGCTCACCAGCTTGGCGCCGCCGAAGTAGAGCGGGAACGGCGGGCCGGGCACGTTGCTGATCACCAGGTTGTGGATCGGCGCGTGGCGTTCGGCGAGCCCCATGCGGGAGTAGAGGCGCATGGCGAGGCCGATGTTGGGACCGGTGAACTCGCCCCAGTTCTGGAGGAAGTTGGCGCCGATGGCGGAGTGTTCGTCCTTGGCCGCCCGGCTCACCTTGTTGATCTCGCGCACGCGCTCGACCGGGTCGTCGATGTCGGTGGCCAGCGACGCGAACATCGCCGACACCTGGTTGGTGCCGGGGCCGTCGCTCTCGCCGTGGGTCGAGATCGGGATGGCGCTCGTCAGCGGCTTGTCGAGCGTTTCGCCGTTCTCCTCGAGGTAGCGCAAGAGGGCGCCGCCGCACACCGCGAGCACCACGTCGTTGACGGTGACGTCGAGCGCCTTTTTGACCTCCTTCACCTCGTCGAGGGAGAGGTTGACGAACGAGATGGCCCGGCGCGAGGTGATGGCTCCGTTGAAGGACGTGCGGGGCGCGCTGAACGGAGCGGGCATCCCTTCGCCACCGCCAAGGCGCCGTCGGGCGATGTTGAGCGCGACCTCGCCGGTCTCGCGCAGGGTGCGGACGAGCCGGAACGGCGTGCGAAGGCGCGAGGAGATGGCGTGCCCCACGAGATCGAGATCGGAGGGGAGCTGTTCGGGCTCCGGGAGTTGTGGCTCGGGCGGCGCCTGCGCGCCGGGCTCGAAGTCGAAGAGGTGCACCATCATGTTGGCGCCGGTCACGCCGTCGATGGTTGCGTGGTGCATCTTGGCGACGAGGGCGACGTGGCCGTTCTCGAGTCCTTCGACGACCCACATCTCCCAAAGCGGCTTGTTGCGGTCGAGGGGGATCGAGAGGATCTCGTTGGCCACCTCGGCGAGCTCTTGGGGACCACCGGGGGCCGGGCAGCCGATGCGCTTGACGTGGCGGCGCAGGTCGAAGTTGGGATCCTCCGCCCACACGGGGCGGTGCAGGTTGAAGGGAACGCGCACAGGGATTTTGCGGAACTCCGGCTGGGGCACGATGCGCCGGTTGACCTGATCGAGCACCCAGTCGAACGTGTAGGTGCCGCCTTCGATGGTCGACGGGTCCATCACCATGACGCCGCTCACGTGCATGTGCATGGTGGGGGTTTCGAAATACAGGAAGGCCGCGTCGAGGCCGGGCATCCGCTCCATCAGGGTCTCCTTGCGGGTCTTTCCGGGCGTGGGAGCACCATGGTCGCGCACGGCTGACGCTTCGTCAGGTTCGGAGGGCGGTCGATACGCTGGGATGCACCACACATCACCTGGGAACAAGGGGCAGCACGCATGGGAAAGCTTGATGGGAAGGTCGCCGTCGTCACGGGAGCGGGGCGCGGCCTCGGCGCCGCCCACTCACGACTGCTGGCGTCGGAGGGCGCGGCCGTCGTCGTGAACGACGTCAACGAAGAGAATGCCAAGAGCGTGGTCGACGAGATCACGGCGGCCGGCGGCCGCGCGTCGGTGCACGTCGGCGACGCGTCGGAGTGGGACCAGGGCGAGGGCCTGATCCGTCAGGCCATCGACGAGTTCGGCGACATCAACGTCCTCGTCAACAACGCGGGGATCCTCCGCGATGCCATGAGCTTCAACATGACCGAGGCCGAGTGGGACGCCGTGATCAAGGTGCACCTCAAGGGTCACTTCGTGCCGACCAAGTTCGCCGCCGTGCATTGGCGCGAGCAGTCGAAGGCGGGGAGCGAGGTGTACGGCCGCATCATCAACACGGCGAGCGAGGCCGGCCTGCACGGCAACGCCGGGCAGCTCAACTACGGCGCGGCCAAGGCGGGCATCGCGGCGATGGCGATCATCGCGGCGCGGGAGTTGGGCAAGTACGGGGTCACCGCGAACGCGATCGCACCGCGCGCGTTGACTGCGATGACGGAGAACATCTTCCCGCAGATGGAGATCAAGGAGGGCGACTTCGATCCGTTCGCGCCCGAGAACGTGTCTCCGCTCGTGACCTGGCTGGCGTCACCCGACGCCGGCGACGTCACCGGCCAGACGTTCGTCGTGTACGGCGGCCTGATCCAGGTGATGCAGGGGTGGTCGCCCGCCGGAAAGATCCAACAGGACCACATCTGGACGGTCGACGGGATCACCGAGAACAAGGCCGAGCTCTTCGCCAACCACGACCCGGGCGTCCCCGTCTTCCCGATTTAGCTCTTCATGTGTGAGTGTCTGCCCGGCGATAGCCGGGCAGACACTCACACGAGATCAGGTGATGAACGTGGAGGCGAAGTCGCGCATCTGCGCGACGGCCTCTCGTGAGGTGGCCCACGGGGCGACGATCAGCCGGTCGACGCCCACCGCCGCGTAGGCCTCGACATCGGACGCGGACCGGACGGGTCCGCCGACGGTTGCCTCAAATGGTTCGTGGGCGCGACCGGCCTCCTCGCGGAGCGTGCGGATCGTCGCGATGCTCTTGGCCGCCGATTCCGGCGTGTGATCCATGCCGATCCAGCCCTGCCACCGCGCGGCGCGGCGGAGGGCCGCGGGCGATTCCCCCCCGACGGTGATCGGCGGGTGCGGCTGCTGTACCGGCTTGGGTTCGAACATCACCGGGTCGAAGTCGAAGAACTCCCCGTGGTGCTCGATGACCTCGTCAGTCCAGAGCGCTCGGCACACGTCGAGGGCTTCGTCGAGCCGCCGACCCCGCGTCGTGAAGTCGAGACCGGTCGCGACCCACTCGCTCCCGAGCCACGAGGCGCCGACGCCGAACTCGAAGCGACCGCCGCTCACGATGTCGAGCGTGGCGACGCCCCGGGCGGCGACAAAGGGATGCCGGAGGCCCAAGTTGTAGACGTGGGTGCCGAAGCGCACGCGGGACGTCTGGCCGGCGAGGAACCCCAGGTACGTGAACGGTTCGTAGATGGGGACGTTCGGCGGGACGGGCGGGTGGTCCTCCCCGGGGAAGGGCGAGCCGTCCATGTCGACCGGAAGCACGAGATGCTCGGGGAGCCACACGGACTCGAACCTGAGTTCCTCCGCCGCCAACGTGACCTCGAGCCACGATTTCGGATTGAGCCGTCCGAACGGGATCCCGAACTTCATGGCGCGGGAGGGGTCGGAGGAGTCGGCTGGGTCGGCTGGGTCTGCGGAGCGCTCATCGGGGGGTCACGATACGCTCCGGCCGCGATCCCCGCGGATGAGGAGCAGCGCATGAGCTGGAAGGTCGTCGTCGATTTCGACAAGTGCGAGAGCAACGCCGTGTGCATGAGCATCGCGCCCGAGGTCTTCGAGGTGCGCGACGACGACTTTCTCTACGTCCTCAACGAGGAGCCTTCGGACGACCTCCGTCCGGCGGTCGAGGAGGCCGTCCGCCGCTGCCCCAAACAGGCGATCTCGATCGCCGAGGAGTAGGACGCCCACGGCGCCAACAGGACTGAGGGCCGTGTGGGTTGTGAGGTTGTTGAGGCCACTGGGGGTCCGCGTTCGCGCCCAGGCACGTCGGTACCCTCTGCGCCGGAGCTAGGGATACCCGGGGAGGAGTCGGGGGGCGGGCCGCGCCGTGGTCGCGCGGTCTTCGGGCGCTCGTGTTGAGGAGGAGCGCGCGAGGCAATGGCCATGGTGATCCGCATGCGATGGACGGGCTTGCCGCTGCTGCTTGTCGGCGCGGGGCTCGCCGCGGTCCTCACCGGTTCTCCTGCCGGAGCGGGTGCCTACACGGTAAACACCACGGCCGATACCCCCGACCTCGTGCCCGGCGACGGGCTGTGCGCCGATGCCGGAGGGAGCTGTTCGCTCCGGGCGGCGATCGTCGAGGCCAACGCCCGTCCCGGCGACGACGAGGTCAGCCTCCCGGCGGGGACCTTCACGATTGGGCTCACCGGCGACGACGACGACGGCGCGGTCGGTGACCTCGACCTCAACGCCTCGGACGGCACGGCGACCACCATCACCGGGGCGGGGGCCGGGGCCACGGTGGTGGATGGCGGCGGCGTCGATCGCGTGTTCCACCTCGTTCGGGGTTCGGCCAGCCTCGCCGGCCTCACGATCCGCAACGGCGTGCGGAGCGGGGGCGCAGGCGGCGGCGTCCTCGCCGCCGCGTCGACCTCGCTCACCCTTCGCGATCTCGAGCTACGTGGCAACGCCGCAGGTGACGGCGGAGGCCTCCGCAACGAGGGGGCGACGATTCTCACGCGCGTCCTCGTCGCGGCGAATTCAGGCTCGGCGGCACTGAGCAACGGGGCCGGAACGCTCACCGTGGTCAACAGCACGGTGAGCACAAACTCCGCCCCCGGCGTCCGCTCCACCGGGGGCGGGATCGGACTCACCCACGTGACCATCACTGGAAACGCAGGCGGGATCACCGTGGCCGGAGGGAACGTCACCCTTCGGAACTCGATCGTCGCCGCGAATGACGGCGACGAGTGCTCCGGCGCGGTCGGCTCGCAGGGTCACAACGTCGTCGAGGATTCGTCGTGTGGTCCGACGGCGACCGACCGCCCGGCTACCGATCCCGGCATCGCCGTCCTCGCGGCCAACGGGGGACCAACCCAGACGCACGGCCTCGTGGGCGGTAGTCCGGCGATCGACCTGGTGGGAGACGGGGCGTGTCCTGTCGCCGACGACCAGCGGGGTGTGGGCAGGCCCATCGATGGGGACGCAAATGGGTCCGCGCTGTGCGACGCGGGTGCGTTTGAGGCCGGCGGTCCCGTGACGCCGTCGCCCGGCACGACCACGACGACCCGACGGGGCCAACTTCCTCCGGCGACGCCGCGGCCGGGTCGGCCGACGACCGCGGGATGACGGATGACGGGATGACGGATGACGGGATGACGGGTGACGGGATGACGGCACCCCGAACGATCCGCTGTGCGAGCGCGGCCGAGGTGATGACCGACGTCCGCGCCCTGCTTCGCGTGCCGACGACGACGTCCCCGGTCGCCCTGGCCCCCTTCCGACCCGACCCCGACGTCGAGATCGACTCCGGCCTTGGGGGTGACCACCGGCGCCGATGGGTCGCGCCTCGCAGGGAACCGAACCCCATCGAGGAGCCGCCGACCGACGTGGCCGTCCCGCCGTCGCCGCGCCCCGATCCTGAGCCCGATCCGGCGCTCAATGAACGCCCGCCGGGCCCCCGCCGGCGGCACATTCGGGGCGCGCTGGCCATGGTCGTGACCTTCCTCATCATGGCCGGAGGAGTCTCGGTCTGGTGGCTGCGGGGACACGACACGACGGGTGAGATCGCCGACGCTCCACCGGCGGATGCGTACGCGATGAGCGGACATGATCAGTTCACGAGCCTCGTCGCCCACGCCGCGCGCGCCGACGTGGACGTCTACGCGAGCCCCGACCAACGTGCACCGAGCGCCCGCCTTCGCAACCCGACCGACACCGGATCGCCGCTCGTCTTTCTCGTTGTCGATGCCACGGATGAGGAATGGCTGCGCGTACGCATGCCGGTTCCGCCCAACGGCGCGACGGGGTGGGTGCGGCGGGACGGCGTAACGATTCGCAGCACGCGGTACCGGGTTCGGGTCGCGCTCGGCGCCCACCGCCTCGAGCTCTACCGGGGCAGCGAGTTCGTGTTCTCCGCACCCGTCGCCATCGGGACGGCGGACACCCCGACCCCGGGCGGGCAGTTCTACATCAAGGATCTCGTCCAGCCGCCCTCTCCGGACACGGGCTACGGGCCCTACGTCTTCGGTCTTTCGGGGTACTCGAACAGGGTCGAGAAGTTCACCAACGGCGCGGGCGTCATCGGGATCCATGGGACGAACGAGCCGCAGCTCATCGGCCGAGACGTCAGTCGCGGCTGCATCCGGCTTCGCAACGAAGATCTCAAACGGTTGGTCGGAGTGCTCCCGTTGGGCACGCCCGTCGACATCGTCGCGTAGCGGGCGTGATCACTCTGCGTGAAGCGACTTCAGGGCCTCGTTCGTTCTGCCGAATTGTGTATTCGGAGAGATTCTGGAGATCAGGGCGTGGCTGACGCCCATGGCTGGGGAGAGATTGTTGTGACGAGGCGTGGCGTGTGTTTGGCGTGGGCGACCCGCCTTCTCCTCGCGCTCGCGCTCGGCGTTGGTGGGACCGGGCTGCTCTCCCTCATGTACGCGCCTCCTGCGCGCGCTGCCACCACCCTGACGTGGGACGGCGGCGATCTCCTCAATGTCGTGTGGTCGGACGCCACCAACTGGAACCCCGATCTGGTTCCCAGCGCCGGCGATCGGTTGGTGTTCCCGGCCGTCGCCCCGGACAAGACCAACACCAACGACCTCGCCGCCGGCTTCGACATCGCCAGTCTGTCGATCGATACCGGCTACACGATCTCGGGCAATGCGATCGACCTGACCAACCCAGACGCCCAGATCTCGACAACAGGTACGAGCACCTTCGCCCCTGACCTCACGCTGTCGGCGGACACCACGATTTCCGGGACGGGCACGCTCACGCTCTCGGGGGTCGTTTCCGGGTCCGGGGTCGGCTTGACCATGTCGGGCTCGGGAACCGTCACCCTCTCGGGAGCCAACACCTACACCGGTTCGACCACCGTCACCGCGGGCACTCTTCGGATCGGCGCCGCGGATCGCATCGCTGACGCGAGCGCGCTCAACGTCACCGGCGGGACCTTCGCCCTCAACGGGTTCAACGAAGCCGTCGGCAGTCTCCAGGGGACCGGCGGGACGGTCAGTCTCGGTGGCAACACCCTCACCGTGACCCAAGGTTCGAGCCAGACCTTCGCAGGGGTCATCGCCGGTGCTGGCGGCGCCCTCACCAAGACGGGTGCGTCGTCGCTCACCCTCTCGGGCAACAACACCTACACCGGGGCGACCACGGTCTCGGCGGGCACCCTTTTGCTCTCGCACGCCAACGCCCTCGGCACCACGGCGGCGGGGACCACCGTGGCCTCCGGCGCCACCCTCGAACTCAACGACGTCGACGTGGGCGCCGAGGCGCTCACCCTCAACGGCGGC
>DATDOY010000155.1:0-34246 GCA_035293045.1 Acidimicrobiia bacterium
ACCCAGCCGTCGGCGTAGAACTTCACCCCGACGACCTCGAGCCACGGGTCACCGAGTCGGGAGGGCATGGCCGCTTCGGCGAGGCCGCTGGCGACGAGGATGCGCACGCGGGTGGGGAGAGGCCCGCGTTCACGGAGCGTCCGCAGCGCGTCGAGGTGCGAAGGGTCGAGCAGGCCCGCCTCGGTGACCTCGACGAGCCCGGCGCGCGCGGCGGTCTCGAGGATCCGGTGGATGCGCTCGGGGAGGTCGGGCCCGGCGGGCTCTGGAGCCTCGTCCATCGGGGTGCTGCCGCGGGCGGCGACGTCGCGGTGCCAGGCGCCGATGCTGCCGGGGTCGGCGCGGTCGTAGGGAGCCTGCGGCACGCCGCCGTAGCGCACGAGGTGCGCATGATGATCGACGAAGCCGGGGATCCGCACGTGCGCAGAGTACCGACGGTGTGATCAAGTACCGCCTCGATGGGATCTCTCGAGGCCGGATCACTGAAAGGTCGAGTGGCGATCGTGACCGGGGCCGGGCAGGGCCTCGGACGCTCGCACGCCCTCGCGCTCGCCGCCGAGGGCGCGGCCGTGCTCGTCAATGACGTCGACGCCGGCATGGCGTCGGCCACCGTGCACGAGATCCGCGAGGCCGGCGGCGAGGCCGAGGGGGACGGCATCGGCCTTTCGACCGTCGCCCACGGTGCGGCGCTCGTGGAACGCGCCGTCGAGTCGCTCGGCCGGGTCGACATCGTCGTCAACAACGCCGGAATCAGTCGTCCGTCGCCGGCCGAGGATCTCGACGACCCGGGCCTCGACCTCCATCTCGGGGTGCATCTGCGGGCGACCGTTGGCACGACTGCGGCGGCGCTCCCGCTCATGCGGGCGCAGGGCTACGGACGGGTGATCAACACCGTTTCCGGCCACGGACTCGAGCCGCTCCACCCCCACAGCGCGGCGTACGCGGCGGCCAAGGCCGCCGTGTTCGGGTTCACCCGCGCCGCCGCACTCGAGGTGGGGGAAGGGACGACGGTCAACGCGGTGGCGCCGCTCGCGTACACCCGCATGTCGGAGGCGTATCTCTCACGCATCGAAGGGGCGGAGGCGCGGTACGCAACGAAGCATGTTTCCCTGGTGGTGGTGTGGCTGTGCTCGCAGGAGTGGGGAGGGGTGAACGGCCACGTGTTGCGGGTGGAGGGCGAGATGATCGGCGCGTACAAGGTGCAGGCAGGCCCGCTCGTGGCGTTCGACCGGGTCTCGGAGATCTTGTGATCGACAGAGGACGGGAGATCTTGTGATCGACCTCGGGCTGGAAGGGAAGGCGGCGCTTGTCGCGGGCGCCGGCCAGGGAATCGGCCGGGCGACGTCGTTGTTGTTGGCGAGCGCCGGCGCGTCGGTGGCGTGCATGGACGTCGACGGGGAGCGGCGCGACGCGGTCGTCGAAGAGATCCGTAGCCGCGGTGGAGAGGCGGTGGCGGTCGCCGGGAATCTGCTCGAGCGCCCCGACGTTCGCGGGGCGGTGGCCACCACCATCGACGCGTTCGGCGGCATCGACGTCGCCGTCGACATTGTGGGCGTGGCCCGATGGAACCGGGCCCTCGACCTCACCGACGAGGACTGGGACGCCAGCTTCGACCTTGTCCTGCGCCACCTGTTTTTCCTGGCGCAAGAGAGCGGCCGGGCGATGGTCGAGAACGGCGGCGGCTCGATCGTGTCGATCGCATCGGTGAGCGGTCTGTTTGCCGCGCCGACCCACGCCGCGTACGGCGCCGCCAAGGCCGGGCTCATCTCGCTGACCAAGACGTTTGCCGTCGAGCTCGCGCCCCACGGGGTGCGGGTCAACGCGGTGGCGCCCGGCGCGGTGCGCACGCCCCGCGTGTTGGAGCGGCTGACGCCCGAGCGCGAGGCGGAGTCGTCGAAGTCGATCCCGCTCGGGCGGATGGCCGAGCCCGACGACATCGCCAAGGCCGTCCTCTTCCTCTGCTCGGATCTGGCCTCCTACGTGACCGGCCAAACCCTCGTGGTCGATGGCGGCGCCTCGGTGAAGTTCCCCCTCAGCCTCGGCAGCTGAGACGGCTTCCGTGTCTGTGGCGCGTTAGCGGGGATATAGCCCGCTAACGCGCCACAGACACGCCTAGCGGAACGCGGGAATGACCTTTTCCCCGAAGAGGCGGATGCTCTCCATGATGTCCTCGTGGGGGATGGCGCCCACCTGCATGATCCCGATGAACTGGTCGATGCCCTGCGCCTCGTACTGCTTCACCGTCTCGATGCAGCTGTCGGGATCTCCGGCGCAGATGACGTGCTTGTCGACCAAGTTGGCGATGAGCTTCTCGCGCACCTTCTCCTCGTAGAACATGGCGGAGTCCTCGGCGCGCTTGCGGTAGTCCTTGTAGCCGTCGTACGCGGCGATCTCGCCGAAGTACTCGAACAGCTTCCCGAAGTACCAGATGGCGGCGTCGCCGGCGCGCTGTTTGGCGGCGGCGTCGTCCTCACCGACGTGCAGGACCGTGAAGCCCGCCACCTGCTCGTTCACCACCGCGCTGATGGGCTCGGGGTTCTTGATCGCGTCCCGGTACGTCTTGATCAGTCCCTCGAGCTCGCCCGGTTCGCCGATGGTGAAGCACAGGACGCCCAGTCCGTACTTGCCGGCCAGCTCGAACGACGGGGGCGACGTGCACGCCATCCACATCGGCGGGTGCGGCTTCTGGAAGGGCTTGGGCACGACGTGACGCGGCGGCATCGAGAAGTACTTGCCCTCGTAGCCCTCGTAGAGGTCCTGGGTCATCATCTTGGGGATCTCGCGCGTGGCCTCTTCCCACATGCCGCGTGAATCGTCGGGGCTGATGTTGAAGCCGCCCAACTCGGCTTTGGTGATCGAGCGGCCGGTGCCGAACTCGACGCGCCCGTTCGACGCGAGGTCGAGCATCGACACCCGCTCGGCGACGCGCGCGGGGTGGTTGAACGGGGGCGGCACGAGCACCACGCCGTGGCCGATCCGGAGGCGTTCGGTCTTGGCGGCCACCGTCGCCAGGTAGGTCTCGGGCGCCGACGAGTGCGAGAACTCCTTGAGGAAGTGGTGCTCCACCGCCCACACGCCGTCGAAGCCCATCTCCTCGGCGTACACGGCCTGTTCGACGGCTTCGTGGAAGATCTCGTGCTCGCTCTTGTTGAGCTCCGCGGGCATGTCGAGTTCGTACAGCAGCGAGAACTTCACAGAGACCTCTCTCGATTCGGGTCAGAAACCTGACACGCGTGTCAGGAAACGTTAGCGGCGGAATGGGACCCAAGGCCAGCGCGCGGCCCGCCTCGGGTGCTGTCGGCGGTCAGTCCAGAATGGTCGGGTCGAGCCGCAGCTCGCGGCGCACCATCGCTTCCCAGAGGCCGGGGAAGCCGACGGGCGTGTCGAAGAGGCTGCCGAACGATCGCGCGACCTCGGGGCGCAGCTCGACGCCGTTGCCGAGCGCCTCGGTGCGCCACGCGTTCCGGCACCGCCACTCCAGTGTGGAGGCGCGGTGGTAGGCCTTCGCGACGCTCTCGGCGACGACGAACACCCCATGGTTGGCGAGCAACGCCACCGGCTTGTCGCCGAGGGCTTCGACGCACGCCTTGGCGTTGGCGATGTCCTGTACGGGCCCGTCGAACTCGTCGTGCAACGCGATGTCGTCGATCAGCTCCGCCGACGTCTGGTCGTAGATGGGCGGGATGCGCTGGACGTTGCACCAAATCGTTCCCCACACGGGGTGATTGTGGACGGCCCACCGGACGTCGTGACGCGCCTTGTGCAGTTCGGTGTGGAGCGTGATGGCGGGGGTGACCGTCCACTTCCCTTCGAGGGGACGCGCGTCGAGGTCGATGCGCATGACGTCGGACGCCCGCATCTCGTCCCAGGGCAACCCGAACGGGTTGCACAGCAGCGTGCCGTCGTCGTCCCGGTAGGTGATGTGACCCGACAGGTGGTCGTCGTATCCCTCCCGCCACAGCATCCGGGCCAGCAACGCCACTTCCTGATGGGGCGTGAGCTCCGGGATGGCCGGCGCCATCGGGTTGTTGCGCAGGTTCAGGGTCTCTTCGGTCTTCGCCATGGCCCCATTGTCGCGGTTGCCCGGCGCCGGGGCCAGAACGTGGGGCGGCTACTCGAAGTGCTGGACGCGGAATCGATACACGGCGAGCGTGGCGCTCCAACGGTCGGCGGCCAGTCCGGCCTTGTGCTTCAGGCGGCCCACGAACTCGGCCGGGTCGGGGAGTTGGTCCCACACTTGAGGCAGGAAGACCCCCCGCGCCCCGTTCCGGTCGGTGAGGACGAGCCCGTCGTGGTGCGGAGTCAGCGCGGTGAGGAGCTCCGTCTCGTCGGCGACGAGGAGGCGCTCGAGCGGCGACAGCACCGACACCGACAGGCTGATCGCGGGGAGCTCGGCGGCCGTCAGCGGCGGGAAACGCGGGTCGGCGAAGGCGGCGTTGTGGGCCGCTCGGGCGACGGCCCGGGCGAGGGGCGACACCCCCTCGATCCCGCCGACACACCCGCGGAGCGCCCCGTCGACGTGGAGCGTGACGAAGGCGGCCTGGCGCTCCTCGAGACGCTCGGGGAGCTCGGTGAGCGCGATCTCGTCGGCAACGCCCCCGCGCGTTCCGAGTTCCACGGTGCTGGCGGCGAGCCGCAAGAGGAGCTGCCCCTCTTCGTCCGTCACCGGGGCGAGTGCATGGTCCACAATGGCCCACGAGCCGTAGCCCACGACTCGATCGCGCCCGCCCTGGGTGTCGCCGGAGTTGCGTACGTCGAGGGTGACGGCGCGCAATCCGCGTCGGCGGGCGGCGAGCAGGAGTCCCATCACGGGCCGCACACCGCACGCGCTCTCGCGCCGGAGATCTTCCGGGCGCAGGTGCTCGATCGCCCTGGTCGTCCGCTCGTCGAGGGAGCGGGCGTCGTCATACGCCAGGTAGTGGCTGAGGTCGGAGCTGACGACGACGAGCGTTTCGTCGCCGCCCCAACATCGCTCGATCAGGTCGGCCACCTCGTCGGCCGACGCATTGCCGACGGCGACCGGGAGCACCTCGATCTCCGGTCCGAGGACCCGCATGAGGAACGGCAGGTGCACCTCGAGGCTGTGCTCGGGCGCGTGGGGACCGTCGTCGACGACGACCCGGGGAAGGTGCGCCACCAACGCGCGGGCCGCGGCGTCGACGCGGACGTGCCCCAATGGGGTTTCGAACGCGTCGACGCTCGGGACGGCGAGACCTTCGACGGCGACGCGGTGGGCGGGACCGAGCAGCACGACGCGGCGCACGGTTCCGCGGAGCGCCCGGAGTCCCGCGTATGCCGTCGCCGCCACGCCGGCGGAGTAGCGGTACCCGGCGTGCGGGGCGATGACGGCCTTGGGGCGGAGCCCATGATCGGTCGCCGCGTCGAGATACGCGTCGACTTCGGCCGCGAGGACGGCAGCGTCGTTGGGGTAGAAGACCCCCGACACCGCCGCCGGCCGAACCGCGAGGCTCATCGTCGTCCGTCCCTCAGCTCAGGGCCGGTAGTCCGCCAGCCGTACGGGAATGCGGCGACGGTTCCACACCCCCGGCGGACCCTCGAAGACGCCCGGGATCGCGACGCCGCACTCGTGGCAGTGGCCCGCGTCGTCGAGCCGATACGCACCGAGCACGTACCAGTCGCGTTCGATCACGAGGGTCCCGCACTCGGGGCACGACGTGCTCCCGCCCTCGGTGTCGTGGACGTTCCCCGTGTAGACGTAGCGGAGCCCCTTCGAGCGGGCGATGATCCGCGCTCGCGTCAATGTCGACGCCGGCGTGCGTTGGATGTCGGTCATCTTGAAGTCGGGGTGGAAGGCGGTGAAATGGAGCGGGACGTCGACGCCGAGGTGCTCAGCGATCCACTCGCATTCGGCGTGGATCTCGGCGTCGGAGTCGTTCTTCCCAGGGATCAGCAGCGTCGTGATCTCGAACCATACGTCGGTCTCCTGGCGGAGATACATGAGCGTGTCGAGCACCGGTTGGAGATCGCCGCCGCACACATGGCGGTAGAAATCTTGCGTGAAGCCCTTGAGGTCGACGTTGGCGGCGTCCATGTGGGAGTAGAACTCGCGTCGCGGCTCGTCGCAGATGTAGCCCGCAGTGACGGCCACCGACTTCACCCCCACCTCGCGACACGCGTCGGCCACGTCCATGGCGTATTCCATGAAGATGGTCGGATCGTTGTAGGTGAAGGCGACGGAGCGACATTCGAGTTCTCGTGCGGCGGCGGCCAGCGTCGTAGGCGACGCCTCATCGGCGAGGGTGTCGATTTCCTTCGACTTGGAGATGTCCCAGTTCTGACAGAACCGGCACGCGAGGTTGCATCCGGCCGTCCCGAACGAGAGCACCGTCGAGCCCGGAAGGAAGTGATTGAGGGGTTTCTTCTCGATGGGGTCGACGCAGAACCCGCTCGAGCGGCCGTAGCTCCGCAACACCACCTGGTCTTGTTCGCGCATTCGGACGAAGCAGAGTCCGCGCTGGCCTTCGCGTAGCTTGCATTCGCGCGGGCACACGTCGCACTGGATGCGGCCGTCGTCGAGCGCGTGCCAGTACTTCGTCGGGACGACGGTGGGATCGTCGGCCAGTGCTGCGCGCACGACGCTCACCTCCTCCGACCCAGGCTAACGCCGGAGGAGGCCTCCGTCGGCGCTGCCTCGACCGTCTCGGCGCCGCGTCGCCCGGATGGAGTGCGCACCACTTCGCACATGGGGCGACGCTTTACGCACGCCCCGGGGGGTGCGACCATGGGCGTCGTGCGCATCGACTCCGACACCCACCTCTACGAACGCCGCGAGATGTGGGCGGAGTACGCCGACCCTCGTGGCCGCGATCGGGCGCTGCGCATTGTCGACGACGACCTCGGTCACGCGTGGCTCGTGGGCCCGGATGGCGGGCGCATCGCCATTGCCGAAGTGCATGTCCCGGGCGACGTGGACGCCGTGGGTGCCTACCGCCGTCGGGTTCGCCAAGGCCTCCCCGCCGAGGCGCGCTTCGACGACGCCCTCGTTCCCGAGTTCTGGGACCCCGCGGCGCGCGTCGCGCAACTCGACGCCTGGGGCCTCGACGGCTCCGTCGTCTTCCCCAACTTCGGGCTGCTGTGGGAGCGGCCGCTGAGCGACGACCTCGGCACGTTGACCGTCAACATGAGTTCATGGAACCGCTGGGCGGTCGACGTGGCCCAGACCGGCAACGGTCGGCTCCACCCCGTCGCCCACCTCACCCTGCGCGACGCCGCGTGGGCCAAGGATCAGCTCCAGCGCCTGTCGGCGGGCGGGGTGCGTCTGGCGATGATCGCTCCGTCCATCGTCGACGGGAAGCCGCTGTCGCATCCCGACCTCGATCCGCTGTGGGCCGCCTTTGTCGAACACGGCGTGACGCCCGTTTTCCACGTCGCCAACCAGGCGCATGTCTTCGACAACGCGTGGTACGAGGACGACGACCCGCTCGAGGTCGGACCGGTGCTCTCGTCGGTGTTCATCTGGACGGCGCCGGCCCTCGCCATCGCCGACATGGCGCTCAACGGCGTGTTCGCCCGACACCCTGACCTGCGCCTCGGCGTGATGGAACTCTCCGCGCCGTGGGTTCCCCTCTTTGTCATGTATCTCGACGGCGGGCTCGACTTCGTGAGCAAATTCGACGGGGAGCCGCGGCGCGACCTCGAGTTGAAGCCGAGCGAGTACGTGCGCCGCCATGTGCGCGTCGCCGCCTTCCCCTACGAGGACCCGGCCCGCCTCATCCGCCACATGGGTGAGGACATGTTCATGTACTGCTCCGACTGGCCCCACGCCGAAGGCCTCGCCCGGCCCGTCGACGATTACGACGCGCAGGCCGGGCCCATTGTCGGACGCGCTGGCGAACAGCTCTACGCCGGGAACCTCCTCTCCCTCCTCGGGTCGTAGCGCGAGCGGCGTTAGGTGTCGATCACGCCGAGTTGGCGCATGATCGAGAGGTTGTCGAAGTAATCGCGCTCGCGCCAGATGAGCCCGTTGCGGCACTCGACGACGTTGCAGACGAAGACCTCGACCCGGTTGCCGGTCGGAGCGAGTCCCTCGAGGTCTCCTTCGTGGGTGCCCCGCACCACGATCTCCATCACCGAGACGTGGTCGTTGACGGCGTACTGGGACACCAGTTCGAACTCCAGATCAGGGAAGGCCTTTGTGTACATCTCGGCCACGGCGACGCCGGCGTCGGCGCCCTTGTGCTCGCTCCCGTCGGCGTCCCGGTACGTGTACTCGGGGTGGTACAGGTCCCGGATCTTCTCAAAGTCTCGGGCCCCGATTGCCTCGAACATGTCGTGCTGAAGTGCTGCCGCTTCGACCATCGCATCCTCCCTTGCCGTGGGTCTCGACGCTCGCGCGGACCGTACAGAAGGCGGGGGACGACGGGGAGGGGGTCAAAGGCGACGATCCCCGCCGTTGTCGCAAGCGTCGCATGGCCTCCCTTTTGATGCCGCGAGGCGGCCCGATCCCGTCGGCGCTCGTACGCTGACAGGATGCCCGAGATCCGCGAACCCGTCATCGTCGACACCGTCCGCACGCCGATCGGCAAGAGCCGCGGCGCGCTCTCGACCTGGCACCCGGTCGACCTCCTCGCCTTCACCCTGAAGGCGCTGGTCGACCGCACCGGGGTCGACCCAGGCCTCGTCGACGACGTCGTCGGCGGGTGCGTGACCCAAGTCGGCGAACAAAGCACCAACGTCGCCCGCAACGGCTGGGTGGCGGCCGGACTGCCCCAGCACGTGCCCGGTACCACGCTCGACCGGCAGTGCGGGTCGAGTCAGCAGGCGGTGCACTTCGCCGCGCAGGGCGTGATGGCCGGGGCGTACGACCTTGCCGTCGCGTGCGGCGTCGAGGTCATGAGCCGCACTCCGCTGGCGAGCAATGCCAAAGGTGGGACCGGGCCGTTTCCGCCGAGCTATCTCGACGCGATCGAGGGAAAGCTGTGGACGCAGTTCCAGGTCGCGCAGGTGCTCGCCGACCAGGAGGGGATCACGCGCGAGGCCATGGACGAGTTCGCGCTCGAATCGCACCGGCGCGCCGCCGAGAGCACCGACAACGGCTTCTTCGCCCGCGAGATCGTGCCCGTCCCGTTGAAAGACGATGAGGGCCGCGAGACCGGGGAGATGCTGACGGCCGACCAGGGCATCCGCCGCGACACCTCACTCGAGAAGCTCGCCTCCCTGCCCAGCGCGCAGTCCTGGGACGACGGCGCGCCGAACATCACGGCCGGAAACTCCTCGCAGACCTCGGATGGCGCGGCGGCGATGCTCATCGCCGACCGAGCGACGGCCGAGCGCCTCGGCCTTCCGATCCGGGCCCGGTTTGTGCATCTCCACGTGGGCGCCGACGACGCCATCCTTGTGCTGTCGGCGCCGAATCCGGTGACGCGCAGGTTGCTCGAGCGCACAGGGATGAAGATCGACGAGTTCGACGGCATCGAGTTCAACGAGGCGTTCGCCGCGGTGGCCCTCCGATGGGTCAAGGAGTTCGCCCCCGACCCCGCCCGTTTCAACCCGCGTGGCGGCGCCGTGGCCATCGGCCACCCGCTCGGGGCCTCGGGCGTGCGGCTCATGACGACCCTGCTCAACCATCTCGACGACGTCGGGGGTCGCTATGGCTTCCAGACCATGTGCGAGGGCGGCGGCCAGGCCAACGCGACCGTGATCGAGAGGCTGACGTAGTTCGGGCGCTGCGCCGGGCTGGTCTCCTCGAGCGGTTGTGCGCGCGACCGCTTCGACCGCGTCGCCGTGCAGCTGTCCACGCAGCCCTTGGGCGGGGACCCATGGTCACGCCATCCCACACTCAATCCCTTCGCTTGGGTGATTCTGTGCGCCCCTAGAGGCCACAAATCCCGCACAAGCAACGGATCGGTGTCAACCCACTGACCGTCCCTCCTGTCAGTACGGGTGATGATGGGCATAGTGGACGGCGAGACAGAGGTCAGGGCCGACGATCGCGACTCGGCGATCGAGGCGCTGCACAACGCGCACTACACGCCTCTCGTCCGTCTCGTCACCCTGATGGTCGGCGACCTTCACCTGGCTGAGGAGATTGTCCAGGACGGGTTCTTGAAGGTCTACGCGGGTTGGCATCGGATTCGCGATCCCGATCGACGGATCTCATACCTCCGCAGCGCCGTACTCAACGGAGCACGGAATCGCCTCGCGCGCACACGGGTCGCTGATCGGTTCGTTCCGTTCTGGTCACCGCCTGAAGACACGACCGCAGCCCGGGTCCTGGCCACCGATCGCGAGCGCGCTCTCGTCGCCGAACTCCGGAAGCTGCCACGCCGCCAACGCGAATGCGTGGCGCTTCGTTTCTACCTCGATCTCTACGAGTCAGAAATCGCCGAAACGCTCGGCATCTCTCCCGGGTCGGTCAAGACCCACACCCATCGCGCACTTCAGACCCTCGCCGAACGCGTGGAGCAGCCATGAAACTTGAAGACGAACTCCGCCAGGTCAGTCGGCGTTACGCGGACAGCGTCACAGCCGAAGACGTCGGGTGGGACGCGGTCGTCGCGCGCCGCGCGCGCCGTCAGCAGCGTCGGGCCATCGGTTCCGTGGTGACGCTCGCTGTGGTCCTGGTTGCTGGAACGACGACCTGGATCGCCACCGGGGACAACGCCGAGATCCAGGCTGCTGACCGCTCGATCGACCTTTTGCCCGACCGCCCACCCCCCCTGACCGGGACTCTGTATGGCCTCCACATCGGAAACGCTCGATGTAACAAACCTCCCCGCGAAACCCCCGCCGGGCCGACCGAAACCTCGTTCTGCCCGCTCCAGGGCGTTGCCGCGTTGACCCTCTCGGATCGCCGGTTGTCGAGGCTTTCGGGGAGCGAGCAGTACAGCGATGTCGGCGTCTCTGGTGCGGGTGAGATCTTCGTCGGCGGTGACTTCGGCAGTGCGGTGCCCCTCGAGGGAGCCGACGGGGACGAGCAGGCGACGCCCCTCTTCTCCTCAAGCACAATCGCCGTGGCTCGGGATGGCCAGACAGCGTGGATTGCACCAGAGGACGGCGACGGTGAATCGGTGTTGTGGGTCAGTGGCGCGGGAAGCGAGCCGCGCGTCGTCCTTCGGTCTCCGACGCCGCTCGCGGCGCCAGCGTTCGGGCCGGACGGCTCAATTGCCGTGCTCGAGTTCTCCTTCCAGCCTTCGAAGTACACGGGGCTCACAGTGGTTAGCCCTCAGGGGCGGGTGGAGTCCTTCGACGTTGAATTCCGGATGCACGACAACCAGTGGGGCTTTGGCGCGGCGATGAGCTGGAGTTCGAGCGGGATTCTCGCGGTGAGCGCCGCCATGGGCGTTCATAGCCCGGCACCCAGGGAAACGCTCCTGCTCGATCCGGCAACGGGAGCAGCACTCGGACGGATCGACGGCTATTACGGGCAGGCGTGGTCGCCGGACGGAACGGGACTACTTCTGGCTCGGTCAACCGAGGATCGACGGGGCACGGAGCTGGCCATCGGCTATGGGCCAGAGTTGAAGGAGATCGAACGCATCGAAACGATCGATGGTCACTTCAGCCCGCGGGTCTGGCTTCCGCCCCAGTAATGCAGGTTCCACCACTCGCAGGGCCGGCTTCCCTACCCTCGTAGGGCGTGGCGATCAACCCGAACGACGACAATCTCGACCTCGACCTCGACCTCGAGCTCGATCTCGATCGGCTGCTCGCGGAAGCGGAGTACGCCGCCGCAGAGGCCGACGAGGCGCTCGAGCGGCTGACGACCGCGACGCCGCTCGAGGTGGCGCCGCCGCAGCGTTCGCACGAAGAGCGGATGAAGGCGGTGGTCGAGGTGATCGATCAGGCCACGCCGGAGCGCCAAGTGCGGACGCCCGCAGAGCGCCGAGCCGCGGTGCAAGCCGTGCTCGAAGCACGCCAGCGCGAAATCGAAAGTCGCCGGCGCCAACGCGAGGTGCAGGCGGCCGCGGCCGCGGCGCCACCCCCCGCCGAGCATCCCGAGCCCATCCTGCCGCTCACCTTCCCTGAGCGATCGCCCGAGATGGCCGCCAAGGTCGTCGAACAGGCGAGCCGCGAGCGCCGTCCCCGCACCGACGCCGAGCGTCTCCATGACGCCAAGCAAGCGGCGATCGACGAGTTGGAGCGCCGCCGGCACGAGGTGGCCGCCCGCAACCGCCGGATGCTTGAGGACAAGGCGGGCACGTAGCGAACGAGGGCTGGCTACCGCTCCAGCTTGATGGCGCGGTCGGCGATGATGTTCTTCTGCACCTCGGTGGTGCCGGCGCCGATCGAGGTGAACCGCTGATACACGTGCAGGCGGTTCCACTTTCCACCGTCGACGGCGTCGGGTCCGCCCCGCGACATCATCCCCACCGGGCCGAGGATGTCGACGGCCAACTCGGCGATGGTCTGCGCGAGGTGGCTCCACTGGAGCTTCGCCAACGGCACCTCGGGCCATGACTTCTCGCCCTTGAGGATCTTTGACAGCGCCCGGTAGTTCAACAGTCGCGTGTATTCGACGTCGGTGTGCACCCGGGCGATCCGCTCGCGGATCTCGGGGTCCTCCAGGGCGTCGGGGTTCTCGGCTTTGGCCAGGTTGACGATTGCCTCGAGGTCCTGGCGCATGGCGATGGCGAGGCCCGCGGTGCCGACTCGCTCGTGGCCCAGGGTACCCATGGCGACGAGCCATCCCTCGTCCTCCTCGCCGAGGCGGTACTCGACCGGTACGCGCGCGTCGGTGAAGAAGACCTCGTTGAACATCTCCTCGCCGCCGATGTCGCGGATCGGCCGACACTCGATGCCGTCGACCGCCATGTCGACGATCAGCGCCGTGATGCCCTCGTGCTTCGCCCCCCGCTCGATGGCGCCGGGGTCGGTGCGGACGAGGAACAGCCCCCACTTGGCGATGTGCGCGGTCGAGATCCAGATCTTCTGGCCGTTGAGCACGTACTCGTCCCCGTCTCGGACGGCGACGGTGCGCAGGTTGGCGAGGTCGGATCCGGCCTCGGGCTCGGAGAATCCCTGACACCAGTGGTCGTCGGCGTTCAGGATGTTGGGGATCCAGCGGTTCTTCTGCTCGTCGGTGCCCCACTTGATGACCATGGGGCCGATCTGCCACAGGCCGTTGGCGTTGTAGATCCCCGGCGTGCGGGCCTTGGCCATCTCCTCGGAGTAGATCATCGCCTCGGTGACGCTGGCGTCGCGCCCGCCCCACTCGGCGGGCCACGTGATCGCGGCCCAGTTGCCCTCGTTGAGCTTGCGTTGCCACGCGCGCCGGCGCTCCATCTGGCGCATCACGCCGGCGTTGGTCGTGACGTCGACGACCTCGTCGTCACCCTCGGCGGGGTCCGACCATTCGGCGAGGAACTTGGGCAGCTCGTCGTCGAGCCACCCGCGCAGTTCGGCGCGGAACGCTTCGTCGGCGGGCGAATAGGCGAAGTCCATAGGCGGGCCGTAGCGTACCCACCCGCATGGAGTTCACCCTCAGCGACGAGCAGCAAGACCTTCAGACCGCCGTGCGTGGCTTCGTGGCCGACCGGGGCACCGATGAGGCGCGCCGGGTCTGGGACGGCGAGCAGGGTTTCGACGACG
The DNA here is from genome assembly GCA_035293045.1 of Acidimicrobiia bacterium. Classification (GTDB taxonomy): domain Bacteria; phylum Actinomycetota; class Acidimicrobiia; order IMCC26256; family JACPCJ01; genus DATDOY01. The sequence continues at coordinate 13,549 of DATDOY010000155.1, forward strand.
CCACGTGGGCCCAGATGGTCGACCTCGGCTGGACGGGCCTGCTCGTTCCCGAGGCCCACGGGGGCCTTGGGCTCGGACTCGTCGACGCCGCCGTCGTGCTCGAGGAGATGGGCCGGGCGGTCTTCCCCGGCCCCTTCCTCTCGAGCGCCATTCTCGCCACGATGGCCGCGCACCGCCTCGGCCTCGCCGACCGTCTGGAGTCCCTCGCCGCGGGCACGTCACGCGGCACCATCGCCATCGAGGAAAAGGGCGCTGGTTCGACCGTCGATCGCGTGCGCACGCGAGCCGTCCGCAAGTCGGGGCAGTGGCGCCTCACCGGCCTGAAGGTCGTGGTGCTCGACGGCGGGTCCGCCGACTGGTGCCTGGTGGCGGCGCGCACCGAGCACGGCCTCGGCACCTTCCTCGTCGAAGCGCCCGACGCGCAGGTCGTGCCGTCGTGGGATCAATCGCGCAAGGTCACTCGGCTCGACCTCGATGGTCGCGTCGGCGAACCGGTCGGCCCCGACGGTGATCACACCGCCATCTGGCGTCGGGTGGTCGACGACGGCGCGGTGGCGCTGTGCGCCGAGATGCTCGGGGCGATGCAGGGGGCGCACGAGGTGGCCGTGGAATACGCCAAGACCCGCGTGCAGTTCGGCCGGCCGATCGCCAAGTTCCAAGTCATTCGGCACAAGGCCGTCGACATGTTGCATCGCATCGAGTTGTCGCGGGTGGGCGCGCACTACGCGGCGTGGGCTTCCGACGTCGACGACGCCAAGCGCGAAGAGGCCGTCGCCATGGCGAAGGGCTACTGCGGCGAGGCCGCCAACTTCGTGTGCGCGGAGTCGATCCAGATCCACGGCGGCGTGGGGTTCACGTGGGACTGCGACGCCCACCTCTTCTACCGGCGGTGCAAGCAGAACGACCTCATGCTCGGGTTCCAGAGCTGGCAGCGCCGCCGCCTCGGCGAGTTGGTGCTGGCCCCGTCCTCGTGACCACTCCGTGTCTGTGGCGCGTTATCGGGGTCTATGACCGCTAACGCGCCACAGACACGGGAGCCGGTGTCGCTCGACGAGGCGGTCTCGCACGTCCGTCCGGGCGACGTCCTCCACATCGCCACCGGGCATACGCGATGGACGGCCGCCGCCCGCGCCGTCGTGCGACGGTTCTGGGACCAGGATCCCGGGTTCACGCTGGTCATGCTCAGCCTGTCGTCGCTCGGCGCGCTGTTCTTCGAAGGCCGCCTCGTGCGCAAGGTGATCACCGGGTACTCCGGTGACATCTTCCCCAACTTCACGCCGAACCCGATCTTCTCCGCGGCCTACGAGTCGGGGGCGGTGGAGGTCGAGCACTGGTCGTTCCTCTCGTATCTCCAGCGGCTCGAGGCGGCGGCGCGCGGCTACCCCGCGCTGGTCACCGGATCGATCGCCGGGTCGTCGATGGAGGCCAACGACGGCTTCGCCACGGTGAAGAACCCCTTCGGCGCCGGCAAAATCGGTCTCGTCGCGCCGCTGCGCCCCGACGTCGCCCTCGTGCACGCCGCGGTCGCCGACACGGCGGGCAACGTCGCCTTCAACGCGCCCGACCTCGAGGGGTTCTACGGCGCCTGGGCGGCCGAGCGCGGCGTGATCGTCACGGTGGAGAAGATCGTCGACGACCTCCGGCCCTGGTCACACTTCGTCCGTCTCCCCGCCCATCGCGTCCTCGCCCTGAGCGAGGCGCCGATGGGAGCGCACCCCGGCGGCTTGTTCGCACGCGACCTCCCGGTGCAGCCCTATGGCGAGGACATCGAGTTCTGGGCCGAGGCCCGGGCCGCCAGCCGTTCGGACGACTTCTTCGGCTGGATTCGTCACTGGGTGCTCGAGCCCGAGAGCCACCAGGAGTATCTCGACCGCCTCGGGTTGGAACGGATCGGCGACTTGCACTCGCGGGCCGAATCGGACTCGTGGAGGTTCGACGCCGCTGCGCATCCCGCCGACTTCGCCGCGCCGATCAACGCATGGGAGCGCGCCACCGTGTTCGGTGCTCGGTACCTCGCGGGGCGCATTCTCGACACCGACGCGCATGCCGTGCTCGCCGGCGCCGGCGTGGCCAACCTGGCGACCTGGCTCGGGGTGCGCTTGGCACGGGAGAAGGGTTCGCAGGTCAAGCTCACCGCCGAACTCGGGTTGTGGGACTACGAGCCCACGCCGGCCGACCCGTACGTGTTCAACCACCGAAGCTTCCCGAGCGCCACGATGCTGACCGATACCGAGACCGTCCTCGGCATGGTGATCCCGGGTCCGGGAACCCGCACGCTGGCGTGCCTCGGTGCTGCGCTGATCGACAAGCGGGGAAACGTGAATTCGACGGTCACGCCATCCGGACAGTTCCTCGTCGGATCGGGGGGCGGCAACGACGTCGCGTCGACGGTGGAAGAGGCGATCGTGGTGACGACGCTGACCGAGCGCCGCACCGTCGACGACGTCGGGTTCGTCACCTCCCCCGGCCATCGGGTCCGGGCGCTTGCGACCGATCTCGGCCTGTTCGAGAAGGACGCCGACGGGGAACTCGTCTTGACGGCGGTGCCAGAGGGGGACGGCACCCTCGCCGATCGGGTTGCCGCGGCCAAGGCTGCGTGCGGGTGGAACGTGCGCGTCGCGGACACGGTGGTCGAGCTGACCCCTCCGACCATGTCCGAGATCGAGATCCTCCGGACGTGGGACCCCCAAGGCGTTTTCCTGAGGGCGTAAGGCCGCGGTTCCTCAGGGCGTAACGCAGCGGTTCCTCAGGGCGCAACGCCGCGCGCATCCGTTTCCCCACCCCTCCGCGCCGTGGCGGGTGTGAGTGTTCGCCCGGCCATGGGCCGGGCGAACACTCACACCATGGGAAGAAACCCGGGCAACTCTCCGCTGACGTTTCGTCAATGACCCGAATGGGCCATTGGCCCGACCCGTCCTGAAGTCGACACTCCGTACAGCGCGCCCGTGGGAGACCGGTGCGTCCAACTTGTTGGCTCCAAGCCCACGAAAGGGGCGGGCATGGGAGCGAGTACGCGCGGGGCTTCGGCCGCGCTTGCCAAAGCCGCGATCGCGATCGCGCTCATCACGACTTCGACGGCTGTCGCGGCCGCTCCGGCCCGCGGTCGGGCCAGCGCCGGGCGTGGGACGGGTACGTCGCTCATGCGCGCCGCCAACGTTTCCATCGACGCGGCCGAGGACGTGGTGGTCGACCTCGTCGACTTCCGCTCGACCGCCACCCTCGACAAGCAGCGTCAGAAATCTCCCACCAACTACGTGGAGGGGACGCTCAAGGCGGCGACCGTCGACCTCGGGCCCGCGGGTGCCGAATATTTCCCCCGGGATCTCGGAACGATGCGCGTGTTCCGCGACGAGGCGGGGACCGGCGCCGATCGCAAGGGCGGGAACCTGTCGGTGCAGTTCAGCGTTCCCGGTGATCTCACGCCAGGCGAGATCGGCGCGACCAACGCCGACGTGGCCGCGTTGCTGACCGACGTCGAAGCGACGCCTTCGTCGGCCGTGCCGAATGGCCTCGTGGCCAACGGCGCCGTCCGGCCCATCAACCTTGAAGCCGTCTACAACGTCGCCGGCGCGTCCTTCGCCGGCGGTTCCACCGTCGACTCGGTCGAGGCACTCGGGGGACTCGTCCGTGTCTCGGGCCTCACGGTCTTCGACCAGGAATCCTCGGCGACGTCCGACGTCGCACGCGGGGCCATTCGGGAACTCGCCGTCGACTCGGTTCGCGTGGTGGGGTTGAACGAGCTGCTGGGCCTTCTCGGCCTCGACCGCGGCGAGATCCCTCTTGCCACGCTCGCCGCGATGGCCGACGGCCTCGGTCTTCCCGTATCCGGCACGCTCGGGGCGGTGGCCACGACCAACCTCGGTTCCACCTGGGCAACCGCCACGAGCGTGTTGACGACGAGCAAGACCGACCTCGAAGCGCAACTCGGCGGCGTGTGCGCGGCGCTTCCCGGTGACCTCACCGGACGCCTGGCCACTGCCGGCGTTGCGTGCTCGGGCACCGTGCAGCAGGCGCTCGACGCCATCAACGCGCTGATCGGCCAGCTCCTTGCCATCGTCGAGGCGGCCGTGTTCGATGCCGCCCTCATCAGCATCGACGGGCTGACCGCCAGCGTTCAGGCCACCGCTGCGGTCACCGAGAATGGGATCGCGGAGACCTCCGCCGCGGCGACCGGCACCATCGACGCCCTGAAGGTGGGCGGCGTCGACGTGGGCGGCGTGCGGGCGGATCTGACGACATCGGGCCTCGCGACGCTCGAGAGTCAGTGGAATGACGTCGGAAGCAAGGCCAACGCGAAGATCGATGCCGTGCTCGGGGCCCTCGGGGACCCCTATCGCGGCCTCGTCAGCGTGATCCCAGTTCCGGTCGCCGTCCAGACGACCCGGATCGACAAGACCGAGACCCACGGCGACTACGCCGTGGCCGACGCGTCGCTGAGCCTGTTGCAGGTGAAGGTGACGTTGCCCGTGACGCTCCCGGCCCCACAGGATCTCGCCACCGTCGTCACGACGACCCCGACGACGACCACACCCACCACCCTGGTTCCCTTGACCGTTCCCGCGGTGCCGATGACGCTGCCGAGTGGGTCGACGACGGCGGCCATCCCGACCCTGCCGGTCTCGTTTGTCCGCGCCGCTCCGACCGCACAAGTGATCCGGGGACAGGTGGCCACGCTGGGTTCGTCAGCGACGATCGACGTCGGCGTCATCGCCGTCCACGCCGAGCACACTCGGCCCGGCGTCGCCATCACCGGTGGCGCCGAGAACCGCACGTGGAACTCCCGCACCGGATTCGGCGAGCCGGGCAGCCTTCCCAAGACCGGCGGGTCGACGGCGTGGCCGCTTGTGGTGTTCGGCGTGCTCGTGGGCGTGGCCTTCGTCGTGAACCGCTGGGCGCGCGCGTCGCTGCGGAAGATCTGAACGCCACAGCGACCTGCCCGCGGCGAACGAGCAACCGGAACGCAGGGGTTTCGTGTGCACTTAGCGTCGTGATCATGGACCGGTCGGGCCGAATTCACGACGGAAAGTGCACAGCAAACCGTTAGATCTTCACCTCGGCGGCCCAGTGCTCGAGGAGGGCTCGATCGCCGAACACCTCGAGGCGGTCGAGGGGGACGCGCCCGGACACGAACAACAGCAGGTCGGACGCCGTCCCGCGTGCCCCGACGTCGCCCTTGCTGTGCTCGTGGGTGACCGAAAAGGCGGCCTCGCTCGCCACGGCCGTCCACTCACCCGGATGTTCGCGGACGTCAGACGCGTGGAAATGCAGCGTCGCGCCCGGGCGTCCGAACTTCTCCGCGAGGCCCTGAGAATTCAGGCCGCTCGGGGGCCGCCCGAACTCGTCGAGCACCTCGTCGACCCCGTCGGCGGCGAGCTCGGGATCGATCGGCGCCGCGACTCCCGCCGCGTTCTCGGCGTCCCAGCAGTGCATCGACAGTTCCTGGGCCGCTCGACGGAACCAGAACGCCTTGCGTTGGTCGCGCCCCCATGACCAGCCGATCTCGTCGGGGTCGGAAGCCTCGAGAACGGCGATGAGCCGGTCGAACTCCATGCGATGCCAGCCGACGTTGTCGCCCGGCGAGTAGTCGGAATAGTCGAGGTGGGGGAGGCCGCCAGGTTCGACCGTCGCCCCCTGTTCCAGCGACAACCGGGCGAAACGGCAGAACCCTCCGGTGTGAAAGAGGAGCGCGTCGAGCGTCCAGTCGGGACAGCTCGGCACCGTCACCGAGAGATCGGCGTGCGGCCCGACCGCGGCGATCCGCTCTCCGGCGTCGCGCGCGAAGGTGAGGTGGGCCTCGGGATTCACGGCGTTCTCCTATGTTCTGCCCGGCTCCTGGCGTCGCCGGGACGGCGATCCCGTGCGCGCATCTGCGCCCAAGTCGGATCGCCTTGCTCGGGGGACGGACCATACGAGGACGACCGCGAGCGCCGCGCGGCCGAGCACGCGTCCCGCGCTCAGATCACGCCGTCCGTCTGGAGCGCAGCGAGTTCACCCTGCGACAAGCCGACGAGTCCGCACCACACGTCCTCGTTGTGCTCCCCGAGGCGCGGGGCGCCGCGTGGAGCGTCGCCGACGTCACCGGCGAACCGCACTGCCGCGCCCTGCTGGCGCACCGGCCCGATCACCGGGTCGTCGACGGTCACGAGATCGCCGCGCGCGGCAATGTGCGGGTCGGCGAACAGGTCGACGGCCGAATAGGCGGCCGCCACGGGAACGTCGTGGTCGACGCAGCGCGTCTCGACCTCGCTCAGCGTCAACGACGACGTCCACGCCGACACGACGCCGTTGATCTCGTCGCCGTGCTCGGCGCGCTTCGCCAGCGTGACGAACTTCGGGTCGTCGACCAGCTCGCTACGCCCCATGGCCTTGCACAGCCGGGCGAAGTTGGCATCGCTCCCGGCCACGATGCACACGAACTTGCCGTCGGCAGTCGGGTAGTTATCGAGCGGCGCCGAGTTCTTCAGGCGGTTCCCCTCGCGCTCGCGCACAATGCCGAGCGCGTCGTAGCCGGCGAGCGTCCACTCGAGGATCCGCAGCACCGAGCCGTACAGGCAGGCGTCGATGACGCGGCCCGCGCCCGTTCCACGCGCGTCGCGCTCGTAGAGGGCGGAGACGGCGGCGTGGGCGGCGAAGCTCCCCGTGAGGTAGTCGGAGACGGTGACTCCCGGTCGCACCGGCGGCCGGTCGGGATAGCCCGTCAGGTGCAAGAGGCCCCCGTAGCCGATGCCCATGCGGTCGAGACCAGGACGCTGGGCGTAGGGCCCGTCTTGTCCGAAGACCGTGATGCGGACGAACACCACGCGCTCGGGCAGGTCGGCCGGCCCGACGTTCCAGCGCTCCATCGTTCCCGGGCGGAAGTTCTCGCACACCACGTCGGCGTGGCCGGCGAGGTCGCGCAAGAGCGCTTGGCCTCGCTCCTCGCGCAGGTTGAGCGTGACGCCCTTGCGCCCCCGACCCTCCACCGCCCAATACAGCGAGTAGTCATCGCTCGCGGTCCCATCTCCGCTCTCGGGCCTGCGGCCCCGGCCGCTGGGCCGGGCGAACGGGCCGATGGTCCGCATGAAGTCGCCGCCCTTGGGATCCTCGACCTTGATCACCTCGGCGCCCATCTCGCCGAGGAGGCCGGCGCAGAACGGCGCGGAGATGCGAGTGCCGAGATCGAGGACCCGAAGCCCCTCGAGGGGTTTGCTCATGAACCGCGGTGCTCCTCGAAGACTTCCTTCATCGACCCCTTCTGCTTGCGCGCCTCGAGGGCGTCGAGGGCGGTGCGCGTGTTGCTCGTGTACTGGTGGATGGCGAAGTGGTACTTCCACGAATCCCGTTGGCCCATGAGATCAGCGGTGTGGTTGAGGGAGTCCTTCACCCGCATCGCCGTCTCCGGCGGGACGAGCGCGATGCGTTCAGCCCATTCGCGCGCCGTCGCCTCGAGCGCGTCGCGGGCCACGACGGTGTTGACGAGTCCGAGCGACCGAGCCGTCTCTGCGTCGAACGTCTCGCCGAGGAGCAGGAACTCCTTCGCCTTGCGAATGCCGAGTTCCCAAGGCTCGACGAGCACTTCGACGGCGGCGCCGGTCATGCGCAGGACCGGGTTCTGGAACGTGGCGTCGTCGGCGGCGACGATGAGGTCGCACATGCACGCCAGCATGAGACCGGCCGCGACGCAGCTGCCCTGCACCGCGGCGATGGTGGGCTTGCGGAAGTCTCGGATGCGGACGCAGCGTCCGAAATACATGATCTCTTCGTGCCGCCACTTCCCCTCAGGGGTGTCGCGCATGGCGCGCCATTGGTCGGCGGCGTCACCGATCAGCGACTTCAGATCGTGACCGGAGGAGAAGTGCTTCCCCGCACCGGCGAGGACCACGACGCGCACGTCGTCGTCCTCGTCGGCGAGGTCGAAGGCAGCGTCGAGCTCGTCGAGAAGCACCGAGTTCTGCGCGTTGGCGACCTCGGGTCGGTTCATGGTGATCGTGCACACGTGGCCGTCGACTCCGTAGAGCAGCGTCTCGAACTTGCTCATCGCGCACCCTCTTTCTTTGACTCCTTGGCCGGCTCGCGCGGGAGGCCGAGCACCCGCTCGCCGACGATGTTGCGCTGGATCTCGTTGGTGCCCGCGAAGATCGACGACGCCAGGTAGTAGAGCCACGACCGCTGCCAGCGGCCATCGCCCGGATTGTCCGCGGCGTCCTTCCACAGCGGAGCGGCGTCGCCGAGCACCGCCATCGCCGTGTCGTGAAGCCGCTTGCTCATCTCGCTCCAATACAGCTTGAGGGCGCTGCCCTCGGGGCCGACCTCCCGCCCGTGCGCGAGCCGTGAGAGCGAGCGCAGGTTGTGGAGTTGGAACAGTCTGACCTCCACCCACGCCTCGGCGAGGCGTTGGCGAAGCCTCGGATCATCGAGGGCCCCCTCGGCGAGGCCGAGGCGCCACAACTCGTCGACCAGCTGGGCGTGGATCACCTGCTGGCGCGGGTTGACGCCGCGTTCGTGGGCCAGGGTCGATTGCGAGACGCGCCACCCGTTGTTGAGCTCGCCGACCAGCTGGTCGGCCGGGACGAAGACGTCGTCGAAGAACACCTCGTTGAACTCGCGGTCCTCGGTGATCTGGGTGAGCGGACGGACGTCGACGCCGTCGGCGCGCATGTCGACCACGAGGTAGGAGATTCCCTGGTGCTTGGGCGCCTCGGCATCCGTGCGCGCCAGGCAGACCCCCCACGTTGCGAACTGCGCGTACGACGTCCACACCTTCTGGCCCGTGAGGCGCCAGCCGCCCTCGACCGCAACGGCGCGGGTCTTCACGTTGGCGAGGTCGGATCCGGCGTCGGGCTCGGAGAAGAGCTGGCACCACAGTTCCGAGGCGCTGAGGATGTTGGGGAGCCACCGCAGTTTTTGCTCTGCCGTGCCGTGGGCGAGGAGGGTGGGGCCGACGAGGTTGATGCCGATGCGCCCGACCAGTTCCGGTGCACGAGCCCGCGCCAGTTCCTCCTGGACGATGAAGTGCTCGATGGGACCGGCGCCGCGCCCTCCGTACTCCTCGGGCCAGGTCACTCCGACCCAGCGGTCGGCGGCGAGGCGGCCCTGCCAATCTCGGAGGTAGGCGACCTCCTCGCCGAGGTCGTCGAAACGCGGGGGCGACCCGACGCCGTACTCCCAGGGCAGGTTGGCCTCGAGCCAGGCGCGGCAGCGTCCGCGAAATGCCACTTCCTCGGGCGTCGGCTTCAGGTCCACCGCGAGGGATCGTAGATGGGGTGCCGAAGAGGGGCGGGACGACGGATGGCGGCTGCCCGTCTTTGCCACCTTCGTCCGTGCGCTTGCCCTCGTCGTGAGCCACGGTCACATCACGCGTTACGTTCTGGCCTCCATGGATTTCGAGCTCACCGACGATCAGCTCGCGCTTCGCGACGCGGCATCCTCGCTCCTCGCGGCGAAAGCGAGCCCCGACCGGGTGCGCCGCGTCGTGGACGCCGGTGGTGGCGCCGACGCCGAGCTGTGGTCGGCCATGGTCGAGCAGGGGTGGGCCGGGGTCGACGTGCCGGAAGCGCACGGCGGGCTCGGGCTGTCGTTCGTCGAGGCGACCGTGCTCCTCGAACAGGTCGGTGCGCATGTCGCACCGAGTCCGTTCCTCCAACAGATCGTCGCGCTCTGGGCGCTCACGCGCTCGGGTGCCGGAGCCGACTGGATCGAGCGGCTGGTGTCGGGTGACGCGATCGCAACCATCGCATGGCGTGAGGTCGAGTCGGCGGGAGACGCGGTGAGCGGACGGACCGAGCCCGCGCTGTACGCGCCTTCGGCCGACGTCGCCGTCGTGCGAACGTCCGATGGCTTGTTCGCCGTCGACCTTGCGGCGCACGGTCGCCCGCAGCGCGAGTCGGCCATGGACCGGACGCGCGAGGTCGGGTGGCTCGCCTTCGATGACACTCCGGCGATCCGCCTTGGTGACGCCGCGGCCGCAGCAGGGTTTCTCGAGCGAGGGGCCGTCGCGCACGCCGCGGAAATGCTCGGCGGTGCGCAGCGCGCCCTCGACATGGCGGTCAACTACGCCAAGGAGCGGCAGCAGTTCGGCCGCCCCATCGGTTCGTTTCAGGCGGTCAAGCACCGGTGCGCCGACATGCTCGTCGACGTCGAGGGGATGCGATCAGCCGTGTACTGGGCGGCGTGGTGCCTTGCGGCCGGCGATCCCGATGCCGCGGTCGCGGCGTCGACGGCCAAGGTGTGGTGCACCGATGCCGCCAAGCGGGTGATGGCGTCGGCGCTCCAGGTGCACGGCGGAATCGGCTTCACCTGGGAGCACGACGTCCACCTCTATCTCAAGCGCTCCCAGCTGGATCAGGTGTCGTTTGGCGATGCGACCTTCCACCGTTCGCGGCTGGCCGATCTCCTGCGGGCGCGGCTCGAGGCCGGCGAAAGCGTGGTGTGACGACCGGCGACGCGATCGGGACCGCGGTCGCCACGGCTGCCATCAGCACGACCCCGCCGAGGGTGGCGATGTTGGCGACGAGGTCGACGCCGTCGTAGAGGTCGGTGTGGTTGAGGTGATAGAGGAAGTGGGGCACGGCGAAGGCGAGCCACACTCCTCCCGCGGCCCGGGTCAGCACCCGACTTCGCGCAAGCAGGGCGACGAGCGCGAGTCCGCCGATGCCGATGTTGAGCGCGGCGAAGTCGCGTAGCAGGTGCAGGTTGAACGGTCCGTCGACGGCGACCCAGCCGCGCCCGAAGGGGAAGTCGGTGTAAAAGGCGCGTGGATCGGCGAGGGCCTGGGCTCCGACCGAGAGGCCGCTCACCGCGAGCACGGCGAGGGCCAGGCGTGCCAGCCCCGGAAGGCGCTTGGGCACCCCCAGATCCGTGGTGATCGCCTCGTAGGTGGCGACCGCGTCGCGGTGCGCGGGACGCCACCCCGTGGCTGCCTTGAACCGTTGGTTGGAGGGGCGCTGGGAGCGGTAGAGCTGCTGCACCCGCCCACCCATGAGCCGGCCGAGGAAGGCCGGAGGCCGCACAAGGCGGCGTCGGCCGACGGCGCGCGCAAGCGCGGCCACGTGGTCGCGTCGGGGTCTCGGGTCGTCGTCGACGACGTGGTAGACGCCGCTCGGCGCATCGAGGGCGGCGACGACCGCGTCGGCGGCGTCGTCGACGTGGATGAGGGGGATGAAGGTGTCACCGCGCCCCGGCTCCATGAAGACGCCGACCCGCGCCGCGTTCACGACGAGGGCGATCTGATCACTGTCGGGGGCCATGAAGCGCCCGAAGCGGAGAACGACGCCGCGTGACCCGGCCGCGGCGACGGATGCGGCGGCCGCCTCCGCCGATCTCAGCGGCTCGGTGTGGTCGGTCTCCATGTGCGACGCGTCCTCGTCGATCCACTCGTCGCCGTGTCCGTCGTAGAGAAAGGCGATCGACTCCTGCACGAATACGTCCGCGCCGGTGGCGATGGCCGCGTCGGCGAGATGGCGGGAGGCGTGGGTGCGGATGCGATCGTTCTCGTCCCACGCGCCGGGCATCGTCATCTTGCGGAGTGGCGGGATCTTGGTGGCGAGGTTGACGACGGCGTCGTGTCCGGCCACCGCCGAGCGCACGGCGTCGGCGTCGAACAGGTCGACCGAGACGGGATCCGCACCCATGGCCCGAAGCTGGGCGGCCTTCTCCTCTCCGCGGGCGACGGCGGTCACCTCGTGCCCCGCCTCGATCAGATACGCGACGGCGCGGCGACCAAGAACGCCGGTGGCTCCGGCAACGAAGACCTTCATCGGGCAACCTCCTGGATCCAGACCGCGGTGTCAGCGAGTTGCCGGCGCGGGGCTTCGTAGAGCGCATGCATGGCGAGGTCGGCGACCGTGTGCTCAGCGAGGGAGCTCCGCCACGCCGTCTCGGCGTCGCGCATGACGGCCGTGATGCCGCACGGCGCGGCGTAGAGCTTGGGATCCTTCACGGCGCACGGTCCGCGCCGCCGGATCTCGGTGCAGGTGAACGCGGGGTCGTCGCCGTCGACCGCCTCGACGATCTCGAGCACGGTGATGAAGGCGGGAGGTCGGGCGAGCCGGTAGCCGCCGCGCGGGCCACGCACCGTCTCGACGATCCCAGCGCGCGACAGCGCCTGCATGTGCTTGGCGAGGTAGGCCGCCGGCACGCCGTGATACTCGGCGAGCCGGGCGACCGGGAGGGCCTTGTCGCTCGGAAGCGCCGAGAGCACACCACAGCAGTGGAGTGCCCACTCGACGCCTTCGGAGATCCGCATAATCCGGATATTAGAGCACCGGAAAAGGACGGGCAACCCGGATCAAGGACCGAGCGCGGGGAAGGTGGCTGCCGGCGGTTACCGGGGCGCGCGTCCCGGGCTCGCGGCCCGAACCAGGCGGCGGATGCCCCACGAGAGGGCGAGGGCGAGGCTTCCAAGCCCGGCGAAGAGGCCTCCATCGATGCCCGTGCGGGCCAACTCCCCGAGCACTTCGACCGAGGTTGGGGTCGAGGTCTTGGGCGGCGGGGGTGTCACCACGACGCCGAGCACCACTGGCGGTTCCGCTGCGACGGTCGTGGGTGTGGTGACGGGCGCGGCCGGTTCGATGGGGGCTTCCGCTGGGGAGATCGTCGGGACCTGAGGCGCGGTCGTGGTGGTCGTCGGGGCAGGCGGAGGGTCGTCACTGCTGCTCGACCCGCCGTTGTCGTCGTTGCCACCGCCGTTGTCGTCGTTGCCACCGCCCGGAGCGTCATCGCAGGGGTCGCCCTGGCCCGGGTTGGTCTTGCCGCTGCCCTGGCCCTGATCGTTGCCGGCGCCGGGGTCGTCGCCGCTCGGGTTCCCGTTGCCACCGTTTCCGCTGCAGGGGTTCCCGGCCGCGTGCGCTGCCGAAGAGTTCAGGGGGTACGGAGCGCGCGTCCCAAGCCCCATGATCACCGCGGCCATGATCGCCACGACGACGAGAATCATGCGAAGGACGCGGAGGCGCGACGGGCCATCGATACCGGAAGTCGTGACGGGCGTGGGGTCGGCCATCGAGTCACCTACTGGGTCCTGGTGCGGGGCCGGTTTCGCCATTCGCTCCCCGTCGGGCTCGGCGACCAGTAGTGCGCCCGGCGGATCTCTGCGTCCCTCGCGCTGTTCCCTGTGAGCATCCGGCCGACATGAGGCTCATGGATCGCCACGATTGATGAAAGAGCGTGAGATATCTGCCCATCTGCACGGCTCCGCTTCCCCCGGCGGCCGCCCAAGGGTGTGAGTGCACACCCGCTCATGAGCGGGCGAGCACTCACACGTTCACTGGGGGGTGCGGGCGGTCAGAGCAGGCGGCGCAGGGCGTTGCGGTCGGGTTTCCCGGCCGCGAGCGTCGGCATCTCGTCGAGGCGCACGACGACCTCGGGCGTCTTGTACGACGCCATGCCCCGCTCGGTGAACCACGCCTGACAGGCGGCGAGGTCGAAGGGCTCGGAGGCCACGACGAATGCCGCCACGCGCTCGCCGACCACGTCGTCGGGGATGCCGAGCGCCACCGCTTGGTCGATCGCCGGATGGGCTTCCAGGGCCGCCTCGACTTCTGACGCCGAGATGTTCTCGCCCTTGCGGATGATGACGTCCTTCAGCCGGCCCACGATCGTGAGCCACCCGTCGGGCGCGACGGTCGCAATGTCGCCGGTGCGGAACCAGCCGTCTTTGGCGTGAGCGGCGCGGGTCGCGTCCTTGTCGAGGTAGCCCACGAACATCTCCGGTCCGCGCACCCACAGTTCGCCCGCCGTTCCCGGGGGGCAGGCTTCCAGCGTCTCAGGGTCGACGACGAGCAATTCGACATCGCCGGTGGCGCGCCCGTCGGTGTCCTGAGCGCGCCCGGCGTCGTCGCCGGCGTGTGACGTGGTGACCGTCGGTGCCTCGGTGGAGCCGTACGTGCGTTTGACCACGGCGCCGAACTCGCGCCGGGCCGCGTCGACGAACGACGGCGTCACGCCCGCGCCGCCACACGAGAGCAGGCGCACGCTGTCCACGCGCTCGGTCTTGAAGTCGCTCGATCGCATCATCTCGACGAAGAACGTGGGGGGCCCGATCATGAAGGTGATCTGCTCCGCCTCCACCAGGTCGAGCGCCGCCTCGGGACTCCACTGATCCATCAGCACGGTCTTCATCGGTACCGCGCCGGGGTTGACGACCGCGTTCAGCAGTCCGGAGATGTGGGCGAGCGGGGCGGGCATGAGGATGGCGTCGTCGGATCGCAGCCCGTGGACGTCGCGCATCAAGAGTGCCTTCGAGGCGAGCCCGCGATGAGTGTGCATCACTCCCTTGGGTCCACCCGTCGAACCCGACGTGAACAGGACGCAGGCGATGTCGGCCGGCCGGGCGGCGGATTCGAGCACCGGGCGGGCGTTCATCAGCTCGTCGAAGCCGTCGGCCGGACCGCGGATCACAACCGCGCCGTCGCGCGCCGCGAGCGGAAGGCTCGATGCGCCGAGGATGACCGCAGGAGCGACCTGGGCGAGCATGTCGTCGATCTCGCCGTCGCCGGCACGGTGGTGGATGGGGACGGCGACCGCCCCGAGCCGCCAGCACGCCCGGTAGAGCAGCACGACCTCGTGCCAGTTGGGCGCCTGCCACGCGACGGCGTCGCCGCGCCTCACCCCCGACGCCATGAGGCCGCCGGCCAGACGTCCCACGCGTTCGTTCACCTCGGCCGAGCCGAGCCGCAACACCGAATCGACGATCAGCTCGGGGTGCGGGCCGGCGTCAGTGAGGATCACGTCGAGCGACGGGACATCCCAGGCGCCCCCATGCCGCTTGTAGTGCCGCTCGCGGGCGTGCTTCAGGGTGGGCTTGAGCCTCGCCACGCTTATCCGACCAGCGGGTTGCGCCAGCCGGGACTCGTTGTCGACCGGCCCTTCAAGACGTTGGTGCCGATGAAGTTGCGCTGCACCTCGACGGTGCCTGCGCCGATGGAGAGCCCCCGGATGTCTCGGTACATTCGCTCGACCGAGTATTCGCGGGAGAAACCGTAGCCGCCGTGCAATTGGATGGCTTCGTCGCACGCCTGGCGGGCGGCGAGATTGCACGCCGCCTTGGCCATCGCCGTCTCGAGCGGCGGCGGCGTCCCGTGCGGACCGGCCATCGACACGGCGCGGTAGAGGAGCAGGCGCGCCGCTTCGAGCTGGGTGGCGACGTCGGCGATCTTCCACTGGAGCCCTTGGAGGTCGGCGAGGGTTCCGGCGCCGGTCTGGCGTTCCGTCATGTAGCGCACGGCGGCCTCGAGCGCGCCTTGCCCGGCGCCGAGGCACATGGCGGCGTTGCCGCACCGCTCGTGGTTGAGGTGGAGAAGGAGATTGCGGAACGGATCGGTGCTGTTGGGATCGCCCCAAACCAGGACGTCCTCCTCGCGCACGTGCACGTCGTCGAAGGCCAGCTCCGCCTCCGTGCACCCGCGAAGTCCCATCTTCTTGTGGGTGCCGGTGACGCTGACGCCGGGCGACGAGAGGTCGACGACGACGGCGCCGATGCCCTTCGCACCTTCGCCTCCGGGAAAGCGCGCCCACACCAGACACGCAGACGAGACGTGGCCACCGGTGACGAAGTTCTTGTAGGCGTTGAGCCGGAACCCACCCTTGGGATCCTCGGTGAGCGACGCCCGCATGAGGTTGGCGGCCGAACCGGCGTCGGGCTCGGTGATGCCGATGCAGAACAGGGCGTCTCCGCTCGCCACGTGGGGCATCCACTTCGCCTTCATGGCGTCGTTGCCGAGATGCTCGATGGCTCGCGGCGGCCCGTTGTAGTTGAGGTGCACGATGATGGCGCTCGACACGTCCACCCGACCGAGTTCCTCGAGCACGATGGTCGACTCCACGTCGCCCATCCCCATGCCCCCGAACTCCTCGCCGACGGTGACGGCGAAGAGGTCAGCCTTCTTGAAGGCGTCCCACGAGTCGTGCGGAAACTCCTCGGTCTCGTCCCAGTACGACGCCTTGGGTGCGAGCTCACGCTCGGCGATGTCTCGTGCGAGCGCGCGGAGCTCCTGTTGATCTTCGGTTTCGGTGAGGGCGAGATCCATGCGCCGCGGATGGTACCGGCGAATGTGACACGAGTGTCAGTTAGGGCGCCCGCCCGTTAGCGTCTGCGGAGTGGGACTGCTCGACGGACACAGGGCGTTGGTCACCGGCGGCGGGTCGGGGATCGGGCGGGCGACGTGTCGCCGCATGGCGGAGGAGGGCGCGGCCGTGGCCGTGCTCGACATCGACGGCGACGCGGCCGAAGCGGTGGCTCGGGAGATCGACGGCCACGCCTTCGCCACGGACGTGACGGACGCGGCGGCCACGGAGCACGCAGTCAGCGCCGCCGCCGCCGCCATGGGTGGGCTCTCCGTCGCGTTCAACAACGCCGGTATCGGTTGGATCCAACCGCTGCACGAGTACGACCTCGAGCAGTGGGACCGCGTCGTGCGCGTCAGCCTCTACGGCGTGTTCCACGGGATGCGGGCGCAGGTGCCCCTCATGCTCGCCGGGGGTGATGGGCGCATTGTCAACACGGCGTCGATCAGCGGCACTCGCCCGGCGGCCGGGGAGGGCGCCTATGCCGCGGCCAAGGCGGGGATCGCGGCGCTCACCGCGTCGGCGGCGCTCGAGTATGCCCCGGCGATCCGTGTCAACGCCGTGTCGCCGGGACACGTGAACTCGGCGCTCACGGCCCCGCTCGACCAGCTCGTGCCCGACCACGTGGCCGGCGTCATCGCCAAGACCCCGGTCGCACGCGCCGGAGAACCGGAGGACATCGCCGACGTTGTGGTGTTCCTGTGTTCCGACATGGCGCGCTTTCTCACCGGCCAGAACGTCGTCGTCGACGGCGGGCTCACGCTTCACACGTCGGGAACGGACGGGCTCCTCGAACGCCTGAGCGCCGTCCTCGCGCCGCGGGGGTGACGCGCAACGACCCGGGCGGCGACCCGGGTCGTTGCGCCTTTCTCGGATTTGATGGGCTCGGATTTGATGGGCCCGCGGCTCAGACGGGTCGTACGTTCTGCGCTTCCTCGCCCTTGCGGCCGGCGCCAACCTCGAACTCCACCGCCTGGCCTTCCTCGAGGGACTTGTAGCCCTCCATCTGGATCTGCGAGAAGTGGACGAAGACGTCGTTCTTCCCCTCGCGTGAAATGAAGCCGTACCCCTTCTCGGAGTTGAAGAACTTCACGACGCCAGTTTCAGTCACGTTGTGCTCCTTGCCTGCTAGCTCATCACCTAGATGATCTGCTCGTTGACTGGGACATCGAGCACGCCGAACTGACCTGCTCGCGCCGCGAGTCTAGGGGAACAAACGGGCCGGTTTCGCTAGTCGAGACCGCCCGGGGCGGCCTCCCCGCTCTCCGTGCAGAGTGTGGGGCGCATCAGCCCCGTGGCTTCATACCCTCCGCCACTGAGTCGAGGAACTCGGTCGAGTTGGAGGTCTTCCATTCGGCGATGGCGAGCATGTCGGGGACGTAATGCTCGAACTGGTCGCCCTCGATGGCGGCGATGATTCCGGCGGCGACGACCTCGGGGGGTTCCTTCGGACCCTCATAGATCGGTGGGCCGGTCTCGGGCGAGTCCCAGATCTCGGTGTCGATGGCGCCGGGAATCACAAGGCGCACGTCCACGCCCGTGCCATGGAGGTCGATGTACATCGACTCGCTGAACCCGCACAGGGCGAACTTGGTGGCGCAGTAGGCGGCCTCGTGGACGATGCCCAGGCGGCCGCCGAGGCTCGACACGTTCACGATCATTCCCGAGTCGCGCTCGAGCATCTTGGGGAGCAGCGCCATCGTCATGCGGACGGGCGCGAAGAAGTTGACCCGGAAGGTCTTGTCGAGTTCCTCGGCGGTGAGGTCGTCGATGAGTCGTCGCGAGGGGACGGCCGCGTTGTGCACGATCACGTCGAGATGACCAAAGGCGTCCCACGCGTCGAGGGCAAGCCGGACCGAGCCCTCGACGTCGTCGAGGTCGTGGACCCACATGCGCGAGCCGGGTGCATGCGGGAGGCACGCGTCGAGCACCTCGCGCAACCGGCCTTCGCGCCGGGCCACGACGCCGACGGTCGCGCCGCGCTCGGCGAGCATGGGGGCGAGCGCGGCGCCGATACCCGACGACGCGCCGGTGACCAGGATGTTGGAGCCTGCGACCCTCATCGGCACGCCGTGGCGGCTGCCGCGGCCTGCGCCACCGCCTACTCCTGAGCCGCGGCCTGCGCCACGGCTTTGCGGATGGCGGCGAGCAGGTCGTCGGTGGTCACGCCCATGGCGGCGTCGGCCTGGTTGACCTCGGGACCTTCGAAGACGGCAGCGACACGGCCCTTGAGGTCGGCGTCGTCGGAGGAATCGGCACCGACGAGCGCCTCGGCGATGCGCTCCATCGTGTCGGGGGGGCTCACGTGCATGTCGCCTGCCATCAGCGCGGCGACAACGGTGCCGGACTCGTCGAGGGCCACGCCGGCCCGGCACAGCTTCTTGCCCTTCTCGTTGCCGAAGCCGACCCGCGAACCTGGGGGCGCGGCGGCGGTGAATCGGTCGGACGAGATCCGGCGCACCTGGTCGTCGCTGCCGAGATAGCCGGCGATGTCCCTCACGCTCTTGCGTTCGTCGTCGGTGAGCGGCAGGTGCTCGAGAGTAAGGCCCGAGTCCTCGAGGGCGCCGAGCATGGCGTCGCGGAACTGGTCGTACGTGACGGGGCGTCCAGCGACCTCGTCAGCCGTGCACACGTACTCGCGCATGTCTTTGACGACCTTGTCTTTGAATTTCTCATCGGGGACGCGCACGACCTGGAGGTAAAGGTCGATGTCAGGACGGGCAATGTTGAGGAACCCGCCGACGCTGTGCACGCCCATCACTTCCTGCGCCGTGAGCGCTCCCAACTTGCGGCCGTGCCAGCGAAAGTCGCTCGACCCTTCGTAACCAACCTCGCCGAGTCCGATGCGGGCGAGGGCGTCGAGCAGCACGGGCTGGAAGCGGGACAGCTTGTCGTCGAGGGTGCCCTCCTCGTTGGCGGGGAGGAAGAACCCCCAAATGACGGCGCAACCCTTCTCGTAGAACGCGGTGCCGCCGCCGTAGACGGGCCGGCGGATGACCTCGACGCCGAGGCGTGCGCATGCTTCGAGGTCGAGCGTGGCGTCGACGTCGTCGAACCATCCGACGTTGAGGTGGGTGCTGCCCCACACCGCGCTCTGGGCGATGGGCGGTCCGCCCGCCTTCACGAGACCGGCGAACACGGGGTTCTGCGACATGGCTTCGGCGGGGCCGACGGGGCCCATGTCGACGTAGCGCCACGCGTTGGCGGTGGGATTCGGCACGCCTGCACCGTACCGCTGCCTTGGGTGTGCGTAAAACGTCGCGCCAGGCGCGACGTTTTACGCACACCCTCACTGGGCGGACTCGCCTACCGTCCGGGTCATGACGAACGGCTCACCTTCGCCCGGCACCTTCCCGCCCACGGAGCGCACGCGCATCCGTCGGGACGATCGCGCCCACTACGACCGCGAGGTGGTCTACGCCGTCTTCGACGAGGCGTTGATTTGTCACGTCGGCTTCGTCGTCGACGGCCAGCCCTACGTGATGCCGACCATCCACTCCCGGGTCGGCGACACGCTCTATCTCCACGGGTCTCCGGCCACCCGCATGATGCGCACCGTGAAGCGAGGCGCCCCGGTGTGCATCACGGCGACGCTCCTCGACGGCTTGGTGTTGGCAAAGTCCGCGTTCCATCACTCCATGAACTATCGGTCTGCCGTCGTGATCGGGGCCGGCCGCGAGATCACCGACCCGGACGAGAAGATGGTGGCGATGCGAGCGGTGGTCGAACACGTCGCGCGCGGGCGTTGGGACGAGGCGCGACAGCCCAACGAAAAGGAGTTCAAGGGCACCGCCATCGTGGCGATCCCGATCGACGAGGCCTCGGCCAAGGTGCGAACCGGGCCCCCGATCGAGGACGACGACGATCTCGCGCTCGAGGTGTGGGCCGGCGTGCTGCCGCTGCAAACGATCCCTGGTCGTCCGGAACCCTCGCCGGACGTCACGGTTGGGACCCCGATCCCGCCGAGCGTCGACCGCTGGTCTCGATCATCCCGCCGGCAGAACCCGAAACCAGGAACCGCGGTGACGTAGCGTGGTGTGAATGGCCGCCGAGCGCGTTGTCCGCTTCCTCGCCCTGCCTCCGACGCGTCAGCTGGGGGCACGGCCCTGAGCGCCTCTCCACCCGTCATCGCCCGGTTGTACGACGCGTTCGGTCGTGGCGACGTCGACGGCATCCTGGCGTGTTACGTCGACGACCTCGTCTTCCACGTCGCGGGACCAGAGCCCGCCGCCGGAGACCACGCCGGCCAAGCCGGTTTCCGCGCGGTCCTCGAGCAGTACCTCCCGTTACTCGATGACGTGCAGCACCAAGTGCTCGACACCGTCGAGGAAGCCGGTGATCGCATCGCGGTCCGACTTCGGTTTCAGTTCAGCGTGGCCGGCGAGCAAGTGACGAACACCGCACTCCACATGCACCGCCTCGACGGCGATCGCATTGCCGAGACGTGGATCGTGAACCTCGACGAAGAGGTCACCCGGAAGTTCTTCGACGAGCACCCCGACATGTAACGCATCGGGGCCGGCGTGCTGCCGCTGCAAACGATCCCTGGTCGTCCGGAACCCTCGCCGGACGTCACGGTTGGGACCCCGGTCCCGCCGAGCGTCGACCGCTGGTCTCGATCATCCAGCTGGCAGAACCCGAAACCAGGCACGGCGGTGAC
>DATDOY010000156.1:0-9335 GCA_035293045.1 Acidimicrobiia bacterium
CGATATCCGCTAGGCCGTGGGGGCGGACGCCGGCGCCGGCGCCGGCCCGACGGCGACGGCAAAGGCGATGGCGACGGTGTCGGTGTGGGTCAGGGCCAAGTGCCACGCCGTCGTGTCCCGTCGGTCGGCCACCGCGGCCGCGCCATCGCGCAGCACCAGCGCGGGCGCTCCGCTCGGCGCCTTCACGACCTCCACGTCGCGGAGGCGAAACGCACCGAGACCCACCCCGAGGGCCTTCATCGCCGCTTCCTTCGCCGCGAAGCGCGCGGCGAGGCGCTGCGTGGGGTCGCGGAAGCGACTGGCATAGGCCATCTCGTCATCCGAGAAGAGGCGAGCGGTGATCCCGGGGCGTCGCTGGAGCACCTTCCGAAACCGTGGGACGTCGACGGCGTCAACTCCCACGCCAACGATCACCGGCGCGGTCACTCGACGGTGACCGTCTTGGCGAGGTTGCGCGGCTTGTCGACGTCGTGTTCTCGGTATTTCGCCATGTGGTACGCGAAGAGCTGGAGCGGCACGACGTCCACGGCCGGAGAAAACAGTTCCGACGTCTCAGGGACCCAGAACACGTGGTCGGCGACCGCCTCGGCGTCGGCGTCGCCCTCGGTGGCCACGAGGATGACGGTGGCGCCCCGGGCGCGAACCTCCTCGATGTTGGAGAGGGTCTTCGCGTGCACGTGCGAGCGGGTCGCCACCCCGACGACCACGACGCCCGGCTCGATGAGGGCGATCGGCCCGTGCTTCAGCTCGCCGCCGGGGTACCCCTCGGCTCGGGCGTAGCTGATCTCCTTGAGCTTGAGGGCGCCCTCGAGAGCGACCGGGTACCCCACACCGCGTCCGACGAAGAAGAAGTCACGGACCTGGACGTACTGCCTCGCCACCCGTTGGATGGTGTCGTCGTCGCGGGCGAGGAGCGCGGCGATGTGGTCCGGCACCTCGTGCAGCTCGTCGAGCAGGCGCTTGATCTCGCTCGGGTAGAGCGTGCCGCGGACCTGCGCGAGGTAGAGGCCGAGCTGCACCAGCGCCACGATCTGGGCGAGGTGCGTTTTCGTGGCCGCGACCCCCACCTCGGGACCGGCGTGCGTATACAGGACGGCGTCGGCATCGCGTGCCATCGACGAGTCGACCACGTTGCTCACCGCGATGACGCGAGCCCCGAGGCGCTTGGCATATCGGCACGCGGCGATCGTGTCGGCGGTTTCGCCCGACTGGCTGACGCCGACGACCAACGTGCGCGTGTCGACGACCGGATCCCGATACCGGAACTCGGAGGCAATGTCGATCTCGCACGGCAGGCGCGTCCAATGCTCGATGGCGTATTTCGCCACCATCCCGGCGTGGTAGCTCGTGCCGCACGCGACGATGAACACCTTGTCGATGTCGCGCAGGTCGTCTTCGGCGAGCCGCAACTCGTCGAGGATGATCCGGCCGTCGATGGTGTTGATGCGACCGCGCAACGTTTCCGCCACCGCCACCGGCTGCTCGTGGATCTCCTTGAGCATGAAGTCGGGGAACCCGCCCTTCTCTGCCTCTTCAAGATCCCACTCGACGTGGCGGGTCGGCGCCTCGACCTCGCGGCCCGACAGATCGGTGATGCGGAGAGAACCCGGGCGAAGCTCGACGACCTGATCGTCGTCGATGATCCTGAAGTCCCTGGTGTAGGGCAACAGGGCGGGAATGTCCGAGGCCAGATACGCCGCGCCGTCGGAAACGGCGGCGATCAGCGGCGACACACGCCGCGCGCCGACGACGAGTTCGGGATCGGACGCGTGCACGGCGACGAGCGCGAACGATCCCTCGACCTCGCGCATGATCGCCCGCATCGCAGCGGGAAGGTCGTCGCCGGACGCGATGCGCTCTTCGATGAGGTGGGCGAGCAGTTCGGTGTCGGTCTCCGAACGAATCTCGTGCGTCCCTTCGAGACGGGCACGCAGCGACAAAAAGTTCTCGACGATGCCGTTGTGGATCAGCGCGAGGCGCCCGGAGCAGTCGGCGTGAGGATGGGCGTTGGCCTCATTCGGACGGCCGTGGGTCGCCCACCGCGTGTGGCCGATGCCAGCGGTCGATCGGGGAGCGTCGCCGACCGCGCCCGTCAGTTCCGAAAGCTTGCCGGCCCGCTTGCGGATCCAGACCGATCCCCCGGCCTGCAGCGCCACTCCCGCGGAGTCGTAGCCGCGGTACTCGAGACGCGCGAGTCCTTCAAGGACGATGGGAAGGACAGGGTCGCTGCCGGTGCACCCGACGATGCCGCACATGGCAGAAAGCCTACGCGGGCGACGGCGAACCGAGGGCGGCGACGAGCGCGCTGATCAAGCGCCCGGCGTGACGCTCGGCCTCGTCGTGGGTGGGTGCCTCGACCATGACCCGAACCAGCGGTTCCGTGCCCGACGGGCGCACGAGCACGCGGCCGCCGCTACCCATCTCGGCTTCGACGGCCGCGACCTCGTCCCAGAACCCCGTTGCGGCGTCGAGCCGCGCGCGATCGACGACCTCGACGTTGCGCAGGACCTGCGGAAGTTTCTGCACCATGGCCGCCATCTCGGAGAGGGGGCGTTGCGCCCGCCGCATGGCGTCGAGCAATACGAGCCCGGAGAGGATGCCGTCGCCCGTGGTGGCAAGGTCGGCGAAGATGACGTGCCCCGACTGCTCTCCGCCGAGGGCATAGTCGCCGGCGTCCATCTCTTCGAGGACGTAACGGTCGCCGACCCTCGTCTCGACCACCGCGATCCCCTCCGCGTCCATGGCCTTGCGAAACCCCAGGTTGGCCATCACCGTCGTGACCACGGCGTCGCCGCGGAGCCGATTGCGCGAGCGGAGGTCGGCGGCGGCAATGGCAAGGAAGTGATCGCCATCGAGCAGCGCGCCCTTCTCGTCGACGGCGATGAGGCGATCGGCGTCGCCGTCGAAGGCGAGTCCGGCGTGCGCGCCCGCCTTCACCACGGCTCGCTGCAACCCCTCCGGATGGGTGGATCCACACCCGGCGTTGATGTTGCGGCCGTCGGGATCGGCGCAGCGCACCTCGACATCCGCGCCGAGCCGGGTGAAAACCTGCGGCGCGACCTCGAAGGCGGCGCCGTTGGCGCAGTCGATCACCACCCGCACGCCGTCGAGGGTGCGGCCCTCGAGGGCGCCGACGAGGTGCTCGAGGTATCCCTCACGGTCCGCGTCGGAAGGAACGAGGGAGGGCTTGGCGCCACCGGGGCTTGGAGGAAGCCCGCCCATCTCGCGCTCGATGTCCGCCTCCACCGCGTCGGCGAGCTTGCGCCCCCCGGGGGCGAAGACCTTGATGCCGTTGTCGTGGAATGGGTTGTGGCTCGCAGAAATCATCGCTGCCGGCAACCCGCGCGTCTGCGAGAGGTACGCGAGCCCGGGGGTCGGGAACACACCAACCGACTCGATCTGCCCGCCCTCGTCGGCAAGGCCGGCCGCCAAGGCGGCCTCGATCCGGGCGCCCGATTCCCGCGTGTCGCGAGCGAGCAGAAACAGCCGGTCGCACCCGAGCACCCGGGCCGTGGCGCGCCCGAGGGCGCGAACCGATTCGTCGGAAAGCTCGTCGTCCGCGTGTCCACGGATCCCGTCGGTTCCGAAGTGGAGCATGCGCGTGGTCGTCGGCACCGCGCTCCCGACAGGCCTTACCGCTTGGAGTACTGCGGCGCCTTGCGAGCCTTCTTGAGGCCGTACTTGCGGCGCTCCTTCTCGCGGGGATCACGTGTGAGCAGGCCCGCCTTCTTGAGCGGGACGCGCTGATCCTCGTCGAGCTTGACGATCGCGCGAGCAATGCCGAGCCGCAGGGCGCCGGCCTGGCCGCTCACCCCGCCGCCCTCAACGGTGACGTCGACGTCGTAGACGTCGGCGGTCTGGCTCAGGCGAAGCGGTTCGAGCACCACCGTGCGGTGGGCCTCGGACGGGAAGTACTGCTCGAACGTGCGTCCGTTGACCGTGATGGCGCCGGTGCCGGGGCGCAGGCGGACGCGAGCCACCGACTCCTTGCGGCGTCCGGTGGTCTGGATGAGGGGCTTGGTCACGGTGACTCCTCGATCGGTGGCAGGCGCTACGCGCTGCGCACCCGAAGGGCATAGGGCTGGGGCTGCTGCGCCTGGTGGGGGTGACCCGGGCCGGCGTAGACGTGCAGTTTCTTGAGCATGCGGCGCCCGAGGCGGCTCTTCGGCAGCATTCCGCGGATGGCGAGGCGCACCACGCGGTCGGGGTGGGTCGCCAACATCTCCTCGAGCGAGCGGCTCTTCATGCCGCCCGGATACCCGGAGTGGCGGAAGTAGCGCTTGTCGGTGCGCTTGGCCCCGGTGACGGCGACCTTGTCGGCGTTGACGATCACCACGTGGTCGCCACAGTCGACGTGGGGCGCCCAGATGACCTTGTGCTTCCCTCGCAGGAGGATTGCGACCTCGGTGGCGAGGCGGCCGAGGATCTGGCCGTCGGCGTCGATGACGTGCCAGGCGCGCTCGATCTCAGATGCTTTGGGCTGGAAAGTGGGCACTGCGATCATCCTGTCGGTTGAGCCTTGGCCGGGCCGTCGGCGTGGGGCGCGCCGTGGCGCCGGTGACGAGCCGGAAGGGACGTCAGGATACTGGGGAAGGACCGTCCCAGGCAACGCCGCCGCCCGGCACCGGGGCTGGGTCTGCCTGCCGGGACGGCGACGCCGCGGAGGTCCGGCGCATCGGGGCGCACAATCAAGGAGGAATGGCCGCCCACGTGGCTATCGTTCGTGCCCGCATGGCTCACCACCCGCACGATCCCGACCTGATCGCCGCCGCGACCGCCACCCTGCTCGACGTCGCCCTCGAACCGATCGTGGAAATGGTCCTCACGCACCACGACGGGGTCTACGAGGCCCGGGCGATCGACGGGTTCGTGCGGTTCGCTCGCCAGCCCACCGATCGGGGCTGGGCCTTCGAGGTCAAAGAGACCGAAGGCCGGAACCCGATCGGCGACCAGGCCGTCGACCGGTTTGCGGGCCTCGAGTCGGAACTGGCGAACCGATTTCCCCCGCGGCGCGACAACGCCTACCCCCACGCCTACGAGCAGATCTCGCAGCTCTTCGACGCCACGCATGCCCCAGACCTCTGTGTCATCCACACCGCCGCCCACAACTGGGAGGATCACGGCGGTCATCGAGGCGAGCACGGGTCACTCGCCGTCGTCCAGGCGCGGGCGCCGTTCATCGCCGCCGGCAAGGGCGTTCGGAATCTCGGCATGGTGGATCGAGCCGCCCGCCTCGTCGACGTGGCGCCCACCATCTGCACGCTGCTCGGCACCGCGCCGGTCTCGGGCCGCTCCCTCAACGGCACCGTCCACGACGACATGCTCCTCGCCCGACAGGACGGTGAGGCGCTCGTCGACCTCCTCGATCCCCTCGAACGGCCCTCCCACGTCGTGGCCTTCCTTCTCGACGGGGCGAACCCGAACGTGCTCTACGCCATGGCGGCGCGGGGCGAGGCGCCCAACGTGGCGCGCCTCATGGAGATGGGCAGCACCCTGCGGTTCGGGGCGATGGCAGGACTCCCGACGGTCACGCTCGCGAACCACACCTCCAACCTCACCGGCGCGTATCCCGGTCACCATCAGGTCCTCCACAACGCGTGGTACGACCGCCACGGCGCTCAGCAGGTGATCACGAATTCACCGCTGCACTGGCCGACCGCAATGCAGTGGCTCGCCGACGGCACCGAGACCATCCACAGCGCCGTCCATCGCACGTGGGCGGACGCGTTCAGCGCGTCGATCAACGAACCTTGCGACGTCGCCGCCGACTACTCGACGTTCGACTTCTTCCGCCGCGGCGAGATCCCTCCCATCCCGCAATCCCCCGAGGGTCTGCCGCACGTCACCGAACGATTCGTCCGCCCCATCAAGGAGTACGGATGGGCCTCGGTGGTCGATCACCTCGCGGTGGAGCAGGCCGTCGGGATTTGGGAGGGCCATTACCGCGACGTCACCTATCCGGCGCCTCGTTTCATGTGGGTCAACTTCACCCTGACCGACGCCGCGTTCCACGCCGGCGGGCCCCACTCCGATGTCGGCGCGGCGGCCGTGCGCGACACCGACGCCCGCATCGGCGACATCCTCGCCGCCGTCGAACGGGCCGGCGCCTTCGACGACACGGCGTTTCTCCTCGTGGCCGACCACGGGATGGAGGAAACCGACCCCGAAGTCACGGGCGATTGGGACGTCGCGCTGCGCGATGCGGAGATCCCGTTTCGGGACGAGGGCTACGGGTTCGTCTACCTCGGCGCCGACGTGCTCACCGGCGGGCTCGACTCGCGTTCGTACTGACGCACCGTGACCGCCGCGACCAACCCGCCGTCGCTCGTCACCCTTGCCGACATCGAGGCGGCGCGAGAGCGCTTGCAGGGGGTGATCAAGGCGACGGCGACCGAGCGCTCCGACACGTTGTCGCGAATGGCGGGAAGACCGGTGTCGATCAAACACGAGGAGCGCCAGCGCACCGGGTCGTTCAAGCTCCGCGGGGCGTACAACCGCATCGCGGCCCTCGACCCCGGAACGCGCGAGCGCGGGGTTGTCGCCGCGAGCGCCGGAAACCACGCGCAGGGTGTGGCGCTCGCCGCAACGCTCGTCGGCGTTCCCTCGACCATCTTCATGCCCGAGACCGCCGCCTTCCCCAAGGTCGAGGCCACCCGGAGCTACGGCGCCGAGGTTCGGCTCGTGGGCACCGTGGTCGACGAGACGATGGACGCGGCGGCGGCCCACGCGGAGACGACCGGCGCCGAACTGATCCACCCCTTCGCCGACCGCGACGTCATCGCCGGTCAGGGAACGTTGGGGCTCGAGATCCTCGCCGACGCGCCCGACGTCGAGACGGTTGTGGTCCCCGTGGGCGGCGGCGGCCTCATCGCGGGCGTGGCGGCGGCAATCAAGGCCCGGCGGCCGGGCGTTCGCGTCGTCGGGGTCGAAGCGGCTGGCGCGGCAGGGATGTCGACGAGCCTCGTGGCCGGACGACCGGTCGTCCTCGACCACGTCGAAACCATGGCGGACGGCATCGCGGTGAAGGCGGTCGCCGAATCGACGCTGGCCCATGCCCGCGCCTTCGTGGACGACATGGTGACGGTCACCGAGGAGCAGATCTCGGGTTCACTCCTGTTGCTCCTTGAACGGCTCAAGACGGTGGTCGAACCCGCGGGCGCCGCCGCCCTCGCGGCCGTGCTGGCCGGGAAGGCCGGCGGCGGTCCCGGGGCACCCGTGGCCGTCGTGCTGAGCGGAGGCAACATCGACCCGCTGGTTCTCGTGCGGGTCGTGCAGCATGGCCTCGCCGCGTCCGGTCGCTACCTGTTGCTGAGGGTGCCGCTCCCGGATCGTCCGGGCGAGCTCGCCCGCCTGCTCGACCACGTGGCAGCGATCGGCCTCAACGTCATCGACGTCGAGCACCACCGTGAGGGGGGTGACCTCTCCCTCAACGAGGTTGAGGTCCGCCTCACCCTCGAAACCCGTGACCCCGACCACCGGGCGGCGGTGGTGACCAAGCTGCGAGAGCGCGGGTACCGGGCCGAACAGCTCTAACCCGCCCGAACGCCCCGCATTCCTATCGACCCTCCGTTGGCCGACCCTCCGTTGGCCGACCCTCCGTTTCTTCCCGTCCGATTCGCGCGTGCTCCTAGTCGAGGCCCACGCCGAGGGCGGCGCCGAGGCCATATGTTCCCGCGGCGAGCACGCCGCCGATCACCAGCATGCGCGCGCCCATCCGCACCGGGGGCCGGCCAGTAAGGACCGAAGTGAGCGCGCCGACGCCGAAGAGTGCGAGGGCCGCAAGCCCTGCGGCGGCCCCGAGCGCAACCGCACCCGAGCCCACCAGGAATGGCAGCAGGGGCACGAGCGCACCGACGGCAAACGCCAGGAACGACGACACCGCAGCGACACCCGCCGAGCCGAGCGCACCCGGGTCGAGGCCGAGTTCTTCGCGGGCGAGGGTCTCCAGCGCGGTGTCGGGCTGGGCCATGATCTGGGTCGCGAGGGCGTCGGCCTCCGGCTCGGGAATGCCCTTGGCTTGATAGATGAGCGAGAGCTCCTCGCGTTCCTCCTCGGGAAACGCGGCCATCTCCTCGGCTTCGACGGCGATCTCGTGCTCGTACAGCTCCCGCTGGGAGCGCACCGAGCTCCACTCGCCCGCCGCCATCGATGACGCGCCGCTCAAGAGACCGAGCGCCCCGGCGAGGATCACGAAGTTGTTGTTGTCGGTGCCGCCGGCCACTCCCATCACCAGCAACAGGTTTGAGATCAGCCCGTCGTTGACGCCGAACACGGTGGCGCGCAGGACCCCGCCGGCCGTGGCTCGGTGGCGGCCCTCGGCCCGCACGATCTGATCGCCCGCGGTGCCGGCGGGCTGCATCGCCGACAACGCTCGGCCATGGGCCATCTCCGAAGCCGCCATCTCCGGCGGGGCCTCGGGGACGCCCCGGTACTTGTCGGCGTCGGCGGCCTCCTGGCGCACGACGATCGGGATCACGCTGTCGGTCCCGAACCGCCGCGCCATGAAGCCGAGAATCCGGTTGCGAAATGACCGACGCGGCGGCCGGAGATCGGAAATTCCGGCTTCGGCGAGCACCTTCGCCCAGTGGGCCGCGTGGCGCTCCTCCGCCTCGGCCAAGCGCAGGAAGATCGGCTGCTTGGCGGGGTCGGCGTGTTCGGCGAGCGTGCGGTAGAGCGCGGCTCCCGCCATCTCATCCGACCACATCTCGCGGTAGCGTTCAAGGCGGTCGTCGGCCCCGGTGTTCACTCGCATGGCCGCCAGGGTATTGGGCGCGCCAGCGCCCGACGACCGCTCGAAGCGGCGACGCCGAGGCGCCGACCCGATCTGAACCCCAGCGAAGGAGTCCCGCTGTGCCCGACCTGACCTCTCCGAGGCTGCGCCGCGACGTCGTCCTCCTGACCGTCGGAGCCCTGTTCGGGCTCGCGGTCGGATCCCTGGTGGGGATGGCGCTCGACGACGACGAACAGCCGGCGACGACCGCGTCGGGTGAGGACCCGTCGGGAGCCAGCGCGGCCGCGGACCCCGGACCCACGATCGACCCGACCGACACCGAGTTCGGGCAGTTGACCGAGGAGGGCCGGCCCGGCGGGGTCAAGATCCAGTGGATCGCCGAGATCACCGAGGGGGCCAAGACCGGCACCGTCGAATTTGTCGCCGCCCACAAGGAGGGCACGACGGTCGTCGTCGTCGGCGACACGCGCGTCATCGACGACGGCACCACCATCCGGGTGTGCACGGGACGCTGCGAGAAGGTCGACGCCGCCAAGGCTCGGAGCGCGCTTCCCGAACTCGTGCGCCCGTTCTGGGACATCATCCGCTCGGTCGAGGAGACGAC
>DATDOY010000157.1:0-30457 GCA_035293045.1 Acidimicrobiia bacterium
GCCAGGTTGATTCCGAAGCGGCCGAGAACGTCGAGCCCGACCTCGTCGTCGTGAGCTCCCCGATGTCCTCGGTGCGTACCTCGGGCCGTCCGTCGCTCGACGCTCCCGTCCGCACGATGTACCGCCTCCGCCTCGGCGCCGAGGTGGCGCGCCTCCGTCGCCGAGGCATCCCTGTGGCGGTGTTCCAGCCCACCGCCGAGGTGGTGCGCGCTGCGGGCATCAACGCCATGAATCCCGAGATCAGGATCCCCGTGGCGCGAGCCTCTTACGTCGCGGCGGCCGAGCGGTGCCGCCGCGACGAATTCACGCCACACGCCGCCACGCTCGCCGCTTGAACGCGCCCCCGCCCGTCTCGGTCGTCCTGCTCGACTTCTATGGGACGCTCGCCGCGGCGACCGAATGGGCTCCTCGGCTCGGGGACGTACTACGCGCGCACGGGGCCGAGGCGACCACCAACGCGACCACGCTGACCGGCCTCGATCCGGTGGACGGCATCGATCATGCCGAGCACTCGGCGGACCGCGATGCGTACACCGCGTGGGAGCGAGCTCGCCTCGCAGCCGTGTGCGATCGATTCGGTATCGACGGCGCCCGGCGCGAGGCGGTCGTCGACGAACTGCACGCCGCCATCAAGACCTACACCCTCGAGCTGTACGACGACGTGGCACCCGCCCTCGCCGCCCTTCGCTCGCGGGGGCTGCGCCTGGCCATCTGTTCCAACTGGGATTGGGACCTTCCCGAGCTTGTCGAGCGCCTCGGCCTCGCTGACGCGGTCGACGTCACCGTCACGTCCGCACGAGCAGGCGCGAGAAAGCCCCACGAGCGGATCTACGCTCACACGCTCGAACTCCTCGGCGTGTCCGGAACGGAAGCGGCGTTCGTGGGCGACTCGTGGGAGCCCGACGTGGTCGGCCCTCTTGCGGCCGGGATGCGCCCGTTTCATCTCCTCCGAGACCCGGAGGGCGGCGCCCCTCCGGCCCTTCCCAGAGGTGCCTCCC
Source organism: Acidimicrobiia bacterium (assembly GCA_035293045.1). Lineage (GTDB taxonomy): Bacteria > Actinomycetota > Acidimicrobiia > IMCC26256 > JACPCJ01 > DATDOY01. Next base: position 999 of record DATDOY010000157.1, read on the forward strand.
GCATCGCCACCCTCACGGAGCTGCTCGACCACCTCTGAGCGCGGCGGAGTTGTCGTACGGTGAACCCGTGCATCCCATCGAGCGGCTCCGCTATCTCGCCCGTCTCGAGCCTTCGCGTGTGGACGTGATCGCCGCCGAGGCCGCCGACACGCTCCTCGCCTGCGCCGCCGACCCCGCCGAGCTCGTGGTCGCCTGCCGACGTCTGCTCGATCGGCACCCGGCGGCCGGACCCCTCTGGTGGGTCGCTTCGTCGGCGCTGACATCGGCCGATCCCCACGCGACGTTGATGGCCGTCATGCGCACGCTGGACGACGACCCCACCCCGCTGTTTGTCGACGCCGAGCTCGCCGTCAACCCCGATGCCGTCGTCGTCACCGCATGGTCGTTCGGAACCGACGGCGTCTACTCGGCGCCCCCTGAGGTGGCGGACGCCGAGGAGGCGTTCGCGGCAGGCGAGGCCGTCGTCGTAGCCGGGGGTGTCGCTCGTGGCCTTCCCGGTCCCGTGTGGCGCGCCGCGGTTGCGCGCGTGGAGCGCCTCGCGAGCCGCCGTCCCGCGCTCCTCGATTGGGCGTGCGTGACGACCGTCGTCGGACCCGAAGGCCTGTTCACTCCGGCCGAGGCGGTGGCCGCCGCGTCCTGCCCGGTGGCCCCAGAACTTCTTGGTGGCCGTCGCTCCTAACGATTGGCCGTCGCCCCATCCACTGGTGTGAGTGCCTGCCCGCCATGGGGCGGGCAGGCACTCACACCAGAGCGGTCACCACGTTCGCACGGATCAGTCGGCCCTCGCGCCGTCGGTCGCGTCGCCGGTCCGGACCGCCCTCGGGCCCGCGGCGTGTTCCGCGGCCGGCTCCTCGACGTCGCGCCCCATCTGCCGCTCGCATCGTCGCGCGTCCTTCTCGTCGAGAGCCGCGCACGGGTCGAACTCAGGGGCTGGGCCCGGCGAGGCGTCGGGGGCGCTGATCGCGACGGGCGCGGCGAGGGCCGAAGGATCCGGCACCGGGGCTGTCTCGACGGACGGCGCGGCTGGACGCACCGGAGCGCGGGTCCGCCGCGCGGTGGCGACCGAGTCCGCTGCCGTGGGCTCCGGCTCCGGCACCGGCGCGGCCTCAGGACCAGGCGGCGTTGGCGAAGGACCCGTCGGAGCCGGCACCGGCGCCGTGACGTGTGGCGCGAGACCGAAGAGTTGCGTCGTCGGCGTTTGTCCGGTCACCGAAGCGGGCCCCACCGCTTGACCGACTCCGATGGCGAAAACGATCGCCGCCACCGCTGCCGAGAGCATGCCTGAGCCCTCCACAACCATGGCCGGAACGAAGCGTCGACGTCGCGCCGGCCGCACGGCAGAAATCGGGACGGCGGCGCGCAAGAGTTCCGCGCCCGGTCCGCCGCCGGCCGCGGTGCGCGGCTCGTACGTACGGACCTGCAGCGGACGCTGTGCACCCGCGAGCTCCCGCACGAACCGACCCACCCCGGCGCTCGACTCCGGGAGCGGAACCAGGAACACCTTGGTGCCGCCGGAGAGGAGCGGCACGGCTTCGAAGGCGAGGCGCAATGACTCAGCCCCGACGGCGAGGCCCGGATGGCGATGGACGAGGACCGCGAACCGGGGCTCGCCCAGACAGGCCACCGGATCGGCGGCGGGGAAATGCTCGTGAATCTCCTCGGCCGCGGCGGCCAGCGCCATCGCGCGCTCAGGGACGTCGAGCCACGACACGTTGATGTCGATCAGGAGGAGCGCATGGGACGATGCCGGAGGCCGACGCGCCGAGGCGTTGGCATAGATCTGGCGCATCGAACGACTCAGGGACCGGGCGTCGCCGAACCACGAGGGGTCGCTGACCGTCGGATTCAGGAACCCCGCCGCCACGCATGCTCGTGCGGCGTCCGCGGCGTCCTTTCCCATTGACGCCCCGGCCGCGTCGAGGGCGAGCTCAAAGTCCGCCATTGCCTCGTCCTGGGTGCGTCGCCGGGCGAAACGCGATGCACCGAGGGCCGCCAAGGCGTCGCGGTCGACCACGCCGCGCTCAAGAGCCCGCGCCACGACCCCGACGGGGACGTCGTACCAAGCGTCGAAAGCCCAGCCGAACTCCGCGCGCGACGCCTCGAACCAACGCCCGAGCAGATCCGAGAGCCATACGCTCGGCCCTGCCGGCGCGTCGTCGACGCTGCCTCTCTCTCCCCAACGCTTCCCAGCCATATCCACGCCTGTGTTGACAGACTTCCCCATCGAGATATCGACACCCTTCCCTCAGAACTTGAGCACAAACGGCGAATCTGTCGGGAGCAAGGCCGAATTTCGTGCCTGGATCAGGCCACGAGCGAGGCCACCAGCGCCGCCTGACCTACGTGGTACGTCACGATGATGGCCAGCCGGTACCCAGGGAAGGCGCCCACGAACCGGCTCCAGCCGATGAACGCATCTGAGCCATAGAACAGGGACGCACCGGCGATCGCCCAGGGTGCCCCGGTGGCGATCGCGCTCGCCACCATGCCCGAGATCGCCACGATGTAGAGCGTGACCGGCGCTCCGAGGCGCCGATCGTGGGCGACAGCCCCCCTCACGATTCTGCGTCCGAGGGGTACCGCGACGAAGGCGAGGCCCGCCGCGGAGAGCGCGAGCGCACCGGCGGAGCCCCCGTCGACGTTCAGGCCCACGATGTAGGCGAGATGGCCCACGAGAAAGCACGCGAGTCCGGGGACGAAGCGATCGCTCGGCAGCATGAGGAATACGTCGCCGGCGAGGGAGAACACCAGGGCGACCGCGAACCAGGCCCGCTGCGCTTGGTCACTCGGGTCGATGAGCAGCGCGGCCCCGGTGAGCGCCACCAGGGTGGCGGGCTTGGCCAGGTACTCACCGCGCCGCGCGCCCCGCGCGATGGCCAGCCAGTCGAGCACCGCGAACAGCCCTGCCGCGCCGAACGCAATCCATGCGGGCGTGTTCAAGGCCGGGCGATGCGGTAGATCGCGGTATGGCGCACCTGCCACACCACTCGGGCGTCCGGAGCGTCTCCCGCCGTCATCAACAGGTCCAATTCGACGAACCCGTGACCCTTGCGGTCGAACACCCGGGCGACGCGGCCTCGCGTGCACACGGACTCCGTGTCACGCAGCGTCGACCAGTGTCTCACGTCGCTGGCTCCATGGATCCACGGCCCGAGTGCGACGTTCTGAGCCAGCGCCTGGTTCGCGTCGTAGATGAGCCAGCCCGGGTGGGCCGCCCACGCGTAGAGATCGAGGTCGTCGCCGATGGCCTCGAGGAAGTCCGGCGCCCGCTCCAGGTGGAATCCGCGCCTGACGGTTCCCAGCACGCCGAGCGCTTCGATCACCTCGCGTGTCGCGGGAGGCCGAACGTCCGGAAGCGGGGCCACCAGGTAGTCCTGCGGATCGGGGGCGTCGCCCCGACGCGAGTCGAGGGTCGCGGTCCCGACGGCGCAGACGACGCCGTCCTGATTCGCCACTTCGAGCACGAGACCCGACGATTCCGTGCGCGCCGATATGACGAGATCGTCGCCGTCGTAGACCGGAGCGATGAACTTCGCCGACATCGACCCCGAGTCCAGCCATTGCTCTCCCCAACGCTCAGCCGGGACACGACTCATGTACGCATACGTGGTGATCCCGGGGACGAGACCGCCACGAAACCCGAAGTCGCGCGCGACGTCGTCGCGGTGGATTCGGTTTTCGGAGTCGGGCTCGAGATTGCGCGCCCGCACCGCCCTCGCTTTGATCATGACCGACTAGCCCGCGGGTTCAGAGGCCTGCTGCCACACCACCGAGAGCAAATGGCGGGGAGCGGTAAAACCCTTGAGCTCGCGGACGCCGCGGTCTTCGAGGCTGATGCGGCCCCCCAGATAGTCGGCGACGGGCTCGGTCACGAGGATCTCGTCGGGAGCCGCTTCGCTCGCCACCCGCGATGCCAAGTTGACGACGCGTCCCACGAGGTCGCCTTCGTCCTCGACGGCTTCCCCGGCGTGGATACCGATGCGAACGCTCGGAACCACGGTGTTCGAGCGGCGCGCCTCGGTGACGTCGCGCTGGATGTCGATCGCAGACAAGACCGCTTCGGCCGGACTTGGAAAGCGCACCAGGAACCCGTCGCCCGCGGTGCTCACCTCCTCACCGCCGCGGGCCAGGAACGCAGCCCGCACCGACTCGCGGTGAACACGCAGCAACCGGCTCCACTCCTCGTCGCCAAGCGCCTCGTTGAGCTGCGTGGAGTTGACGAGGTCCGTGAACATCACGGTGACCCACCGGCGTTCAGGGCCGGTGGGTCGGCCGGGCCCGCCGACCGACGACCACGTTCTCCGGGCGCCCCCCAGGATGGTACCGACCGCGTCTCGGCCGATCTCCGCCGCCGTCTTGGCGTGCTCAAGCATCTGCTCGCGGTGTTCGCGTCGCTGCCGCCGACGCCGGCGCCCGGGGAAGATGCCGAAGGAGAGGACCGCCGCCGCGTGGATCAGGACGGCCCCGCCCCAGGCCAGGATCGGCCAGATCGGCCAGAACCGCGCCCCCTTGATGGTGTCGGGATTCCGCACGAACTCACCGAGCTGGTCGAACGACCCCTTCTCGCCCAGCGCCCAGACGACGACCAGCCCCCCGCAGACGGTGGCGTAGGCGACGGCGTGAACGAGGAACCCGGCAACCAAGAGATGCGCCTCCCACCAGGGCGGGGTCGGGAATGAGTGCGCCGCAGTGTACCGATGCCGACCCGAGGCACCGCCCGACCGGCGACGCCGACGTGATCGGTCAGTCCTCCGCGCTTGGACGCGAGCGCAGGCGCTTGACGCCAGAGCGCTGCCGCTTCTGCTCAAGGCGTCGCTGCTTGGCGGCCCGGGATTGGCGGGTCGGCACACGAGCCTTGGGAACCGCCAGCCCCTCGCGCAGGCGAACGGCGAGCCGCTCGAGTGCGATCTCGCGATTGCGCATCTGCGAGCGCTCGTCGGCCGCGCTCACGCGTAGCACCGGGCCGTAGCGATCGAGCAACCGTTGACGTTGACGCGGCCCGAGCACTGTCGAGCGCTCAATGTCGAATCTCGCCTCGACTTTCGTGGCCGCCCGATTGGCGTGCTGGCCACCCGGTCCCCCGCTGGTGCTGAACGACAGCTCGATCTCGTCGAGCGGAATGGCGAGGTGCCCGTTGATCCGCAGCCGTTCTCCGTTCATCGTTCCTCGTACTCGCGGCCGGTCCAATGGAAGGCCGACGCTCCCTTGTCGCCAACCACCACGACCTCGAGCACGCCGTCGTCGTCGAGATCACGCACTCCGCTCGCCTCGTGCCCGCGGAACCGCCCGTCGAACGAGCCGAAGTCCTCGACCTCGTCATCACGGATCCGCAGCACGATGACCTGGTACTCGCCCCCGACGCGCACCTTGACGAAGGCGTTTCGGGCGCGGTCGGTTTCGATCCCCCCAATGGGATCGACGCAGGCGGCACCGCGAATCCCCTGCGACCACAGCACCGAGCTTGACGTGACGAGGTGCAGTCCGACCGTGTCGATCTCTGAGGCCGCCGGATCGCCACACATCGGCGTCGCCACCAGGATCAGCATCGCGTCCTTGCCGTCGAAGCGGAAGCCTCCCCGGCGCGCGAGCACGGAACATGTGTCGATCGTGCACCCGGGAACGAAGTCCATGACGTCGCCAAGGTCGACGACCGGCTCGGACCCCGCCGCTTGGCGGGTCGAGGCCTCGGGCGCGTCGTCGGGCACCAATCCCAGCCATGCCCCGCCGACGAGGGCGACGGCGCCGAGCGCGAGGAGGAGCGGGCCACGAGACCAGAGCTGACGCATGACCCACCGCCGCCGTCAGGCGTCGGCGTCCCCTGGCCCGATGCCGGGTGTGCCCGCCTCGAACTCGAGGGCGCAAGAGTTGATGCAATACCGCATTCCCGTTGGCCGCGGGCCGTCGGGAAACACGTGGCCGAGGTGGGCGCCGCACTTGGCACAGCGCACTTCGGTCCGCACCATCCCGTGGCTGGTGTCGCTCACCTCGGTGACCTTCGTCTTGTCGAGGGCCTCGTAGAAGCTCGGCCATCCACTTCCGGAGTCGAACTTCGTGCCGGAGGTGAACAACTCTTCACCACACACGACGCACCGGTACATCCCGTCGTCGTGGTTGTCCCAGAAGGCGCCCGTGAAGGGCGCCTCGGTGCCGCCCTCTTGGGTCACGTGGTATTGCTCCGGCGTGAGGCGGGCCTTGAGATCGCCCGCCTGGGCAGTGGTGGAATCGTCGGTCATGCGCTCAGCTTGCCACGCCGATCGGATCCGCCGCGATCGCCCCACCCGCAGGCGGTGATCCTTCACCGGCTTTCCGGTTGCGATATGAACAACGTCCAGCAAGCTCGGCGCGCCTACAGAGGACGTCATGCGTAAGGAGGACGGAGGTTCACCATGCACGCTCGACCCTTACCCCGCATCCACGCCGGCGTCTTGATCCCAGCCCTGCTCGTGGCGCTGATCGCCGCCACGTCTCCGAGCGCGCGCGCCTCGGGGATCTCGGCGGGACCGCTGGGCACGCAGCGCGTCCCGGAACCAGCGGGGATCGTCGTCGACGCCCTCGCCGCCGACCGTTGCGACTTCCTGGACCCACACTCGTGCCTCCTCCCGTTCCCCTCCGACCATTTCACGCGCGCCGATACCACGAGCAGCACCGGCCGACGCCTCAACCTCAATGTGGCGTCCATGCCGCGCAATGCGGCCGGCAAGCCCATCGATCCAACCGAGTGGAACCGCAACGACGGCTTCAGCCCCGGCCAACCCCTCCTTGTCAAGGTTCCCGAGGTCGACCTCGTCGCTAGCGGCGCGCCGCCCATCACCGACTTCTCGTCGTCGCTCGACGCGGGGTCGGCCGTGGTGGTCATCAATACCCGTACCGGCGCCCGCCACCCGGTGTGGGCCGAACTCGATCTCAACGCCGACGGCACGTCGCTGCACCCCAAGGAGCCGCCGGCGCTGGTGCCCGACCTCGTTCGCGATGAGGCTCCCGACGAGTTCGACGACGCCCTCACAGAATTCGAGGACGGCTTCCGCGAGGTCGCATCCAATCTCCCGCCCGAGGTCCCCGACGAGGTGTCGGTGATCAACGGCGAACCGAGCCGGCTCGTCATCATCCGGCCCGCCGTGAACTGGGACGAGGACACCCGTTACGTCGTCGCCTTGCAGCACATGCGTCGCGCCGACGGGTCCGCCATCGACGCCGAAGAGATCTTCGCGGCGTATCGCGACGAGGAGCCGGCGCCCCTTTCGTTGGTCGGAGACGGTCCATTCGAGCAACGCCGCGAGGCGATGGAAGGGATCTTCGCGACCATTGCCGGCCATGCGGGTCCGACCGTCGCCCGCTCCGGCCTCTATCTCGCGTGGGACTTCACCGTGGCGAGCGCCGAGAACCTCGCCGAGCGAATGCTCCACATCCGCGATAGGTCATTCGAGGAGCTCGGGGGCGCCGTGCCGCCGTACTCGGTGACGTCCGTGCAGGACTTCACCGAGGGCGAGGTGGCGAGACGCGTGCAGGGTTCCTTCGAGGTTCCCCGCTGGGTGAGCTCACCGACGCCCGGCGCCCGGATGGTCTACGACCGGGAGGAGCAGCTCGAGGGTCGACACCTCCCGCTCCGCCAGCCCACACCACAGCCGGCCGCCTTCACCTGCAACATCCCCCGCAGCGCCATGGCCGGCGGGGTGGCCAACGCCGCCATGCCCAGCCTCTACGGCCACGGGCTCCTCGGTGGCCAAAGCGAGGTCAACTCCAGCAACCAGACCGGCATGGGCGTTGCTCACAACGTCGCGTTCTGCGCGACCGACTGGATCGGCATGGCGTTCGAAGACGTGCCGAGCATCGCGTCGATCCTGCTCGACGTGTCCAACTTCCAACAGATTCCGGACCGCGCGCAGCAAGGCTTCCTCAACTTCTTGTACCTCGGAAGGCTGCTGAAACACCCCGGTGGATTCGCGGCGAATCCCGCGTTCCAACTCGACGGGGCGCCGCTCATCACCAACGACCTCGTCTACATGGGCAACTCGCAGGGCGGGATCATGGGCGGGGCACTGACGGCCTTCGCCCAGGACTGGACCCGCGCCGTGCTCGGCGTTCCCGGGATGAACTACTCGACGCTGCTCGCCCGCAGCGTCGACTACGACCCCTATGAGGCGATCGTCGACGCGACCTATCCCGACGAGATGGAGGAGATGATCGTCTACTCCCTCATGCAGATCCTTTGGGACCGCGGCGAGGCGAACGGCTTCGCCCATCACATGACCGACGCGCCGTATCCGGACACGCCGGCGCACGCCGTCATCCTCGAAGCGGCCTTCGGAGACCACCAGGTCGCCAACGTGTCGGCCGAGATCGAGGCGCGCACGATCGGAGCCCGCGCTCACGTCCCTCCCCCTGCGCTGCACACGACGTCCGACGCCTACGAGATGCTGCCGGCGCTCACCTACCCCTACGTCGGGTCCGCCTTCATGGCGTGGGACTCGGGAACGCTCGCTCCGCCCGACGGCAACGTGCCGCCGGTACCCGCCGTCGTCGGACCCGATCCGCACAGCTTCCCCCGCAAGGATCCGAAGGCGCGCTTCCTCCGGAATCACTTCCTCCGCACCGGGCAGATCATCGACGTGTGCACGAACTCCGGCGGTTCCTTGTGGCCGACGCCCCGAAACGGTCGCGACAGCGCGTCCTGCCGCACAGTGACGTACCGACCTCCGGGGACGTAACCACCGCAGAGGGCGCGAGGACTAGCCCGGCCGAGCCATCAGGAAACCATCCCTGGGGGCCATTCGCTCGAGCGCACTCGCGGTCGATAACTCCCGAAGCATCATGCGAGCGATCCTCCGTGGGAGGGGGTCGAGCCAAGGGGGTTCATCGATGCGACGCTTTCTTCTCGGCACGATTCTGGCGGCGAGCATCGCCGCCGCCGTGCCGACGGCGTCCCAAGCGGCCGATACCACCACGACGTTCACGCTGAGCGCCGCGGGCGGGCTCAGCATCAGTGTCCCGGCCTCCAAGAACCTCGGTTCGGCCGCCACCAACGCGGGGACGCTCTCTGCGCAACTCGGCACGGTGACCGTGACCGACGACCGCGGGCTCCTCGCCGGAACGTGGACCGCGTCAGTCTCGAGCACCGACTTCACGACCGGCCTGGCCAGCGCGAACGAGACCATCGCCAAGGCGAACATTTCTTACTGGTCGGGCGCGGCGACGGCGACCACCGGCACGCTGACCGCGACCCCCGGACAGCTCTTGGCCATCAACGCGGTGACCCTTACGGCCAGCCGGACCGCGTTCTCGGCCGCGGCCATCGTGGGCAATAACTCGTTGTCGTTCAACCCGACCGTGACCGTGAACATCCCGGCGTCGTCGGTCACCGGCACATACTCAGGCACCATTACCCACTCTGTCGCCTAGCGCCGTGATCCCCCGCCGCATGGCCGTCGCCCTGGCCATCGCCGCCGTGGTCTTGTCCGAGGTGGCGATGCCGCGTCCCGCCGCTGGGCAGGACTCGACATCGCAAGGATCCGAGCGCTTCGGCATCCGCCTGGTCGATGTTCCCGTCGACCGCGGCGATGATCCACGTGCTCGCGCGTACGTCATCGACCACCTCAACCCGGGCGCCACCATCGAGCGACGCGTCGAGGTGTCCAACCACACCGAGGCCGCGCTCTCGCTCAGCCTGTACGTCGCTGCCGCCTCGGTCGAAGAGGGCGAATTTCACTTCGGCGACGGCCGCGCCGAGAACACGCTCACGACGTGGTCCACCGTGACGCCGGCCGCCGTCACCGTGGCGGCGGGCGAGCGTGCCGTGGCCACGGTGAGCGTGAACGTGCCCGCCAACGCCGGCTCCGACGAGTACTACGGCGTGGTGTGGGCCGAGGCCCGTTCCGCCGACGCGACGGGCGTCGCCAGCGCCCACCGGGTTGGCGTCCGCATGTATCTCTCCGTGGGTCCCGGTGGAGAACCGCCCTCCGACTTCGAGATCCGGACGCTCACCGCCTCGCGCGACCAACAAGGTCGACCGATCCTGAGCGCAACTGTCGAAAACACGGGCGAACGCGCCCTCGATCTTTCGGGCGAGGCGAGCATGGCCGACGGACCGGGCGGACTGACCGCGGGCCCGTTCGCCATGGACCTCGGAACGACGTTGGCTCCGGGGGCGACCGCCGCTGCCACGCTGCGCCTGGACCCGACCCTTCCCGACGGCCCGTGGAAGGCGACGGTAACGGTGCGGTCGGGGACCCTCGAAAAGAAGGCGCAGGCCACGATCACCTTCCCCGCCGAACACGCGCAGTCGGCGGCGCCCGTCCCGGCTCGCTCGGTCGGCTCAAACGGCCTCGACCTGGTGCGGCTCGGCCTCGCTAGCGGCATCGCCGTCTTCACGGTTGGGGGGATCGTTGTGGTGCTCCTCGCCCGTCGGCGTCGACTCCCGTCCCGCCAGCGGAGGACCGACCCCGCATCGTCGGGCCTTACGGCTCCTCGTCCTCCTCGAGTTCGACGACCCGGGCCTGGTCGATCAGGTCCGCCTCCGCCGCCTCCGTCTGCAACGGATCCGGGACCGGAGCATCGCCAGGTGGCGTCGCCCCCTGACGCTGGTCGAGGACGTCGGCTTCGGGGGCCTCGGGATCTTCGATCTCCGCGGGATCGCTGACAGCGTCCTCGGGATCAACCGGGTCCGGGGTGGGCCCAGGATGGCGGTCGCTCATGCGTCCCTCACCTCCGAAAAAAATTCTGGGAAATCCCTTGCGCTGCACCCCGCAGTCGTGTTGAATGCGGTTTGTCCCGAGCGGCACGAAGGAAAGGGCGCAAGCCTGGACCGGAAGGTCGCTCGGGACACTTTCATTTCCAGTCCTGTTCTACCGCGTCGGCGGGTGGTCTGCCCGGGAGATTCGTGACCCGATCTCCGTTCGAGGTCCTCACGCTCGACGAGCGCGCGCTCCTCGAGGAAAAGCCGCCGCCCTACGCCATCGAGCCCATGCTGGCCACCCTCCATCGAGGCCCCGCCCCCGGCCCCGGATGGGTGTTCGAGCCCAAACTCGACGGGATCCGCGTCGTGACCATCCGGACCGGTGGCCGCGTGGACCTGCGCTCCCGAACCGGGAAACAACAAAACGCCGCCCTCCCCGAGGTCGTCGACGCGATCGCCGCCCAGTCCGGGGACGACATGGTCCTTGACGGCGAAGTCGTGGCGTTCGACGGCGAGCGCCCGAGCTTCTCCCGGCTCCAGGGGCGCATGCACGTCCACGATCCGCTCCGGGCCCGGGCGACCGGGATTCGGGTCCAGTACGCCGTCTTCGATCTTGTGCACCTCGCCGGCTTCGACACCACGCGCCTCCCACTCCTCGCGCGCAAGCGGCTCCTCGAGTCGTCGCTCCAATGGGATGACACGCTGTCGTTCTCCCGGCACCTTGAGGGAGACGGCGACGTGCTGTTGGCCCACGCGTGCGCGCAACGGTGGGAAGGCCTCGTCGCCAAGCGGGCCGACAGCCGATACGTGCCCAATCGGTCGCGAAATTGGCTCAAGCTCAAATGCACCAGCCGCCAGGAGTTCGTGATCGGGGGTTGGACCGAGCCGACAGGCGGGCGCACCGGCCTCGGCGCCCTCCTCGTCGGCCACTACGCCGACGGCGTCCTGCGCTTTGCCGGCAAAGTCGGAACCGGCTTCACCGCCGGCACGTTGACCGATCTCGCTCGTCGGCTCTCCGCGATCGAGCAGCCTGAGTCGCCGTTTTCCCCCGACAGTGTTCCGCGGTCGGTGGTGCGGGGCCCCGTGCACTGGGCGCGTCCGGCGTTGGTGTGCGAAGTGACCTTCGGCGAGTGGACGCCCGACGGCCGCCTCCGGCATCCGAGCTACTGCGGGCTTCGCGACGACAAGCCGCCCACTGCGGTCGTGCGCGAGGAGGCGCCGTCCTCCTGACGAGCGGCGAGCGTCAGGGAACCTTGCTGATGACGTCGTCGGCGAACTTCATGAGCCCGTCGCGCACCGTCGCGGGGTCGTACCAGAGGTTGGGCACGATGATCCGCGACACGCCGAGGTCCGCGTAGGCCTTGATCCCCTCGGGGTCGAGCGCGCCGCCCCCGGTGAGCTCGATGGCGTCGGGATCTCGACCGGCGTCGGCGGCCGCTTTGCGCATGACCTCGAACAGTTCCGTGAGCCGCGCCGGATTCGTGCGCCCCGGGAAAAAGCCGTCGCCCAACCGACCAGCGCGCCGCGCCGCGGCTTCGGTGTGCCCGCCGATGATGATGGGGATGCCGTCGGCCTGCGACGGCTTCGGCCACATCCGGGCGCTGGTGAAGTTCACGAACTCGCCCGAGAAGCTCGGGTCGGGCTCTCGCCAGAGCGTGCGCATGGCGTCGACGTACTCGTCGGTGCGCCGACCCCGGGCCTCGAACGGAACGCCGAGCGCCCGGAACTCCTCCTCGAGCCAGCCGACGCCGATCCCGAGGCGCAGGCGCCCGCCCGACATGCGGTCGAGCGTCGCGGTGGCCTTGGCCAGCACGACGGGGTTGCGCTGCGGAAGGATCAGGATGCCGGTGGCGAGGTTGATGCGCTCGGTCGCCGCGGCAACCCACGTGAGCCAGACGAGCGGATCGGGAATCGGCGCGTCGTCGCCCCCGGGCATCCGCCCTGACGCGTCGTAGGGGTACTCCGACGCGTAGCCCGCCGGCACCACGACGTGCTCGACGGTCCACAGCGACTCGAACCCGGCCTCCTCGGCGGCCCGGGCGAGCGTGATCGCGTGGTCGCCCTCGACGTAGGGACCGGTGTTGGCGAACATGAGCGCAAAATCCATGCGCCGCACGCTACTGGAGGGGGCCGTCGAGGCCCGCGTCAACTCGCTTCCGCGAGCTCCGCGACCTCGGCGAGCCGGCGCAGTTTGTCGAGCGCGTCGGCCTCGTGACGGCGCACGCGCTTGGGGCTCATGTGGAGCTCTCGCGCGACGTTCGACACCGCCATGGGCTCGCCCCGGTCGAGACCGAAGCGCAGCGTGAGGACGTCGCGCTCGTCGTCGGGGAGACGCGACACGATCGAGCGGAGTTGGGCACGGTTCTGCCCCGACTCCACGTCGTCCTCGAACCCCGGGAGGTACCCGCCGACGAGATCGCCGAGGGTGGCCTCCTCGCCCTCGCCAATGGGCTTGTCGAGGCTGGCGACGTTGCGGGCCGCCTCGCGGAGACGGTCGAGCTCGGCGAGCGTGGCACCCGACCATTCAGCGAGCTCGTCGGTGGTGGGCTCGCGCCCGAGTTCCTCGGTGAGCTCGCGGTAGACGCGCTCAACCCGAGGCTCGAGGTCGGCGAGCTGCACCGGAAGGCGGATCGTGCGGGCGTGGTTGTGAAGCCCCCGCTGGATCGCCTGACGGATCCACCACGTGGCGTAGGTGGAGAACTTGAAGCCCTTGCGCCAGTCGAACTTCTCGGCCGCACGGACAAGCCCGAAGACGCCCTCCTGGAAGAGGTCGAGGAGTGGAAGGCCCTTGCCCTGGTAGCGCTTGGCGACGAACACCACGAGGCGAAGGTTGGCGTTGATCATCGCCTGCTTCGCTTCCTCGTCGCCCTTCTCGATCCGCTTGGCCAGCATGACTTCCTGCTCTGCGGTGAGGAGGTCGTAGCGCCCGATCGAGTCGAGCAGGGCCCGCACGGAGTCTTCCGCCCGCTCGGCTCGGCGCGCGCGGCGGACCTCTTCGGGGTCGTCGTCGAACCGGGGTCCGAAATCAGACTCGATGCTGGTGACGTTCGTGGCCATGCGGTGGATGCTCTCAGTTCTGGTCTCTCGAACCCCAAAGGGCGCGGTGACGCCGGGGCGCATTTCGGGTACGCAATCGGGTAACGGTTCGATGCCGGGCCCCTGTTCCCCACTCGGATGTGTCGTACGTCACAGGGACGCTCACCGCGGCCCCATAATCGGGGCGAATCGGATGTTTCTCATAGCCGACCGTGATGCGGCAAGGGTACCCCGTGCCTGCGTCCACGAAACGGATGATTTTCCGCGCGTGGTGGGTCGTCGCATGTCGTACTGACCACGGAACCGCACACAAGCCCTCAGCAGGTTCGTAGCGGCTCCGGCGTTGCCGGCTGGTCGAGACTGGGGTACCCCCGCCTTCCCCCACTCTGGTCTCGGCCAGACGGCCGCCCATTTCCGCCCGTCTTTCCGTGTCTGTGGCGCGTTATCGGGGATATAGCCCGGTAACGCGCCACAGACACGAGTTGGACGGCCCAATCTCGGTCCGGACGGCGGCTCTGCTACAACCCGGGCGTGCGCGTCGTTCAGCTCGACTTCGAAGATCCTGCCTTCCCGGCCCGGCTCGTCGAGCTCCCCGACCCCGCGCTCCCCGCCGCCGACTGGGCACGGATCGCCGTCTCCGGAGGCGGAATCTGTGGCAGCGACCTGCACATTTTCTCCTCCACCGTCGGTCCCCCGACGGCGCTGTACTCGTACGGCACCCTCCCGATGGAACTGGGCCACGAGATCGCGGGAACGATCGTCGAGGCCGGGCCGGACTGCACCCTCGCCGAGGGGACCCGCGTCACCGTCAACCCGATTCTCGGGTGCGCGGCACGTGGAATCGATCCGCCCTGTGAGCGCTGCGCCGACGGGGCGGCGTCGACCTGTCGCAACCTTGGGTCCCGACGGGTCACCGAGGGGATGGGCCTCGGATTCACCCATGGGCTGGGCGGGGGCTGGGGTGACCTCCTCGTGGCCCACGAGAGCCAACTCCACGAGTTACCCCACACGGTTGGGCCCGAGGCCGAGACGCTCCCCGAGCCGCTCTCCATCGTGATTCACGGCCTGCTGCGCGTGCCTCCGCGCGACGGACCGGTTCTCGTCATCGGCGCCGGCGTCATCGGCCTGCTCGCGGTCTCCGCCCTTCGCAATCTCTATCCCGACGTCGACGTGGTCGTCGTGGCCAAACACCCGCATCAGGTCGAGGTAGCGCGGGCCTGCGGCGCCCACACGGTGGTCGTCCTGTCCGACGATGTCTACGGACCCCTCGCCGAGGCATCCGGAACCGACGTCAGGGGAGCCGGGCCCGATGCCATGCTCGCCGCCGGATTCCCGTACGTCGTCGAAGCGGTGGGCACCGAGACTGCTCTCGGCCAGGCCTTCCGCTGCGTCGATTCCCGCGGCACCGTGCTCCTGCTCGGGGCGTCGGGCGTATCGAGCGTCGACATGTCGCCGGTCTGGTTCAAGGAGTCCACCGTGACGGGGTCCTTCTGCCACGCCCACGACCCCCGCCCGGCAGACAACCGAGCCGTCCACTCCTTCGATCAGGCCGTCGAACTCCTCGCGGCCGGACTCGTTCCCGCCGCGGAGCTGGTCACGCATGAGTTCGGCCTCGACGACTGGCGAGAGGCGGTCGACACCGCGTTGGCCCGCGAGGCGGGTGCGATCAAGGTGGTGCTGCGTCCTGAGCCGCCCGGCTAGGCCGGCGGGAAGACACGAGGGGCTACGCCGTGGGGCGGAGGTAGTACACGCCCCAGTGACCGGGGATCTCCTCGACGTCGGGAGCCTCGTCATCGGTGGGGTCGGGCGCCTCGGCTGCGGTCGGTGCAGCGTCGGGGGCGGGGTCGCCGAGGGCCTCGTCGATGAGACGAATCACGTCATCGCAACGGCTGCCTGGTGACATCGAAGCCTCCCCTCCGGTCGCTCTCTCCGCCCGGATCTGACACACCGGATATCGGCATCCGAGACCGCCCTCCTGAACAGGCCGTTGGTCCCAACTACCACAACCCATTCAGCGCCCGGTCGCGTTCGTGCCTGGCCCAGCCCCCTCTGCCGCCGAAACGCTACGCTACGGTAGCGTAGCGTTAGTTGATCCAAGGGGGTTCCGATGGCGACGAACGGGCGAAGGCAGGGCACGGACGACACGAGCGTCGACCCGCGAATCCAGCGCTCGCGTGCCGCCGTCCTCGAGGCGACGGTCGCACTGCTCGCGGAGCTGGGGTGGGCCGGCACCACGGTCGAGGCGGTGGCCGAGCGCTCCGGCGTGGCCAAGACGACGATCTATCGGCACTGGCGGAGCCGTGACCAACTCGTCCTCGACGCCCTCGATGGACTGCTCACTCCCCCGGCGATCGAGGCGACCGGCGACCTCTACGCCGACCTCGTCACGATGGCGTGCGCCCTCGCCGACGCGCTCGAGCAGTCGGCGTGGTCGCGGGTCCTTCCGGCCGTCACCGAGGGCGCCGAACGCAATCAGCAGTTGGCAACACGGATCGCAGAGCTCACCGGCGTCGTGCGGGTGAGCTTCACGAGACGGCTCGGCGCCGCACGCGACGCCGGAACCCTCCCAGCCGGGGCCGACCTCGGCCTCATGACGCACCTGCTGATCGATCCGCTCTTCGTGCGTCGGCTCCTCACGCGTGAGCGCTCGACGACGCGCTTCATCGAAGCGCTCGTCGATGGCGTCCTCCGCTCGTTTTCCTCGTAGATCGGCTCCTCGTACGTCGGCGTCGTCGGTCTACCGCAACACCGACGGCGTCCTCACGCCGAGTCGAGCTCGGGATTCACGAGGTCGTAGAAGCGCAGGTCGCTCAGGAGCGAGCGCCATTCATCGTCGAGCGCCTTCATGTCGTCGGGCATCTCGCGGGCCTCGCCCGCCCGTGCCTCGGCCTCCGAGGCGAAGTACGCCGCCATCGTCATGCGACCGTCGTCGTGCCAGATGACAAGTCCCCCGAAGAGTTCCGGTCGGTGCGCCGGGATCTTGGTCTCGAACTCGGTGAGCAACTCATCGAAACGAGCGCGGTCCGACACCGCTGCCTCCATCACCTGCACGAAGCCCGCGGCGTCCGATCCCCCGCCGACGAACGAACGCACGTCGCTGCTGTTGACGAAGGCGACGTTGTCGAGCGCCGTTTCCGTCGCCGACCACCACAGGCCCTGCTCCGCCCGCGTCGAGTTCTCCTCCGCCGCTGCCTCCGACGCGAAACGCACGATCTGAAAGAGCTCGCCGTCAGCGGTGACGCCGCCCGTCGAACCGAGGTAGCCCTTAGCGCCGGGCTTGAGGTCGCGACGCCATGTGTCCAACTGTCGACGGTGGAGGTCGGGGTCGGTCACCTTGGCGGTGATGATCTGGACGAACATTGCGTACCTCCTGGTTGGGGAATCTTCGGGCGTCCGGGCGTCTCTGGGATTTGTCGGCCCAGTGGGCCGCGGCCGTCTCCCGCGATGCCACCCTACGCCCCGGTTCGGGTCGGTGCCCACGGACCATGCCTCGGTACGCTCGGTTCGATGGAGTCGACGTCCCGCGTGCACCTGCGCCCCGAACACAACTTCCGCGACCTCGGCGGCCTCGACGCCGCCGGCGGCCCGGTCCGGCGGGGGGTGGTCTTTCGGTCCGCGCATCTTCACGACGCCGACGCCGAGGATCGCGAAGCACTCGCCGCGCTCGGAATCCGCACTGTGTGTGACCTGCGCGCCCACGAGGAGGCCGCGGCCCGACCGAGCGCCCTCGGATCGATCGAGGGAGTCGAACTCCTCCGCTTCGGCACGGTCGGCGCGCGGGTCATCGGCGATCCCGCCCAGTCGATCCTCGAATACGGGTTCACCGAGGTGAGCGACGTCGACCTCGCCAACTTCTACGAGTACATCCTCACCGCGCAGCCACGCGCGTTCGGCCAGATCGCCGAAGTGTGCGCCGACGCCAGCCGCCACGCGGTCGTGATTCACTGCTCCGCCGGGAAGGACCGCACTGGCATCGCCTGCGCGCTGATCCTCAGTGCTCTCGGCGTGTCCGATGACGCCGTGATCGCCGACTACGAGATGACCAACGAGCTGTGGTCGCCGACCCAGATGGCTCGCGCTCAGCCCGTCCTCGAGGAGGCCGGTCTCGTCTTCGACGCGGTTCGCACGTATTTCTTGGCGCCGGCGCGCGCCATGGCCCGGACGCTCGAGCACCTGCGTGAGCAGTACGGATCCGTCGAGGGATTCCTCACCGGGCCGGCGGGGGTTGCTCCCGCCACGCTCGACGCGCTCCGCGCTGCCCTTCTCGGCTGACCGGCATGGGACGGCGCCGCTCGCACGAAGCGCTCACGTCAGCCGATGACGACGTTTTCCTCGGTGTAGAAGATCGGCGAGCGCGAGTGGTCGATGAACTTGCGCTCATCCTCGGTCAGGGCCTCCGCGGCCGCCATGCCGGCCTCGGTCATGCCCGCTTGCGCGAGGGCGTCGAAGGAGTCCCACCACAGCTCGGCGACGCCGTCGAACTCGGCCGGAGCGCCTCGCATCTCGATGATGATCTGGTTGAACGGCGTGTCCATGGTGTGCGCCTGCACATAGCGGCGGAGGCCGAGCGTTTCGGCGTGGCGCTTCACAAGCGCCGCATGGTCCTCCCGCCAGTATCGCTGGAACTCTTCGCGCGACAGCCCTTCCTTGCGCACCAGACAAAAGGCCAACTTGATCACGGCTCTCTCCTCCCTCGACCTGGGAGGCGAGAGCCTTTCAGATCGACCGGGCCCGCCCAGGCTCGTGGCTGCGTCCGGGGGTCGTGGTCCGGTCTTCGCCGGCCCCGCGCAGGCGCCGTGAGCGAACCGATCAACCACGCCCGATCCGCCACGCAGAGGAGAGATTCGGACCCATGGATGAGGCGGTCACAATGCGAATATGAGGCATCCGTGATCGGGACTTCTGGCCCTCCCCTCCCCTCTCAGGCCGGGATTCCATCAAGCATGAGCGCGCGCCTCGAAGGGCACGGCGCTAGGCCTCGACCCCCTCGCGCCGTGACGGTTGCCCCTTCTGAGGGCGGCCTCCCGTCCGCATCTCGGGGCGCGCGCTCCTTCATGTGAGCCCGGCTGGGGCCCGCGTCACGCTTCCTTTCCGCCCAGGCCGGCTCGGCCGCGATCCCCGCGATCGGCGCCCGACGCCCAGGCCTGGGGCCGGCGTGTGCGATATTTCCCGACGTGACACGACCCCGGGTCCCGATGCTGTCCGCCGAGGAGGCCACGGCCGCCGCCCGGGCGGGGGGCGCGCCGGAGTACGTCACGGTCCTCAACCTCAACCGCGTGCTCCTCCACCAGCCGACCCAAGCGCGCGACTTCGTGCAGTACTTCTGGGACCTCATGTACGAGGGCGTCCTTCCGCCCCGGCTCCGCGAACTCGCCATCCTGCGCATCGCGTGGCTCACCGGCTCCGAGTACGAGTGGACCCAGCACTGGCACCTCGCCACGGGCCTCGGGATCCCCGCCGACGACGCAGTCGCCGTCCGCGATTGGCCTCAGGCCGACGTGTTCGACGACGCCGACCGAGCGATGCTCGCTGCCGCCGATGACGTCTGCGCGCACGGGGCCATCCAGGCGGCAACGTGGACCGCGCTCGCCGCCGCGCTCCCCACCCCTGCACAGCAAGTCGAGGCGCTGCTCGCCATCACCGGATGGAGGATGGTGGCGTCGATCCTGCGATCCCTCGACGTTCCCCTCGAGGACGGCGTCAACCCCTGGCCACCCGACGGCGTCCGTCCGACCACGACATGAGCGCCTCCGCGTTCCTCGGGGCGCAGCGCGACGGGACGGCCACGACGTTCCACCTCGGCGACACCCACCGGGGGGCCTTCGGCGGAGTGTTCGGTGGCGGGATCGCGGCCGCCACCTTGTTCGCCGCGCGCGCGGTCGCGCCCGATCGCCGCCCGGTGTCGCTGCATTGCACGTTTCTCAGGACGCTTGCTCCCGGCACGCAGACCGCGGAAGTCGAAGTGGTTGCCGACGGCCGCACCGTCACCACTGCCCTCGTCCGGCTCACCGACGGCGAGGGAGATCTCGCCGCGGTAGCGACCGCGATCTTCGCCGCCGACGACGCTCTGTACGACTTCGATGCTGCGCCGCTCAAACCACCGGAGCTCGACGCATTCGACGCCGGGTGGGAGCTGCCCCTCCCGAAGGACGTCGAAGCCCCCATCATGTCGACGTTGCCCATGCGCATCACCGGCATGCCGCGCGGTGGATTCGCCCACGCCATTCGCGCTCCCTGGCCCGACGCCGTCGACGTGGCCGAGGCGGCGGCGATGATGGGCGACTACTGCGCAGGGCTATCGGTCGGAGCCGCGCTCGGGAAGGAAGGCACGAGGATCCCGGTCCCCAACCCGGACCTCTCTCTCCGGTTCACCGGCGAGGCGTGGGGCGACCTCGTGGTCGGCGTCGGCCGCTTGGCCCGCATCGATCGCGGGGCAGCCGCCATCCACGTCGAGGTGTGGACGGGCCCCGACGACCGGTGGGCAGCCGCCGACGAGCGGGTCAGCCTGCTCGCGGTCGGCGTGTCCTCGGCGGTCCTGCTCGACCGCTCCTAGCGCCTCCGGGCGCGGGTCTGGAGCGAAATCACGGTGCCCAAAGCCCGAAGGGGATCGCCGAGGCTTCGGCCATCCCCATCAGCTCCTCGCCGTCTTCGGCGAGCATGAACCCAGCGCCGACGGCGGCGTCGGTGGCGGCCTGCATCGCGCTCACATAATCGGCGTGCGTGGGGTAAAGCTCGAGCAGCGTCGCCGGGTCCAGGGCAACGGTGTGGCCGAACAGGGCGCAGGTGGTGGCGAAGTAACGGGCCACCGGCACGTCGATGGGTGGGAGACGGACGCCGCCGAGCGGGTGCCCGAAATCGTCGCGCGCGATGGTGCTGCCGGTGAATTGGACGCGCGGTGGTTGCGGCGCGGCGACCCCGTCGGTCACCCACCGGTTCATGTGGTCGAGCGCCGCCTGGACCGCGTACCGGCGCGGATACTCGTTGCCACCCTCGCCGAGCACCTGGCAGCCCGCGTAGGTCGACGGCCCCTCTTCGCCGTAGTGCAGCCCCTCCGCATGGAGGCGCTCATCCTCCGAGTACGGGAACTGCGGCCACCCGGGTATCGCGTTGCGCTGGGCCTGGCCTCCGTCGATGTGCCGCGCCGTGTCGGCGTCGTTGTGCGAAGCGGCGGGCGCCTCCCACAGGCGGTAGTTCGGATGACCCATCCGGTCGGGGGCGGCCGCGGTGATGCCGTCCTCACTGAGGAAGTGGATGACCGGATCAGACGGCGGCGTGGGGAAGTTCTTGCTCCCACCGGCGTCGATGATGAAGCCGTCGATGAGGTCCACCGCGTTGTGGACCTCGTTGACGTAAGTGTGGAGTCGGTTCGCAGACTGCGACTGGCCCACGGCGATGACCTTGTTGACCACGAGCCCGCCGAGGGGATCCTCGGGCGGTGGGGACGGATGCACCAACGATTCGATGGCCTGCGAGTAGATATCGAATGAGTAGACGTCTTCCGGATGGATGAGCGATCCGTAACGGAGCGGATCCCACACAAAATGCGAGAGAGGCGAGCAGCACACACCAGCTGCTTGGGCCGACACCGACACGAAGGCGTAGCCATCGCGCAACAGCAGCGGGTGCGCCCACGCGAACATCGGGGAAAACGCCGCCTGCGCGGTCACGTTGTCCCACTCGACGACGACGGTCCCATTGAACCGGAGCGGCGACGCCGGCCTGATCACGAGGATCCGCGTCTTGTAGGCCGCGCTCGTTCCCGCCGGGTGCGATCTCGCGACGCCGGAGAGGAAGTACTCCTCTTCCACGTACCCCTGCGACCCGACCTCGAACGCCGGGTCGTACCACGGGTGTCCGTGGATCCCGCCGGTGATCGGACCCTCGACGGTCGGATTGGCGACGTCGGCGCTGGTGCCCGGGTCCCCGAGCCCGGGAGCCGGGCCACCCGCCCGGCCTGGGTCCACGTCCACCACACCCATGCTGAGCGCCGCCGTGAGCGCGGCGGCCCAGAGGGGCACCCGTCGAGTCCGTCGTCCCAGGCTCGTTCTACGCACGGCGGATCACAAGGGCGCGATCATCCGTCGCGATTACCGCGAATTACCGCAAACACCGCACGCCGCCGCACGGCGGGGAGGCTTGAAGCTCCCTACCGACAAGTAGGTAGACTGGGACCCATGGCTTCCACGATCGTTCTCGAACGGCAGCCCGAACCGGCGCTGCCCACCCCCCCGCCCGAACCCGGTGCGGAGCGCATCAACCTCGTCACCTCGATCCCGTTTTTCATCGTCCACCTGCTGCCGCTGCTCGCCGTCTTCACGGGATTCGACGGGCGCGCCGTGCTCATGGCCGTGGTGTTCTTCTGGGTGCGGATGTTCTTCATCACCGCCGGCTACCACCGCTACTTCGCGCACCGCTCGTACAAGATGCCCCGGATCCCCCAGGCGATCTTCGCCTTCGCCGGCACCACCGCCGCCCAAAAGGGCCCGCTCTGGTGGGCGCAGCACCACCGCGACCATCACAAGTACGCCGACACCGAACGCGACCCCCACTCCCCCATCAAGGGGTTCTGGTGGAGCCACGTCGGCTGGATCCTGTCCGACAAGTACAACGACACCGACTTCGACGCCATCTCCGATTTCCATCAGTATCCGGAGATCCGCTTCATCGACCGCCAGAACTGGATGGGTCCGTGGGCGCTCGGCGCTTTCACGTTCCTCGTCGGCGGATGGAGCGGGTTGATCGTGGGGTTCTTCCTCTCGACCGTCCTGCTCTGGCACGCCACGTTCCTCGTCAACTCGGTGTCGCACGTCTTTGGCCGCCGCCGCTTCGAAACCCCCGACACGAGCCGCAACTCCCTGCTCGTCGCCCTCCTCACCGGCGGCGAGGGCTGGCACAACAACCACCACCACTACGCGCCCTCGGCGCGCCAGGGCTTCTACTGGTGGGAGATCGACACCACCTATTACGTGCTCCGCGCACTGGCGTTCGTGCGGGTCGTCTCCGACCTGCGCCGGCCGTCCGAGAAGGTCCTGTCCCAGCGTCGCATCGCGAAGGGCGCCTTCGCTTCGTAGGTTTCCCACGCTCGCCCTGCGGTGCCATCCCGGCGTCTGCGTGCACGGGCGGCGGCGCACGGCTTGAATGACGGCGTGCCCTACCGGACCATCATCGAGCCGTTCCGCATCAAGGCGGTCGAGTTCCTGCGCTTTTCGACACGCGACGAGCGCGAAGCGGCGCTCGCGCAGGCCGGCCACAACCTGTTCGCGCTCCACGCCGATGACGTCCTCATCGACCTGTTGACCGACTCCGGCACCGGGGCCATGTCGGCCGAACAGTGGGGCGCCCTCATGCGGGGGGACGAGTCCTACGCCGGGTCGCGATCCTTTGAACGGTTCGAGGCGGTCGTACGCGATCTCACCGGCTACCGCCACGTGATTCCGACCCATCAGGGCCGCGCCGCCGAGCGCATCCTGTTTGCGGAGACCGTGCGGCCCGATCAGATCGTTCCCAACAACACGCACTTCGACACGACGCGCGCGAACGTGGAATACCAGGGCGGCGAGGCGCTCGACCTCATCTGTTCCGAGGGCCGCGATCTCCATCTCGACGCGCCGTTCAAGGGCAACATCGACGTCGATGCGCTCGAGGGGGTGCTCTCGACACGGCGGCGTGACCAGGTTCCCCTCGTGATGATCACTATCACCAACAACGCAGGCGGCGGACAGCCCGTGTCACTCGAGAACCTCAAGGCGACGCGCGAGGTGTGCGACCGGTTCGGCGTCCCCCTCTTCCTCGATGCCGCTCGCTTCGCCGAAAACGCGTGGTTCGTCGTCGAGCGGGAGCCCGGACAAGAGGGTCGGACGCCGCGTGACGTGGCCAAGGAGATGTTCCGCCTAGCCGACGGCTGCACCATCTCACTGAAGAAGGACGGCCTCGGCAACATCGGAGGATGCCTCGCTCTCAATGACAGTGAGTTGGCGCAGCGGTGTCGCAACCTGCTGGTGCTCACCGAGGGGTTTCCGACCTACGGCGGCCTCGCAGGACGGGATCTCGAGGCGCTCGCCCAAGGCTTGATCGAGGTCACCGAGCCCGACTACCTGCGCTATCGGGTGCGCACCGCCGAGTATCTCGCCGAGAAGGCGTGGGCCGTCGGGGTTGAAACCGTGCGACCGCCCGGCGGGCACGCCGTGTATCTCGACGCCCGGTCGCTTCTGCCCCACATCCCGCCCCACGAGTTGCCCGCCCAGGCGCTCGCGTGCGAGCTGTACCTCGAGGGTGGGGTTCGCGGGGTGGAAATGGGGACGCTGATGTTCGGGCGGGCGCGAGAGGGTGGTCCCGACGAGCCCGCGCCGAACGAACTCGTGCGGCTCGCCCTCCCGCGGCGGGTCTATACGCAAAGCCACGTCGACTTTGTCGGCGAGGTGATCGGCGAAGTGGCGACGCGTGCCAAATCGCTGCGCGGGTACCGCATCGTCGATCAGCCCCCGTGGCTCCGGCACTTCACGGCTCGGCTCGAGCCGCTCTCCGCCTGAACCGAGAGGGCGGGCTACGCCTGGCGGCGACCGCTGGCCGCGGGCCGGCGGCGACGGTTGCGCCGCCGGGGACCGCTGGGGCCATCCACGCCGTTCCCGTTGCCGTTCCCGTTCCCGCGCTGGTCGCTGCCGCGCTGACCGGCGCTCCCGGCCCCCCTGCGCTCGCCGTTGCCGTTGCCGGTGCGGGCGCCGTTGCCGTTCGGGCGTCCCCGCCCGCCGGAGACGGGCCCGGCTTCGATGCCGAGGCCGCGCTTGAGCTGGCGGGCCGCCGATGCGTCTTCCCGGCCGACCATCGAAACCACGATGCCCGAGGCGCCGGCGCGAGCAGTGCGTCCCGAGCGGTGGAGGTAGGTCTTGGCGTCCTCGGGAAGGTCGAAGTGCACGACGCACGCCACGTCGTCGACGTGGATGCCACGTGCGGCCACGTCGGTGGCCACGAGCGCCCGTACGTTGCCGTTCGCGAACGAGCGGAGGGCGCGATCGCGCTGGCCCTGGGACCGGCCACCGTGGATCGCCCCGGCCGTCACGCCTTCGGCGCTGAGCTGGCGCGCCACTCGGTCGGCCGTTCGCCGCGTGCGGGTGAACACGATGGTCGAACCGGCGTCCGAGATCGCCTCGGCCGTCCGGGTGATCCGCTGCGGCTTCTCGACGTCCCAAAACTCGTGGCGGGCCGTCGTCATGTCGGGCTCGACGCTCCCCACCTCGTGGCGGGCGGGATCCCGCTGGTAGTTGCGCGTGAGCACGGCGACGTCGCCGTCGAGCGTCGCCGAAAACAGCACCGTCTGGCGATCGCGGGATGTGGCGTCGAGCAGGCGGCGAACTTCTGGAAGAAAGCCCATGTCCGCCATCCGGTCGGCTTCGTCGACGACGACGATGTCGACGTCGCGAAGGTCAACGTCACCCTGGCCCACGAGGTCGGCGAGGCGGCCGGGGCAGGCGACGAGCACGTCGACGCCCTTGCGGAGCGCCTTGCGTTGCGGGCCGTATCCGACGCCGCCGTAGACCGAGACGACGCGACGAAAGCGCGCCGCGAGCAGGGGCTTCAGCTCGCGCTGGATCTGCTCGGCGAGTTCACGCGTGGGCGCGAGGACGAGGGCCCTGGGGCGGTGCGGTTCGGCGTGCTGCACGAGTGCAGCGAGCGGGATTCCGAAGGCGACCGTCTTTCCGGAGCCGGTGGGTGCACGACCGCAGATGTCGCGGCCGGCGAGGGCGTCGGGGATGGCCGCCGCCTGAATGGGAAAGGGTTCGGTAATGCCTCGGGCGGACAGCGCCGCGACGAGGTCAGTAGGGACGCCGAGATCGGCGAAGGACGTGGACATGCAAACACTCCTGTGGTACCCCGCACTCGCGGGGACTCGTTGTCGGGTTGGCGAACTCGCTCGAGCATCGCCAAATGCCCGCTAGTGGGCGCAACGAGGATCGAGAGAAGTCGGCCACGGCTCGTCCTCAGGTTGAGGGGCCGTGCGCCGCGAAAATCTCCGAGCGAATCTTGGTTCGAGGCGCGCGTGCGCTTCGGCTCGGGTGGTGCGGTGATGTCACTGTAACACGTTGCCGGCGAGATCTTCGTTCGTTGGGCGATTAGCCCGACTGCTGTGCCCGCTTCTTCTGCGACGCGGTACGTCCGCGGATCGTCTGATCAAGGACAACCTTGCGCAGTCTGACCGAGTGCGGTGTGACTTCCACGCACTCGTCCTCGCCGATGAGCTCGAGCGCTTGCTCGAGCGAAAGCGGCAGCGGCGGCACCAGCCTCACCAGCTCCTCGGCGTTGGACTGGCGGATGTTGGTGACCTTTTTCTCCTTGGTCGGGTTCACGTCCATGTCGTCGGGACGAGCGTTTTCGCCGACGATCATGCCCTCGTAGACCTCGACGCCGGGGCCGACGAACATTGCCCCGCGCTCTTGCAGGTTGAAGAGGGCGTAGCTCGTGCTGAGGCCGCGGCGATCGGCGATCAGGTTTCCCGTGGTGCGCGTGCGGAGCTCGCCCATCCACGGCTCGTAGCGGTCGAACACATGGTGCAGTTGGCCCGTGCCGCGCGTCTCGGTCATGAACTCGGTGCGGAACCCGATGAGACCGCGCGCAGGAACGAGGTAGTCAAGGCGCACCCAGCCGGATCCGTGGTTCACCACCTGTTCCATCCGACCGCGCCGCAGGGCCAGCAGTTGGGTGACGACCCCCAGGTAGTCCTCGGGCACGTCGATGGCGACGCGTTCAACGGGCTCGCACTTCTTGCCGTCGATCTCCTTGGTGAGCACCCGCGGCTTGCCGACCGTGAGCTCGAAGCCCTCGCGCCGCATCATCTCGACGAGCACGGCGAGCTGCAGCTCACCCCTCCCCTGGACTTCCCAGGTGTCCGGGCGCTCGGTCGGGAGCACGCGGATCGACACGTTGCCCACGAGTTCGGCGTCGAGGCGATTCTTGATGAGGCGCGCCGTGAGCTTCTTGCCGTCCTGACCCGCCAACGGCGACGTGTTGACGCCGATCGTCATGGCGAGGCTCGGCTCGTCGATGGTCATCACCGGGAGCGGCCGCGGGTCGTCGGGATCAGCGAGGGTCTCACCGATGGTGACATCTGGGATCCCGGCCACCGCCGCGATGTCGCCGGGGCCCGCCTCGTCGGCCTCGACTCGATCAAGATTCTCGGTCACGTACAACTCGGTCAGCTTGACCTTCTCGATCGTGCCGTCGTGGCGGCACCACGCCACCTCCTGGGCGCGGCGCAGCGTGCCGTGGCGGACGCGGCACAGCGCGAGCCGACCCACATACGGAGAGGCGTCGAGGTTGGTCACGAGCACCTGGAGCGGGTGGCCGTCGTCGTAGCTCGGAGCGGGCACGTGCTCGAAAATGGTGGTGAAGAGGGGCTTGAGATCGGTCCCCGGCGTGGCGACGTCCACCGAGGCCTGGCCGGCGCGGGCGTTGCAGTAGATGATCGGGAACTCGATCTGGTGCTCCTTGGCGTCGAGGTCGAGGAACAACTCGTAGACCTCGTCGACCACTTGGCTGATCCGCGCGTCCGGCCGGTCGATCTTGTTGATGACGAGGACGACCGGGAGGTTGGCCTCAAGGGTCTTGCGCAACACGAAGCGCGTCTGGGGAAGCGGCCCCTCGCTGGCGTCGACGAGGAGCAGGACGCCGTCGACCATCGTCAGTGCGCGCTCGACCTCGCCGCCAAAGTCGGCGTGGCCGGGGGTGTCAACGATGTTGAGCTTCACGCCCTCCCAGCGCACCGCGGTGTTCTTGGCAAGGATCGTGATCCCCTTCTCGCGCTCGAGGTCGAGGGAGTCCATGACCCGGTCGTTCACATCCTGGTTGGCGCGGAACGCGCCCGACTGCCAAAGCATGGCGTCGACGAGCGTCGTCTTGCCGTGGTCGACGTGAGCGACGATGGCGAGGTTGCGCAGATCCGAGCGCGCGGACATACAACTCTCCGAAGGAAGGGTTACCGAACCCGCAGGGTACCCCGCGGGCTCAGCCGCGACTGAACGGCAGGACCGACGTCATCCAGGCGATGAACTCGCTCGGGTTGCGGCTCTGGGTCCACACCTGGCCGGGCCCGGTGAACTCGAAAACAAACCCTTCGCCCGACTTGAGCGTCTGCATGATTCCCTTGTTGACCATGCGCGTCGTGAACTGCATGCCGTCGGAGAAGGCCACCATGTGCCCGGAGTCGAGCACGTACTGCTCCCCCGCGGCGACCGTGACGACGTCAAGTGCCCCGTAGCACGCGGCAACCACCGGTCCCTGGCCGGTGGCCCGGACGACGAAACCGCCCTCTCCCCCGACGAGGTTCTTGAAGCCACCCCATTTGGCGTCGATCTCGACGCCATCGGACGAGGCGAGCCACGCGCCGCGCGAGAGGTTGAGGGCGCCTTCCACCGGAATGACCGTGACGTCACCGGGAAGACGCGCCGCGCAGTCGACCCATCCGCCTGACGTCGGCGCGGTGTAGCGACTCACGAAGAACGACTCGCCGCCAAGGACGCTGCGCTTCAAGCCCTTGAGGAGACCACCCTCCATCTTGGAATCGCTTTCGACTCCCGCCGAAGTGGCCATCATCGCCCCCGACTCGAGGCGGGCCGATTCGCTTGGTGCCAGCGTGAGGCGGGCGACGGCGAAGGCCGGGTTGTGACGAATCGAAACGTCCATGTGGGTCCTCTCAGCGGTACGCGGAACGCGGACGTGCGGCGAGGAAGCGAATCTATCGGCCAGCCCGGATCCCTCACCATGGTGTGAGTGTCTGCCCGGCTCACGCCGGGCAGACACTCACACTCAAACGAGCGCAGGAATCAGATGGCCGGTGACGTGAGGGACATCTCCGACGCGGACATGGGCACGACGAGTCCGTCGGTCTCGAACACCAGGCACCGATCGAAGGAGCGGAGGAACCAACGGTCGTGCGTCACCGCAATCACCGAGCCCTCGAAGGTACCGAGCGCGTCTTCGAGCGCCTCGGCGGACGTGAGATCGAGGTTGTCGGTGGGCTCGTCGAGCAGGAGCAGCGTCGCGCCGCCCAACTCGAGCAGGAGGATCTGAAAGCGGGCCTGCTGACCACCCGACAGCGTTCCGAACGTCTGGTCGGCGCAGCGCTGGAGTTCGTACCGACGGAGCCGTTGCATGGCGGGACCCCGAGCCAGGTCGTGGCGGCGGAGAATTTCCAGCAGCGTGGACGCCCCGAACTCGGGATGAGCGTGCATTTGGTTGAAGTAGCCGGGCACGACGCGCGCGCCCAGCCGCCAGTGGCCCGTGTGGTCGATCGGCTCACCGGCGAGGAGGCGCAGGAAATGCGACTTTCCCGTCCCGTTGGGTCCGACGACAGCGACCCGATCCCCGTACCAGATCTCGGTGGACATCGGTTGCGTGAGCGCGTCGATGGCAAGACCTTCGAAGACCGCTACCTGGTTGCCGGTCCGCGCGCCGTCGAGACGCATGCTGATCTTCTGGTCCTTCGGTCGTTCGGGCGGAGGGCCGCCGGCCTCGAAATGCTTGAGGCGGGTCTCGGCGGCGCGAGCCCTCCCCGCATTGCCGTCGTTGGACGCGGCGCGGATCTTCATGATGCGCATGAACTCGGCGAGGCGGTTGCGCTCTTCGACCCATCTCCGGTGATCGTCCTCGAGCTTGGCCAGGCGGTCGTCGCGGGCCGCGTGGTAGGTGGCGAAGCCTCCGCCGTGCGTCCACGCCCCGGAACCCTCGATGGTGACGATCTTGTGGCTCGTCCTCGAGAGCAGCT
>DATDOY010000158.1:0-10293 GCA_035293045.1 Acidimicrobiia bacterium
CGACATCGCCGCCGATCTGGGGACCAACGAGACCAGCCTCACGTGGGTGGTCAGCGCGCCGCTGCTGATGTTCGCCGTCGCCATGCCCATTCTGGGCAAGGCCGGCGACGTCTACGGGCACCGCCGCGTGTATCTGACGGGGCTGTCGACCTTCGTGTGTTTCACCGCGCTCTCGGCGGCGGCGTGGAACGCCCCCGCGCTCATCGCGATCCGCACCATCGCCGCGCTCGAGGGCGCCGCGACCGGGCCGGCGTCGATGGCGATCATCAACCGCGCGTTTTCCGCCGAAGACCGCGTGAAGGCGATGGGGTGGTTCTCGCTGGTTGGCGCGGGCGCACCCGTCCTGGGGTTGATTGTGGGCGGGGTCGTGATCGACGCCTTTGGGTGGCGCATGCTCTTTCTCATGCAACTCCCGCTGGCGGCGTTCGCACTCGTGGTGAACACGGTCGTGCTGCGCGAAACGCCCCGGCGCGAGCGAACGCCGCTCGACGTGCGCGGCGCCCTCGCCGTGGCGATCGCCGCGGTCGCCACCCTCCTCGTGCTCGAGCGGGGGCGCGCACTCGGGTTCACCCACCCAGTCGTCATCGCCGTGTCGCTGGCCATTCCGCTCGGAGTGATCGGGTTCGTCTTCGCCGAGCGCCGGGCCGTCGAGCCCCTCATTCCGCTGGAGTTCTTCCGGCGCCGCAATTTCTCGGCGCCTCTTGTTGCCCAGTTCTTCGGCAACGTCGCCTACATGGGCGGATTCATCATCAGCCCGCTCCTCATGCAACACGTCTTCGGGTACACGGTGGCCGGCGCCGCGCTCGCCATGATGTGGCGCCCGCTCTCGTTCTCGCTCTGCGCACCGATGGCGGGGTATGCCGCGACCCGGGTGGGGGAGCGCATCGCCGCGGTGGCCGGCGAGTCCGCCGTCGCCGGTTCGCTGGTGCTCATGGCGCTCGGCGCGTCGCAGCGATCGGTCGTGCTCGTCGTCCTCGGGCTGGTCGTCTCCGGCATCGGGATGGGCGTCGCCTCGCCGTCGCTCCAGTCGTCGGTAGCCAACGCCGTCGACGAGCAGCACCTGGGAATCGCCGGCGCGTCGCAGCAGATGGTGTTCACGGTGGGGGCGTCGGCGGGCATCCAGTTGCTGTCGGTGGTGCTCGGTGGCTCCCGGCTTGCCGACGACTTCACGACGGCCTACCTCGTGGGCGCGGCGATGGGCGTCTGCGCGATCGTCGGGGCCCTCTTCGTGCGCTCGCTGCCGCGCCAGCGCGCCGCGCTGGAGGTTGTCCGGGCCGCATGAAGCGCGGTCGTGGTCTCGACGCATCCACGGATCACCCGGGCGACCAACGGCACGGCGACGACGCCCTCGACGACGCGCAGGATGAGGCGCCGGTCGTCCTCGACGAGGGCGAGACGCAGGTCGCGGTGGTCCGCGCGTACCGAGCGCTCGACGAGCGGCGCCGGCGCGCCCGAGCGCGGGTGGAAACGCGCCCGTCCTACAAGTGGTGGGTCTTGGGTGCGGTGCTGTCGGGGTTGTTCGCCACGGGGTGGACGATCACGTCGCTGACGGCCGCGTTGCCGTTCATCCGCGACGAGTTCGGCACCGGCAACGCCGCCGTGTCGTGGGTGGTGGCTGCGCCGTTCCTCCTGCGGTCGGTGTTCGTGCCGGCCTTCGGGAAGGTCGGTGACCTCGCCGGGCGCAAGCGCGTGTGGATGATCGGGTTCGCCGCCTCGACGCTGTTCAACGTGCTGTCGGGGTTCGCGCCCAACATCGGGTTCCTCATCGTGACGCGGGTGCTCGCCGCCGTCGCCGGGGCCGCGGTGGCGCCGACGTCGATGGCGCTGATCGCCGAGGCGTTCGAGCCCGAGGAGCGGGTGAAGGCGATGGGCTACTGGTCGGCCACGATCGCCGTGTCGCCGCTGGCGGGCGTCATCACCGGCGGATTCCTCATCGAGGCGTTCTCGTGGCGGTGGCTCTTCTACAGCCAGTTCCCCTTCGGGATCTTCGCGCTGGTGGTCGGGGCGATCGTGTTGCGGGAGTCGAAGGCGCCGGTTCGCCAACGCTTCGACTATCCCGGTGCGGTGTTGTCGATCGTCGGCCTCGGCGCGCTGCTCCTCGTGTGCAACCAGGGCGCCGACTGGGGCTGGACGTCGTCGGGGATCATGTGGGCGGCGGCGATCGCCGTGATCGGGATCTCCGCCTTCGCGTGGGTCGAGACCCACACCGCCTACCCGGTCTTGCCGGTGCAGTACCTGCGCAACGTCCCGTTCATGGCGGCCGTGGTGATGAACGCCTTCGGCCAGTTCGCGTACATGGGGTCGTTCTTCATCACATCGCTGATGTTCCGCGACGTCTTCGCCTACACCGCGGCGGGGGTTTCGCTGGCGGTTGCGCCGCGAGCGGCGGCGCTCGGGGTGATGGGGCCGCTCGGCGGTGCGTTCACGAAGCGGCTCGGCGGACGGCGGATGGCGGTCGCCGGGATGGTGTGCATCGTGGGCTCGACGTTCCTCCTCGCCACGGTGGACGCGGACACGTCGTATCTCGCCGGGATCCTGCCCGGGCTGGTGATCGCCGGGTTCGGCCTCGGTCTCATCGGCCCGCAGGCCTCGGCGACGGTCACGAACGTGGCCGACCCGGGCGATCTCGCCGCGGCCAGCGGCGCCCTGGCGATGTTCGTGTCGGCGGGGCAGTCGATGGGGATCGCCCTCATGCAGGCGATGGTCGCCGTCAAGGCGGGGAGCGGCGTGGCGGCGAGCGCCGACGCCTACTCGTTCTCGTATTTCGTCGCCGGGGTGGTGTCGATGGTCGGCCTCGCCGCGGCCTTCTTCATCCCGAACCGCGTGGTGCGCCCGGCGTTCGACCCGCCCGGCCCCGCCCCCGAGGACTCGTAGCGAGCTTGGTGTGCGTACCACGTCGCGCTATGCGCGACGTGGTACGCACACCCTTGCAAATGGCTATTCGGTAATCCCCTGGATGGCTGCTTGCAGTTCGGGGTTGCCGCCGGCCCCTCCGCCCTGCTGCATCATCATGAGCTTCGTCATGTCGCCCTGCACCTTGATCTTGCCGGCCATGAACGCCTGCATCCCGGCCTGCTGGTCGCCCGAGATGAAGATGTTCTTTGCCGTCTCGTAGTCGAGGGTCAGGGTGACGTCGGCGCCGTCGGTGTGGCCGTCGCCCCAGTCCGGCGTGCCGCCCTTCGAGCCCATGTGCATTTCCTTGTCGGCGTCGAACGGGGTGTCGCTGATGACGAGGTTCACCATGATGTCCTGGGCCGGGGCGTCGCCGGTCCCGTGCTGGTCGATCAGGCTCTTGACCTCTCCGAACCACTCGTCGGACAGGAACTGGTAGGCCACGGCATTTCCTCCTGTGCTTGCTCGGTTGCTGGGTGACAAAAACTTGACCCGTCGGTCTAGAACTTTACGCACCGCCCCCCACGGGTTGTCCAGCCTGCTTGCGCACGCCGCCCGCCGCCTTGAGGAGCGCCTCGATGAGGAGGGCAAGGACGATGGCGCCGCCCACGCCGTAGAGCCAGGTTGATCCGGACGTCTCGGTCGGCTCGGGCCCGCCGCCCGACGGCACGAGCTTGGCGATGGGCGGGTCGGGGGCGTCTTTGGCGACGATCGTGTTCTCGATGCTCGCATCGAACTCGAACGCGACGGACCGCCACGGCTTGGGATCGTCGTCCGACGCCTGCTCGACGACCACGACGTAACCGAAGACCTGCGTGTCGGCGCCGTCCTGGCGCACGATCCGGAACGGAATCCGCGCCTCGCCGGCGTCGGCCGCTCCCGGCACGGCGCGGCCGATCTCCGAGGCTTCGAACCAGTCCTCGTCGTCGTCCTCGCGCTCCCACCCGGCGAGCGTCGTGAGATGAGCACCCAGCTCGGCCGAGCCGTACTTGTCGATCAGCTCGTCGTCCTCGTCGGACACGCCCCGCAAGAAACGCTCGGCGGCGCCCTCGGGGCGACGCACGGCCTGCCCGGCGGCGCCGAGGCCGACGATGATCAGCCCGAACACGGCGATCCCTGCGGCCACACCGAGCAGCACTCGCGACTGGGTCCGCCGGCCGTTGGACCGCGCTCGCGCCACCGCGTCCTCGTCGGTGAGCAACAGATCGGACGCGACGCCGGCCACCTCGACGGTGATGTCTTCGAGTTCCTTCCCGCGTGTTTCGGGGAGGTACCGCCACAGGAGCCAGAGGCCGGGGATGCCGAGGAGGAACAAGAAGCTGACGGTGTCGCCCACCGACCCGAAGGCGCCGGAGTAGTGGTCGCCCAGCGTGCCGGCGAGGAGGGGGCCGAAGATGAAACCGGCGATTTCGAACACGTTGCGGGCCCACGCCGCCGCGGCGTTGCGGATGTAGGTGGGGAACAACTCGGTGGCCATGGCCCCGAACAGCGGCGCCTGCCCGAGTCCGAAGAACACGCCGAGGATGAGGAAGAGCGCGACGAGGGCGGGCTCGCGGTTTTGGAACAGCGCGAGGGGGAACACGACCGATCCGATTCCGTAGACGATGGCGGTGGGTCGGCGTCCGACGCGTTCCATGAGGAAGCCGCAGAAGGCGTAGCCCCCGATGCCGAGTCCGTACGCGGCGATGAACATCACGAACAGCAGCTCGCGATCGACGCCCGCCTCGCGCTGCGCGTAGAAGAAGAACCACGACGTCGACGCGAAGAGCGGAAGGGATCGCAGGAGATGCACCGTGCCGACGAGCAGCAGGCTGCCTCGGAACTCCGGACGCCACGGCTCCCAGAAGCTGATCTGGCGGACGGTTTCGCCCGCCTCGATGGTCTGTTGGTATTCGACGAACCGGCGCGTCTCTTTGACGCGTCGGCGGA
Source organism: Acidimicrobiia bacterium (assembly GCA_035293045.1). GTDB lineage: Bacteria > Actinomycetota > Acidimicrobiia > IMCC26256 > JACPCJ01 > DATDOY01. The sequence continues at coordinate 4,822 of DATDOY010000158.1, forward strand.
ACCACCCGAGGACGAGGAGCGGCAGGATCCCGACGAGATAGAGGGTCCGCCACTCGAGCGGGCCTTGGTCGATTCCGAGCACGAGGAGCACCGCCACGATCAGCGCTCCGGCGGCGGCGCCGAGAAGCAATCGCCCGAGCGCGCCCGCGCGACGGGTGAGCGGGAACTCCTCCACGATCATGGTGATGGCGACGGCGTACTCGGCGCCGAGGAAGACGCGGCTCGCCGACTGGAAGAAGGTGAACGACCACAGGTCCCATGAGATCGCCGAGAGCGTGGTGAACACCGTGTAGCCGAAGACCGACCACAACAGGAGCGTGCGACGACCGAACCGGTCGCCGAGGCGGGCGACGAAGAAGGCGAAGAAGAGCCCCAGCTCGATGAGGCCCCGGGCCACGCCGAACGTGCTCTCACCCACGCCGAACGTGTCTTGGATGTCGGGGGCGACGAGCGAGAGGATCGCGCCGTCGTAGCCCTCGAAGAACGTGGCCGCGATGAGAAGCCAGAACAGAGACTTCAGGTACTTGTCGGACCGCTCTTGATCCGCGTCATGCACGATCGCGGTCGGTGTTTCGCCCGGCAGCGGCGTGCCCGACACGCCAGTGGCCACGTCTTCGTCGGTTTCGACGATCGTGTCGACGTCCCCCGCTCCCACCGACTCGTGGTGCTGGTCGCGGATCCGGCGGTTCGCGCCGTTGCCCTTCGGGCCTGACTTTCGGGGCTGGGCCAACCGTCCTCCTAGTTCGTGGCCATGGCGACGAACGCCCCCATGGCTTCCCGCTCTGCGGCGTGCGCATCTTGGCCCGTCGCAGCGATGGCGTGGGTGACGAACCGCGCTGCCGTCGTGGCGAGCCCGTCGACCGACTCCTCCACGCGCCCGGTCCGTTGGAAGTAGACGAGGTGGATCACCGTGGCCAGCACGGCGTGGGCGAGCGTCGTCGGGTCGTCGTCGGCGCGAATCGTGCCGTCGGCCTGACCGGCTTCGATGAGGGTGCCGGTGTCGCGCGCGTGGGCCGTGGTCGTCTCGCGCAGTTCGTCGGTGAACGCGTCGCCGGTTTGGCCCTCGATCTGCATCAGGGCGTAGAGCTCGCGGTGGGCGGCGAGGAAGCGGACCGACGCCAGCGTCCCCGCGAACAGCCGCCCGAGCGGACTGCCGACGCCGACGAGGGCAACAGTCTGTTCGGCGCGCAGGCGCTCGCGCATCTCGCCGATCAACTCGCGGAACAGGGCGTCCTTGTTGTCGAAGTACCAGTAGAAGAGGCCCTTGGCGACGCCGGCCGACCGCACGATGTCGATGACCCGGGTCTGTTGGTAGCCGCGCTCGGCGAAGAGGCGCGCCGCGTGCGCGAGCAGTTCCGCCTTGCGAGCCTCGCCTTGGCGCGTGAGCCGTCGTTCCACCGGCCGGTATTGAACTTGCGCCTGACCAGCGGGTCAAGATCGGGGGCCCAGCCTGTATCGTCGTCGGCATGGCGGATGCCTCGACGAGGGACGAGCGGGTCGTAGCGCGGGAGCGCAACGAGAAGTGGAAGCTCGTCCCGCTCCGCATCGAGATGGCGGAGTGCATCAACTGCGACACGTGCATCCGGCACTGCCCGCCGCAGTTCGGCGCGATCTTCAACCACGGGATCGACGTGATCATCGTGCCGGAACTGTGCAGCGGGTGCGGGAAGTGCGTTCCGGTGTGCCCGGTCGACTGCATCTACGAGGATCCGCAGTGGAGCGCGGCGCCGGACGACTGGTGGAAACACCCCAAAGGCCCCGACGACCCCTACGAGTGAGGTTTTGCCGGCCGCACCGTGCATTCGCGGCTGTTCTGTCGATCAGTAGTCATGACACGGCAACCGTGGCGACCGGGGATCCTTGAGGACCGGAGCGACGAAACCGGCGCGACGGCGATCGAATACGGGTTCCTCGCCTCGCTGATCGCGGTGGTCATCATCGCCGGCGTGTCGCTGGTGGGTGAGCGCCTGCTGGCGATCTTCGATTCCATCCTCACCTGGTTCTGACGCGGCGCACGGGCCACAAATCTCACCGCGAATCTCGCCGCCAGTCTCGCCGCAAATCTCGCCGCCAGTCTCGCCGCCAGTCTCGCCGCCCGCGCGCCCGCAGAGCGCAACGCGTGTGTGAGTGCCTGCCCGGCTGACGCCGGGCAGGCACTCACACACGAACGGGGGCGGCGCCTCCTTCGTAGACTCGGCGCATGGCCCCTCGCATCACCGGCGACGACGTTCGCCACGTCGCCAAACTCGCCCGGCTCCGCATCGACGACGCCGAGGTCGACCAGTTCGCCGGGCAGCTTGCGGCGATTCTCGACCACGCCGCCGACATCGAGGCGCTCGACATCGACGACGTACCCCCCACCTCGCATCCCGTTCCCTTCGACAACGTCCTGAGGGCCGACGAGTCCGGCCCCTGCCTCGACCGCGACGAGGTGCTGGCCCAAGCACCCCACGTCGAGGACGGCCGATTTCGCGTGCCCCGCATTCTCGACGAGGCGCAGTGAGCGAGCGGGCGTTCGACATCGCGGCGGCGGTGCGGGCGGGTGAACGATCGGCGCGCTCCGTCGTCGACGAACACCTCGCCCAGGTGGCCCGCGTCGACGGCGACGTCCACGCCTTTCTTCATGTGCTCGGCGACGAGGCCCGCGCCGCCGCCGACGAGATCGACCGTCGGGTGGCAGCGGGCGAGGACCCGGGCCCACTCGCCGGGGTCCCGGTGGCGCTGAAGGACAACATGTGCACGCGCGGAATCCCCACGACGTGCAGTTCTCGGATCCTCGAGGGCTGGCGCCCCCCCTACGACGCGACGGTGGTGGACCGCATTCGCGCCGCTGGCGGGATCCCGATCGGCAAGACCAACCTCGACGAGTTCGCCATGGGTTCGTCGACCGAGAACTCCGCCTTCGGTGCCACGCGAAATCCCTGGGCGCTTGACCGCGTGCCCGGCGGCTCGTCGGGGGGCTCGGCCGCAGCCGTAGCGGCGGGGATGGCACCGCTCGGCATTGGGAGCGACACCGGCGGCTCGATCCGCCAACCGGCATCGTTGTGCGGGGTGGTCGGAGTGAAGCCGACCTACGGACGCGTCTCACGGTACGGCCTCATCGCGTTCGCGTCGTCGCTCGACCAGATCGGGCCGTTCGCCGGCGACGTGCGCGACGCAGCGCTGCTGCTCGAGTCGATCTGGGGCCCGGATGCGCGCGACTCGACCTCCATCCCGACAGCCCCCGACCCCCTGGTGCAGGAGATCGATCGCGGCGTGGAGGGGCTACGGGTCGGAGTCGTTGGCGAATTGACCGACGTCGAAGGGATCGACCCCGAAGTCCGGAGCGCCGTCGAGGACGCAGCGCGACTGCTCGAGAAGGCCGGCGCCACGGTCGACCGGGCATCCGTGCCGTCCACGACCTATGGGCTGTCGGCGTATTACCTGATCGCCCCGGCCGAGGCGTCGAGCAACCTGGCTCGGTACGACGGCGTGCGCTACGGCCTTCGCGTCGACGGCCCCGACGTCGAGGGCATGAACGCGGCGACGCGTGCGGCCGGTTTCGGGGCCGAAGTGAAGCGCCGCATCATGCTTGGCACGTACGCGCTGTCGGCCGGGTACTACGACGCCTATTACGGCAAGGCGCAGAAGGTGCGGACGCTCATCATCGACGACTTCGCTCGCGCCTACGAGCGCTTCGACGTGCTGCTGTCGCCGACGTCGCCGACGACGGCGTTTCCCATCGGCGCCAAGACCGACGACCCGCTCACGATGTATCTCTGCGACGTGTGCACCATTCCCGTCAACCTCACCGGGGCCTGCGCGGTGTCGATCCCGTCCGGGCTCGACGCCACCGGGCTCCCCATCGGGATCCAAGTGATGGCGCCCGCCCTCGGGGAAGCGCCGATGTTCCGTGCGGCGAAGGCGCTGGAGGACGGCTTCGCGTTCGCCGCGACCCCCGCCCTCGCGGGGGGTGCGTCATGAGCTGGGAGACGGTCATCGGACTCGAGGTGCACTGCGAGCTGTCGACGCGCACGAAGCTGTTCTGCTCGTGCCCCAACGAGTTCGGCGCGGCGCCCAACACCAACGTGTGTCCCGTGTGCCTCGGCCTGCCGGGCTCGCTGCCCGTCCTCAATGAGCGCGTCGTGGAGTTCGCGCTCCGGCTGGGGGAGGCCCTCGAGTTCGAGGTGCCGGCCGAGTCGATCTTCGCCCGGAAGAACTACTTCTATCCCGACATGCCGAAGGACTACCAGGTGTCGCAATACGAGCAGCCCATCTTGGTGAATGGTCGGCTCGAGGTCGACGGCACGGCGGTCGGCATCCACCGCGCGCACCTCGAGGAGGACACGGGGAAGACCGCGCACATCAGTCCGACAGGGCGCATTCACGACGCCGAGTACTCGCTCGTCGATTACAACCGGGCCGGCGTGCCGCTGATGGAGATCGTGAGCGAGCCCGAGATCCGGTCGTCGGAGCAGGCGCGCTCGTATGTGCAGGAACTGCGGGCGACGCTCGAGGCGCTCGGCGTCTCCGACGTGAAGATGGAGGAGGGATCGCTGCGGATCGACGCCAACGTGTCGCTCCGGCCAGACGGCGCGTCGGAGTTCGGCACCAAGGTCGAGGTCAAGAACATGAACTCGCTCCGCTCACTCGGGCGCGCCCTCGACTATGAAGTCGAGCGCCAGCGCGGCCTGCTGGAGGCCGGCGAGGCCGTGGTGCAAGAGACGCGTCACTGGGACGAAGGCGACGGGCGCACGAAGGGGATGCGCTCCAAGGAAGAGGCGTTCGACTACCGGTACTTCCCCGAGCCCGACCTCGTGCCGGTGCGTCCGACCGCGGAGTGGCGCGACCGCGTCCGGGCGACGATGCCCGAGCTGCCCGCAGCGCGACGCGCCCGTCTCATCGCGGAGTGGGAGATCCGCGAGGACGACGCCCGGACGCTGCTCGCCTCGCCCGAGAAGATTGGGTTGGCCGAGGCCGCGGTCGCCTTGGGCGCGCCGGCGAAGCGCGTGGCGAACATCGTGATCAACACGCCCGACGTGTCGGCGCTGTCGGCCGGGCACCTCGCGGAGCTCGTGGCGCTCGAAGGCGACGGAACGATCTCGAAGACCGTGTCCAAGCAGGTGCTGGACAAGGTGTTGGCGGGGGAGGGGTCGCCCCGCGAGATCGTCGAGCGCGAGGGACTGGCCAACGAGTCCGACGAGGGCGAGTTGGCGTCGGCCGTCGACGCCGTGGTGGCGGGCCACCCGGACGAGGTCGCTGCCTACCGCGAGGGCGACGAGGGCAAGCGCAAGAAGATCCGGGGCTTCCTCATGGGCCAACTGATGAAACAGACCCAGGGCAAGGCCGACCCCCAAACCCTCAACCGCCTCCTCGACGACCGCCTCCCCTAACCCGCCTTACCGACCCGATTCTCCCGGCTCGCCCGACGGGGCGCGCGTGGGCATGGAGGGTGTGCGTATGGCGTCGCGCATAGCGCGACGCCATACGCAC
>DATDOY010000159.1:0-2967 GCA_035293045.1 Acidimicrobiia bacterium
ACAAATACGTGCCGCGACCTGGGCTTTCGCAACCGACTCGCGTCACCGCCGACTTAGCCGTCCGGCCAACGCGGATCCCGTTCGGACACGGTTGCAAAGCCAATCGGCGGCCGTCATCGTCCCTCGTAGTCGCCGATTGCCATTCGCGAATCGCTCCCACATCCGAGCTCGTACGCACCGGCACGCATCGCGACACGTGACCCGTAAAAGCGACGCGCCTTGTGCGCGCCATAGAGCGAGGATGATGTGCGAAGAGAATCGATAACGACGACTGCCGTGGCGGCCTCTGAAGTTGCCCGGTTGTTGCAGGCGTATCGGTGTCCGTGGCCATGAGAAAGTCCCCACTGGTGGCCACGTCGAGGTCCCCGGTGGTGGCCAGGTAGAAGTCCCCACTCCTCGTTGACGGGTCCACGTTGAGTGCCCCCTGGGCGGTGACGGTGGCGGTGCGAACCAGCACCGGCCACCACCCAGGGAGCGTTCTCATTGAAGTCAGCGAAGGAGAAGATGGACGTGATCGCCGCCTACCGCGAGGTGGGCACGTATCGGGGTGCGGCCGCGTTGTGCGGCATGACCCACAAGACGGTGAAGCGGATCGTCGACGCAGCTGAGCGGGGTGAGCTGGTCGAACCGAAGAAGCGGACGCGTCGTCGGCGTCGACGGAACTACGACGTCGTGCGCGGCATCGTGAAGGCCAAGGTCGCCAAGACGCAGGGGCGGATCACGGCGAAGCGACTGCTGCCGGAGGCACGCGCTGCGGGCTACGCCGGGTCGGCGAGGAACTTCCGGCGGCTGGTCGCGGAGGCGAAGCGGGCGTGGCGGGTCGAGCATCATCGGGGTCGCCGGCCGGCGGTGTGGTCACCGGGAGACACGCTGGTGATCGACTGGGGCAACGAAGCCGGCCTGCACGTGTTCTGCGCCGTGTTGGCGTGGAGCCGCTACCGGTTCGTTCGCTTCGCTGAGGATGAACGCGCCGAGACGACGTTGCGGCTTCTGGCGGAATGCTTCGAAGAGTTGGGCGCGGTCCCCAAGGTCGTGCTCGCCGATCGGATGGGCTGTCTGAAGGGCGGCGTGGTCGCAAACGTGGTGGTGCCGACACCGGACTACGTGCGCTTCGCTACGCACTACGGGTTCCGGCCCGACTTCTGCGAGGCGGCCGACCCGGAGTCCAAGGGCATCGTCGAGCATCTCGTCGGCTACGCCAAGACCGACCTGATCGTGGCCGCAGAACTGCACGTCGGTGATCTGGCCGGCGCCAACACCGCGGCGGCGGGGTGGTGTCAGGAGGTCAACGCGGTGATGCACTCGGAGATCTGCGCGGTGCCGGCCGAGCGTGTCGTCGCCGAGCGGGAGGTGATGTTCCCGTTGCCGTCGCTGCGCGCTCGGATCGGACGGCCGACGATGCGCAAGGTCGACCGGCTGTCGTGCATCCGGTTGGGGTCGGCCCGCTACTCGGTCCCGACCCGCCTCATCGGCCGCCACGTCGAGGTCGCCGTCCTCGACGGCGAGGTGCACGTGAGCCATGACGGCGAGAACGTCGCCACCCACGTCGTGGTGGCGCCGGGCGAGGCGTCGATCCTCGATGAGCACTACGGCAGCGCACGGCCGTCGACACCACGGCGGGCGGTCCGCCCGCGCACGGCGAACGAGAAGGCGTTCTGCTTGCTCGGCCCCGTGGCTGAAGCGTGGCTCAAAGGTGCTGCCGCGGCCGGGGTGACGAAGCTCGCCGCCGAACTCGAGGTTCTCGCCGGACTTGAGGCAGCCCATGGTCGCGACGCGCTCGTCGGCGCGCTGGAACGTGCTGTCGCGTTCGGTCGCTGGCGGGCCGGTGACATCCGCTCGATCCTCGCGGCGGGAACCGCGCTGCCGACGATCACGCCAGCTGGTGACGCGTTGGTGATCCCGCTGCCCCATGTCCCGACACGCGCGCTCAGCGCCTACGCGATCGAGGAGCTCGGATGACCGCGCCGGCACCGACACTCGCTCCGGATCTCGTCGCCGGGTTGCGCAGGTTGAAGCTCGCCGCCATGCGACAGCTCGCCCCCGAGCTGCTCGTCACCGCCAAGACGCAGCGATGGGCGCCCGAGGAACTGCTCCGCACTCTCGTCGACGCCGAGATCGCGGCGCGTGACGCGTCGAACGCCCGGGCCCGGCTCAAGGCCGCCGCGTTCCCGGTCACCAAGTCCCTCGACGACTTCGACGTCGCCGCGTCGTCGATCCCGAAAGCGACGTTCGACTATCTCGCGTCGCTCGAATGGTTGCGCGCCCCGGAGAACGTCTGCCTCATCGGGCCCGCCGGCACCGGCAAAAGCCATGTCCTCGTCGCCCTCGGCCACGCGGCGGTCGACGCCGGCCACCGCGTCCGCTACCTCACCGCTGCCGAGCTCGTCGAGACGCTCTACCGCGGTCTCGCCGACAACAGCGTCGGCCGTGTCATCGAGAACCTGCTGCGCGCCGAGTTCGTGATCGTCGACGAGCTCGGCTTCGCACCGCTTGACGACACCGCCGCGCAGCTGTTGTTCCGGTTCGTTGCCGCCGCCTACGAACGCCGCGCGCTCGGCATCGCAAGCCACTGGCCCTTCGACGCCTGGGGACGCTTCCTGCCCGAACACACCACCGCCGGCAGCCTCCTCGACCGGCTCCTGCACCACAGCATCGTCGTCGTCACCGACGGCGAGTCCTACCGCATGCGCGAAGCCCGAGCCCGAGGAGGCGTCACCCGACCAAAGACACGATGAACACCCGAGGGGTGGGGACTTTCAGTTGGCCACCAGCGGGGACCACAACTTGGCCGTTGACAGGCGTAGCGTTGATCGCACACGACATGACGCCACCGCCAAAGGGTGGTGGCGATTTTGCCAATCCGCTTGCCAATCTTTTCGGTCGAGAGTGGCACGCGGGGGTCGTCTCGGCAGACGCGCGCGACGCTCTCACCAGGCACAACGCGACACCGCAGACGCAGTAGACGAG